>PMYN01000079.1 GCA_003171215.1 Gemmatimonadota bacterium | reverse complement strand
GGACGGCGGGCCGCCGATGGCAACGCCAGCATCAGCGCAATTACGGCGTACAACGATGACGAACCCATACTCATGGAGTATTCGTTTGCGGGCGCTCATCTGGTATCGGGGGTCCGCCCCTTGGTTGTAGGCATACCGCCGCCGCACAGCATCAGCTGCCAATACCCCACATCGATCCACCGATCGAACTTGAGACCATTTTCCCTGAAGTGCGCGACTTTCTCGAATCCGGATTTCTCGTGAACCCGCACGCTCGCGGGGTCCGGATAGACGGTCACCTCGAACGTCACGATGGTATTCGCGACGTACTGGTTTTAGATGCGGGCTACGCGCTACTTGAGCACCGGCGCCACGCGCCGCTTGGTGGCCTGCTCGAACGCGTACCCGAGCTCGATCAGCCGCGGCTCGCTGCACGCGGTGCCCGTGAAGCTCACGCCGTAGGGCACCGCCTGCGCGTCGAATCCGGGCGGAAAGCCCGGCACCGGCGCGCTGGGCACGCGGCCGAACGGGACGATCACCGTCGGGTAGCCCGGCTTCGCCGCGATCGCCGCGCCGTTCGCGCCCGGAAAGAGCACCGCGTCGAGCCGCTCCGCTTCCATCACCTGCGCGATTCCGTGCGGGCCGCCGAGGTCGACGTCCTTCGCGCGATCGGCATCGTACTTCGCCTTGTCGGCTATGAGATCCATCTCGTCCGAGATGTCGAGCTGCGACTGACCGTACTTCATCGCGCCTCGTCCGGCATTGGCGATGTTGAACCAGCGCAGTTCCGTCAGCGTGCGGAACGGCGCCGCGGAACCGAGTGAAGCAAGCCACGCGTTGAAGTCGCGCTTCATGCCGTAATTGAAATCGATGGAACAGTTCGCATTGTGCCCCTTCCGATTTTCCGCGCCGCTGCACGTGTTCCAGAACAGAATGTTCCGCAGCGTGTCGGCGGTGACCACGCTCGGAATGTTCGCGGGATCCACGATCACCGCGCCTTCCTTCTTCAGCGCCGCGATCGCGTCGGCCATAAGTGCGGTCTGCGCAGCACTCAATCCGCCGCGCGGCATGGTGGTGCCCGGAACGGTGAACGGCTCGAAATAGAAGGCGCGCGGAATGCCGATACGCGCGCCCTTCAGCGCGTCGCGCTTCAGGTACGGTCGGTAGTCGCGATTGGCGGGCGGCGTACAGATGCGAGTGGCCGGATCGTTCGGGTCGGGCGCCGGACTCTCGAGCGCGCCGAGCATGATCGCGGCGTCCTCGACGGTGCGCGTCATCGGGCCTGGCGTATCCTGGTCGGCGGTGATGGGAATGACGCCATAGCGGCTGATGCGTCCCACCGTCGGCTTGATACCGACGAGCATGTTCTGGTTCGCCGGGCTGAGCACCGAGCCCGAAGTTTCGGTGCCGACATTCGCGGCCCAGAAACTCGCCGCCGTACCGATGCCCGAACTCGATCCGCCCGTACCCATCACGGCACGGCCGTCGTTGAAGCCCGGACGCGGATCGGGACGGGGATCGTACGGGTTCATCCCGTAGCCGCCCACGGCGCTGTAGTTGCCCGGCATCGGCGTGGGGCCGCCGGCCACCCAGTTCGCCAGTTCGGTCATCACCGTCTTGGCGATGATGATCGCGCCCGCGTCCTTGAGATTCTTCGTGAGCGTCGCCTCATACGGCGGCACGAGTCCCTTGAAGGCGAGCGCGCCGCCTGTCGTGGCAATATTCGTCGTGTGAATGTTGTCCTTCAGGGCGACGGGAATGCCGTGCAGCGGCCCGCGCACGTGCCCGGCCGCGCGTTCGCGGTCGAGCGCGTCTGCTTCTGCGAGCGCTGTCGGGCTCACCGCGATCACCGCNNCGTCGCTTCGGCCACGTCGAATGCGGGGCGCGGCTGTTGCGCGGGGAGCGCGAGCGGGATGGCCGCGCAGAGCGCGAAGGCGAAACGTTTCATATGAAAGTGGCTTGATCGAGGGTTGCGGTCACGTCGCAAAACGTACGCGGCGCAATGCGCGGACGCGAACGCACGAACGGATCGATCCCCGACGCGACGGCACCCGACTCCCCCGTTCGTGCTACCCCCGCCATCACCCTCTCAGCCGATATGGATAGTCTGCGCGGAATGATACCGTAACACCATGAAGAAACCGCGCAAGAACAACTCCGAGTCGCACGCAGATGGCGACACGACCCGACCCGAGACCCCCGAGCTCGAGGGACGCATGCCTCTGCCCGAGGAACTCACGGGAAAGGCGACCGGGACCGACGAAGATCTGGTGACGCTGTTCGACGATGAAGCTGGAGAGCACATTGCCGACGGATTCCGCGGCGGCAGCGACGACGAGCCGGCTGTGTAGAGCGCACTCCGCGTCCCCGGAACTTTCCAGAAATCACTCTTCAGTGCAACAGAGGATCCCCGTGCAGGTTTTGACCAATACCGACCACGCCGTTGGCGACCACGAAACGTTGAGCACTCACGTCAGCACCGTCGTGGCTGCCGCGTTGAAACATTTCAGCGATCACATTACGCGCGTGGAAGTTCATCTCGGGGACGAGAACGGCGCCAAGGGCGGCCCGGATGACAAACGATGCATGATGGAAGCGCGCTTCGAAGGCCGGAAACCGCTCGCGGTGACTCACCACGCCGGGACCGTCGAGTTGGCGGTGCACGGAGCGGCCACGGCGTTGGCCAAGCTTGTCGACCGCGCACTCGAACGTTCCTCACGAACGCGGAAGTCACTGGACTAGTGTATCGCTCCGGCCTTGGCGAGCGCACCAACGCCGCCGACGATGGGAATTGAAAACGAAGAGTGCGCCAGATCGACCGTCAGTTCGGTGCCTGCGTGTGGCCACAGCGTGAACTCGCGATCGCTCGACATGATCATCACCGCGAGCCGCTTGCCGGCCGGAACAAATTCATCGTCGGGCTGAAGGTCGAAAGTAAGATCGTAGAATTTGCCGGGAACGAGCGGCTCACCAGCGCGCTTCGACTCATAGTTTCCGCCCTTGGCGAGCGACTGGTAGTGCTGAATGTCGGCCCAGCCATGCGTGATCACACCGGCGTGACTCTGCGATCCAACGCGCGCCGAGTCATAGGGAAGCATCACGAGCCAGACGCTGAGATTCGCCGCCGGCTTGTTCGAGGCGATGCGCAGCGTGATGCGTGGCGTGCCGGAGATATGAACGGTGTCGGTGACCGTCGCGGTCGCATAGAGGAGTCGGTTGGGCGACCGTGCCGCACTCGCATTCGCGCTCCCGCTCATGGCGACGTCGTCGACGAGTTTCTCCGATCCCTCCGCGGCGGCAATGAACGACAGCCCCGCGATGCCCGTGCCGCCCGGCGTCGGATGCAACACGACCGGCACGGAGCCTGGGACCGGGAACGACGCGAACGGCGTCGGCGGCGCGGTGACTCGTCCGCGCCCTCCACCGCGCTGCGGAATTGGAGCCGCCGCGACCGGGGCAACCGGGGCGACAGGCGCGACCGCTCCCGGCGCTTGTGAAGCAAAGTCCTGGACGATCCACACCGGCGGATCCTTCTCCACTCCGTTGTCGACGCCATACAGGTAGTGGCTGAACCAGCGGTTCACCATGTCGGCGGGCGGATTGCCGCCATGACCGCCCTGATGCAAGTAGATCGAGACCGGAAGTCCGCGCGCCTTCATCTCATCGTAGATGCGCACGCTGTGTTCGGGCACGACGTTGTAGTCGTTGAAGCCGTGCGCGAGCAGCACCGCCGCCTTGATGTTCTTCACGAAGGGCAGCAGATCGCGCGCGTACCAGAAATCATTCATGTCGCCGGTCGCCCGATCCTGCCCCTTCGGTCCGGCGAAGATGCCGTTCTTCCAGATCCGGTCGCAATTGTCGCGACCCGAGGAATCGCCGCTGGCGATGAAATCATAGAGGACGTCGACGTCCTCGCCGAGGTAGCCGCCCGGCGAGCGAACGAGTCCGTTGGAGCGATAGTAGTGGTAGTAGGACGTGTTCGGCGACACGGGAACGACGACCTCGAGTCCCTTCACGCCCGTCGTCGCCGCCGCGAGCGGAAGCGTGCCTTCATACGACGTGCCGATCATTCCGACTTTTCCTGTCGACCACGACGCGGCTGTCACTTCTTCATTTCCCAACGGAGTCGTGAATCCCCGTGCGCGACCGTTGAGCCAATCGATCACGAACTTCATTGCCGCGCGCTCGGGGTAGTCGCCGACGGTCGGGCAGCCCTGCGACAGCCCCGTGCCGCTCGCCTCGGAGTGCACGACCGCGAAGCCGCGCGGCACCCATTCGCTGACGAGCGCGTTGGAGATGCGATGCCGGTCCGGCTGATACGCGGGCGCGTTCATCTTGCCGCGCGGCTGCGGTTCGGCGCCCAGCTCCTGCTTCACTTCCCAATTAACCTGGCTCTTCGCCGTCCCGGCGTAGTACGGACTGGATCCGTAGACGATCGAGACCTTCAGTCCTTCCGTTTCGGTCTGCGCGGGGCGGGTGACGTCGACATGTACCCGGTCCCTCTTGCCGTCGTGGTCGGTGTCGAAGTCGGTCTCCACCCACAGGTCGTGGCGGATCCACTTCGATGAATCCTGAAACGCCGGGACCACCTGCGCCATGCCATTCTGAAAGACGGGCGCGGCCTTGGCGTCATTCCGGGCCGCTTGCGCTCCGGCAAGCCCCGGGAAGAGCAGGAGCGCCGCGGTGAATGAGAAGCGCGTCGCACGACGGCGGATGAATTGGGTCATGGAACCAAATTGGGGCACGAGTCGCCGTCACCGCAAACGCCCGCCGGAAGCCAAGAACAATCGCCGCTTAGACGAACTTCGCGAGCCGTGACACCGGGTGACGATGATGCGGGAATCCTTCCTCCGCTCCCTTGCCGACCGCAACGAGTGCGTTGACGCGCACGTTCGCCGGGAGGCCGAGAAGCTGCTTCACCGCTTCGGGATCGAAGCCTGCCATCGCGGAACTCTGGTACCCAAGCCCTTCGGCGGCGAGGAGGAGAAAACCGAGCGCGATGTTTCCCTGCGCAGCGCCCCACGACTCGGCGTCGGCTTCGCCCTTTTCCTGGAGGAACCCGACGATCCTCGTCACCGACTGCTCGCGCTGTTCGGCGGGGAGTCCGGGATGCATGATCTCGTTGACGTTGGCGATGGTATCGACGATGTCCGTGTAGAGGACGATCACCGCAGGCGCTGAAAGGACCTGACGCTGGTTGAATGCGGCGGCGGCGAGCTTCGCCTTGAGCGCGGCGTCCTCGACGACGACGAAACGCCACGGCTGCGCGTTGAATGCCGACGGGGCGAGCGACGCGACCTCGATGATCTGTTCGAGATCCTCGCGCGGGATGGGCTGCTGGACAAACGTGCGAATCGACCTCCGCCTTGAGGCGGCATCGACAACGCTGAGTGAGGCGGCGGGGGATTCGATCATTGCAACGCACTCCAACTGGATGATTTGACTTACTTCGGTATATGTACTATACTTTAGTAAGTTACTGGCGTCAAGTGGAGGGTGGTTCTATCGTCTATCGCATGAGTCCTGCCAAGCCTGTGTGCCCGGTCTTGCACCGTGCCATCGAGCTGATCGGAAGCCGGTGGACCGGCGCGATCATCTACGTGCTGATCCGTGATCGGGCGCGGTTCGCCGAACTTCGCGCCGCGATTCCCGAGATCTCCGACCGGATGCTTGCCGACCGCCTGCACGCGCTCGAGGCGGAAGCGATCGTGGTTCGGACGGTGGTGCCGGCGTCACCGGTGCGTGTGGAGTACGAGCTCACCAAGAAGGGGCGCGGCCTGGCCAAGGCGCTGGACGCAATCGGGAAGTGGGCACACCGGTGGAGCGATGACGGCGCGAAGGACGCGGCGTCGGCCAAGACTCAAGTCGCTCGCGCATAGCGTACTTCGGCTCGTGGAACAGGTCGAGAGCGCGAACTCGGCGCTACTCCGCGGTCGTCGGGTCGATCGTCGTCTTGATCTCCGACACCCGGTCCGCGGGGAACCCACCTTGGCGGGCATGCTCTCGCACCATCTCCTCGTTCGGTGCCCGGTAAACGCAGTAGATCCGGTCATCAGTGACATAACTGTGGACCCACTGGATCTGCGGTCCCATGTGATTCAGCACGCCGCATGACTTCTGGGAGATGCCCTTCAGTTCGGCCGGCGTAAGCTTTCCTGCGCCCGGGATGTCGCGCTCGATCAGATACTGCGGCATGAAGCCCTCCAAATGGAATGAAGTCGTGACCGAACTCAGAATCGGAACGTTTCAAAATCCTGCGGCGGCAAGCCAACGTTTCGGTTCAGCCACGAATAGTACTGCAGCGTGCCGCCTTTCACTTTCTTTAACGCTATCCAAAACGTGATGGCCGTTCCGATCGGCATGATGATCCAGCCGATGAGGTTCGCCGGCACCAGAGCGAAGAGGATCATTCCGAGCGCGTAGCCGATGAGCCATTCGAGCGCAAAATACGTCTTCCCCTTGTACGTATGTTCGAGCAACCAGCGGCCGTCCGTGCGCTGCCGACTGCGGACTTGATGATGTCCCCGGTCCGGTGGGACCGGAAGAGGCGGTGAGCCAACAGGAACTCCCGGGCATGGCGTTTCGCAGCTCGCAGGGCGCGCACGTCACCTTCGCGATGCAGTTCATACAGGCGCAGGCCCTCGAGCACGCTGATGGTTGTGTTCATCGAGGAGTGCATCGCGCCGAGGTCTCGCCGGCAGTTCCAGCCGCCATCCGGCAGCTGCTCTTTCAGCAGATGCTTCGCGAGGACAGGATACCGTGAGGCGTATCAGCCCTGCCGCTTGAAGAACTGCACTTCACGCTCATGCTTTTCGGCTGCTGCTCGAGTCGTGAACGTGCCCAAATTGCGCCGGTGACCTGTTTTCGGATTCTTCTTCGACGAGTAGAGGCGATAACTACCGTTCTTGAGTTTGCGAATCATGGGGATCCTCGTTGCACGTGTGGCACTATGGTGATTGGCGCCCGCCCGGCAAAGGGCGCTGTGTTACGGGCGAATGTCGACGGACACCGGGCGCCACGTCTTCGGGTCATTGCCAATGCCACGACGGACACTGACCACTTCCAGGCGTGAGGGCCTCATCCGGAGCAGGAGGTAGTCGTCGCCTCGGTTCCGGTCTTTATAGAGCGACGCCCACGCCTCCTTCCAATGCCCGGCCTTCGCGAGCGATCCAGTGTCAGCCACTGCTGTACCAATGACCGTGACGTATTCGAAAGTCGTCGCATTGAAATACAACAGCGTCACCCGCGGGTCACCGTGGATCTCCTGCACTTTCCGCGTAAGCGGATTTGTGGCGATCCAGATCGTGAGATCCGAGTCGGGCGGGAAAGGATCGACGATCCTGGCTTGGGGCTGGCCGTCCGTCCCGATTGTGACGAGGGTGCAGTATCGGGCCGCCAGCATGATTTCCTTCGCTGCGGCGATAACGTCCGCGCGACGCAGCGTATCACCCGGCGTGGCCTGGGCGACCAGCGGGGCTCGAACACTCAAGGCGAACAACAGCGCCAGACCGTGCAGTGACACTCTCATGATGCCTCCCCAACAACGACTCGGATTGCCTTAACGCCCGCAACTCACGTCAGGTTGCCGCACGCGAATACTTTTCGACAGATGCAGCGATCTTCGCCGGCAACGGCCGGGAGCCGCTTGGGCGCCTGCGCCCGCAGCCCGCTCCCGACGACCGTGCCGGCGAGCACAAAGGAAACTCCGGCCACGCGGATGGCGAGCCACGCCACTCGCCGGCCGACATATCGCGCCGCGCCGATCGCCATCAGCGGATGCATCGCCGCAGGACCTCGGCCGTCAAGCTTCGAACCCGCGCGGTGTCGGCGTCAGAGAGAGCGACACTCTTCGAATCACCCGTTCCGGACGTGATATCGCGCGTCGTGAACGTGCGCACGGCCTGCGACATGCGGCCGGTCGCATCGTACGCCGCGCTGGCCGACTGCATCTTCATCGTGGTCCCCGCCTTCCGATTCACCATCGAGCTGAAGAAGCGAGGGTGATTCAACGAGTCTACCGCCACGACAACAGATCGCGATGCAGGACGCGTCGCCTCAATCGCGATCATGCGTGAGATCCCGCGGCTCGCCCGCGCACTGTCCTGCCGGATTTCCCGGCAGGTCGTGCTGTCGGACGCGGATAGCGCGGACAAGTCGTCGGCGGTGACTGGTACCGCGCAGGCCGCTGTCGCCAGGCACGCGAGCACCGCAGCGCGTCGAATCGTGTGACGCAGACTGGTCAACGGAGGCGAATACCTCTGAGCATGCGGTCGAGTATGAACCGCACGCGACCGAAGGGCAACCAGTCGAACACAATCGTGCCGGTAAGGGACGATTACAAGCCGTCTCAGGCCACCGCTGAATCTCATCATCGCCGTGCGACTCTGGTAGAGTCGACGGCATCGGAGGTACTATTGTGCCCACTGCAGCACTCCCGCGAAAGCCATGTTCCCGGTCGAGGCCCCATCTTTCATGCGAGTACCCGTTCTCTTCTCCATCGGCGCCGTCCTCGCGTCGTCCTCCGCGTTGAATCGCGCGCCGTTCGCCGCAGCCGTTGCGCCGTGCACGACGCCAACGGCAGCCTGCGAGCAGTGGGTCGCTCTCGGCGACGGCCCGGCGCGGTCGATGGTGTATTCGACCTATTCGCTCGATACCCCCAACGCTGCCGTGACGCGCGCGCTCATCATGGTGCACGGCACGAATCGCAATGCAGACCACTACTTCGAGACGGCCACCAGCGCGGCGTTTCTGGCCCGGGCGCTCGACAACACCGTCGTCATCGCTCCGCACGTGATCGCGTCACCCGACAAGCCCGAGCCGAATGAGGTGGTGTGGCCCAACCGTGGCGACACGTGGCGGTCCGGCGGCATGTCCACGTCGCACCCCACGCTCTCGGCCTTCGACTTCATGGATGAGATCCTGCGCAAGCTCGCCAACAAGAAGAACTTTCCGAATCTCCAGCACATCGTCGTCGCGGGCCATTCGGCCGGCGGCCAATTCGTGACGCGCTACGAGATGGCCAACAAGGTTCACGGCACGCTCGGGACAACCGTCACCTACGTCGTTGCCAATCCGTCGACCTATGCATGGCCGGCCGCGGTCCGGCCGCTCCCCACTGGTGACGCGGACCCCACCACCGCCGACAAGGAGGCGTTGGGAGCGGACGGGGAAAAGGTGCACACGCAGTTCACCTACGGCCCGTTCGACACCACAAGAGCCGCGAACTACAACCGCTGGCCCGCGGGTCTCGAGAATCGCACGGGATACACCGCGCAAATGACGGACGATCAATTGAAGACGCAACTCGCAGACCGCCCGACGACATACCTGCTGGGTCAGGTGGACGTGCTGCCACTCGGCGGATTCGATTCCTCGCCGGCCGCAATGGCACAGGGACCGACGCGTCGCGCGCGGGGCGAAGCGTTCGTCAAGTACATCACGCAGACACTCGGCGCGAAGCCCAACGCAATCATCGTCCCCGAGTGCGGGCACAACGACCGCTGCATCTTCACGACCAACATCGTATTTCCGGCGATCTTCCCGCAGTAGACGCGCAGGGCGCGGCGGGAAAGCCGCCACGATCACTCGAGGACTCGACATGAACAGGAATTCCGGCACGACACCACTCGACCGCAGGGCTTTCGTGGGCGCCTCACTCGCGGCCGGCGCGGCTTTGCTTGGCGTGCCGGAGTCCGCCTCCGGATCTGAATCGCCGGTGCGGCCGCTCGCGGCATCGCTGAGCGGGGGTCCGGCTCCGCAAGTCGACGACCTGCTGGAGCATTCTGTTGCCGAGTTGGGCGCCCTGATGCAGCGCGGCGCGCTTACTTCGCGCGAGCTGACGCAGCGCTTTTTGACGCGCATCGCGCAGATGGACAAGACCGGAGTTGCCCTCAACGCCGTGATCGAACTGAATCCGGACGCCCTCGCGATCGCCGAGCAGCGCGACGCCGAACGCAAGATGGGCGCGACGCCAGGCCCGATGCACGGTATCCCGGTGCTGATCAAGGACAACATCGGCACCGCCGACAAGATGCGTACGACTGCCGGTTCGCTGGCGCTCGCCGCGAGCACGCCGGCGAGAGACGCATTCATCGTCGAACGACTGCGCGCGAGCGGCGCGGTGCTCCTCGGCAAGACCAACCTCAGCGAATGGGCGAACTTCCGGTCCACGCACAGCTCCAGCGGATGGAGCGGTCGCGGCGGCCTGACCCGCAATCCTTACGTGCTGAACCGCAACACGAGCGGATCGAGTTCAGGCACGGCGGCGGCGATGGCGGCGACGTTCGCCACGGTCGGGATCGGCAGCGAAACCGACGGTTCGATCATCTCTCCTTCGAGCATCTGCGGCCTGGTGGGCATCAAGCCGACGGTCGGTCTCTGGGGACGCAGCGGGATCATTCCCATCTCCGCGTCACAGGACACCGCCGGCCCGATGGCGCGTTCGGTGGCCGACGCGGCCACCCTGCTCGGCGTCCTCACCGGCGTGGATCCGCGCGATACCGCCACCAATGCCAGCCGCGGCAAGAGCGCCCGGAGTTACGCGCCGTTCCTCGATGCCGCCGGGCTGAAGGGCGCGCGCATCGGGGCGGCGCGGCACCTCGCGGGCTTCAACGACGTCGTCGACGCTCGGTTCGACGAAGCGATCGCGGCGCTCCGCAGCGCCGGCGCGACCGTCATCGATCCGGTGAAACTCGCGACCGCGGGCAAGTTCGACGACGCGGAAGAGACGGTGCTCGACTACGAATTCAAGGCGGGAATCAATGCGTATCTCGCGTCGCTCGGGGCGGACGCGCCGGTCAAGTCACTCGCCGATCTGATCGCGTGGAACGAACGCGAAAGGGCGCGGGAAATGCCGTGGTTCGGCCAGGAGATCTTCGTTCGAGCGCAGAAGCGCGGGCCGCTGACGGACAAGAAGTATCTCGACGCGCGAGCCAAGTGCATCCGGCTGTCGCGCACCGAGGGGGTCGACGCGGTGATGGCGAAGCACAAACTCGACGCGATCATTCTGCCATCGAACGCGCCGGCGTGGACGACCGATTTCCTCAACGGCGACCACTTCACGGGTGGCAACTCGAGCTTCGCGGCCGTGGCCGGATACCCGAGCATTACGGTGCCGATGGGGCTCGTGGGGGAACTACCGGTCGGGCTTTCGTTCGTGGCGCGGGCGTGGGAAGAGGGAAAGCTGATCAGGCTCGCGTACGCGTTCGAGCAGGCGACCAAGCTGCGGCGGGGGCCGAAGTACTTGACGACGTATCCGTAGCGACCACAGTTCGCCTCCGGGCGATTTGTCGATGCGGTGGCGCGGCTGACCTATCGGAGTCAGGCCACTGCGATTGAAATTCCTCTCCCTGCTGAAGTCCGACTATTTCGCGCCTACGACAGGCGTGACCAGTGGTTTCGCTCCGGGCGGCGGATTGTGGCAGTCGTTGCATAGCTGTTTCTTCCACGCGTCGCCGATGTCCACCGGGTGGCGGAACTTGATCCCCTCGAGCGACACGCGCGACGTGTCGCCGCTGGTCTCCTGCGCGAGCACGACGTGACATGTGTTGCAGTCGTTGGTGAGCACCTTGCCGCTCTCCGAGACGTGCTTGCCGTCGTGACAACGGAAACAGCCGAGGAAGTACATGTGCCCGAGGTTGTCCGGGTACGCCTTCCAGTTCGACTTCATCGAGGGAAAGTAGTTCCGGCCGTAGATCCCCTGCACTTCGGAAACCATTCGCGCGATTTCCGTCTTCTTGGCAGTCGCGACCGCCGGATAGCTGGCGTTGTAGTACTCGTTGATGATCGTCTTGATGCTGTCCGATCCCGCCTCGGCGGTCGAGTACGAGTTCTCGAGCGCATAGACCGCGAGGTTCTTCGCGCTTGGCAGCGACGGGTCGATCCGGTCGACCGCCATCAGGTTGTCCACCGAGCGGGCTGCCGGATACAAGATGTGGGTCGGGCGGTTGTGGCAATCGATGCAGTCCATGCGCCGCATCCGTTTCTCGTCGACGTCCGCCGCAGCCAGCGGATGCTCGGTGCTCTGGTACACGGTGACCTTGCCGTCCGGTCCCACCGCGCGAACCCACGGGATGGACTGCCGCGCCGAGTCGGTCGCGATGTACGACACCTTGTTGTTGATGTTCATGTGCCAATGGATCCCCGAGGTCGGCCCGGCCTGGCCGTTGCCGCCGCCGATCTTCACGAGGAGATCCAGCGTCCACTTCGAGTTCTTCGTGTCCGAAGCGAAGTACGTGTGGCTCTCCCGTTTCTCGCTGAAGAACTGGCGCGGCCAGTGGCACTGCTCGCACGTCTCCTGCGCCGGTCGCAGGTTGTGAATCGGCGTCGCGATCGGCTTCGGATACTTGTTGAATGCCACTGCGTACAGCTGGTAGGCTCCCGAGAGCTTGGACCGCACGAACCAGCCGGCGCCCGGCCCGATGTGGCACTTCACACAACCCACGCGTGCGTGCGGAGAGTTGCTGTAGGCCGTGTACTCCGGATTCATGACCTTATGACACGTCTGCCCGCAGAACGCGTCCGAATCCGTGTGCTCATACGCCTGGAAGCTCCCGAAGGCTGAGAACACGAGCAACAGGAGGGAACCCGTCGCCACCAGCGCAACGGCCGTCTGGTGACGCGGATTGTTCAGGTCGATCACCGGAAGGTGCTGTTCGACGGCGGTGCCGATCCGCTGGCGGCGATGCTCCCGCCAGACACCGAAACCCGCGATCGCCAATCCCCCGAGGAGAAACGCCGGAAGGATGACGAACGCGATGATGCCCATGTAGGGCTTGGACGTCTCGGAGAACTGCTCCAGCAGGAGCAGGAAGAGGATGAGGCCGAAACTCACACCCGCGATCACCGCGCCGGCGAGTGTCGTCAGATTGTAGAATGACGGGGGAAGCTTGCGTTGCATTCGATCACTCTCCATCTGACGGGGGCGCCGGCGTGAATGGGCCGACTGCCGATGCGAACGTATTACAGGTAGTGGATGAAGCGCCTGCTCCCCTACAATCTCACCGGCGAACCGGTTGGCGCCGTCAGCCAATCCCTTATGGCGAGGACACCCAATCCCTTATGGCGAGGACGCCGGCTCTGCGATTCATTATTCAGGCGGCTCGTGTCCGCGGCTGACCGAGCTGCGCACCAAAATATGATCGAGACGAGGAGAAAGTCATGAAGAAGACGATGTTCCTCTTGACGGTCGTGGCGAGTGCGCTGTCCTCGGCCACTTCAGTCCGGGCTCAGGATAACGCGGGCAACACGTATCTCGGCGTGAGAACATGCGCGGGAATATGCCACAAGACCGAAAAGCAGGGAAACCAGCTCGGAATCTGGGAGAAGACGGGTCATGCCCAAGCGTATACGACGCTGACGACGGCGAAGGCGAATGACATCGCCAAGACGAAGGGACTGGCCACACCCGCCGCCGAGTCACCCGAGTGCCTCCAGTGCCACACGCTGCCGGCCAGCGCGAACGTGGACGTCAAGGAAGGCGTGCAGTGCGAGGTTTGCCACGGTCCCGGCTCGGGCTACAAGGGCTTGAGTGTAATGAAGGACAAGGCGAGGTCGATCGCGGCAGGCATGACGGAATACAAGGACGACGCGGCGATCGAAAAACAGTGCCGCTCGTGTCACAACGAAAAGAGCCCTACGTTCAAGGAGTTCAATTTCCAGGAGCGATGGGCGAAAATCCGGCACTCCGTACCGAAGAACCCGTAAATCATGAGAAAGCGCTTCGTCGTTCTCGCTGCGATGGTCGCATGCAGCCTTCACGTGAGTTCGCCGAACGCTTTGGCCCAGGCCGGACGCGACACGGGACAAGCCCGCGCCGCTCAGGTCGCGTCCACGGCCGACGAGTCGGCCCTGCAACATTCGGCGCACGCGAAACTCGTTTGCGTCGCCTGCCACACGGGGCTCGACCCGAAGCTCGTTCCATATCGCGGCAAGGTCGAGCCCGTCGTCTGCCTGCGCTGCCACGCGGACGCGCAGTTCAAGCACGCGTTTCACCCGGAGGTTGCCCAAGCGATCCGGAGCGGCACGCAGCCACGCGTCTCGTGCAAGGAGTGCCACGGCACGCACGACGTCGAATCTCCGAAGGTCGCCGGCTCGAAGTTCAGTGCAACCCGCCTCACCGAATCCTGCGGGAAGTGTCATAAAAATGCCGCCGAAAACTTTGCGGGCTCCACGCACGGCAAGGCGCTCGCCGCGGACGTGAAGGGAGCGCCGACCTGCCTCTCCTGCCACCGGCAGACGCTCACGCTCGCACACGGATCAGCCGATTCACTCGCGGTGAAGGCGGTGCAGGCGCGCGCGTGCCAGACCTGTCATCTGGACAGTCCGGAAGCGCGGGACCTGATGTCACCATCGACCGTGTTCGTCCCGCAGTGGGACAGCAGCGCGCACGGCACGCGCCTCAGGCACGGTGACGCGGCGGCGGCGACCTGTGTGAGTTGCCACGGAAGTCACGGCATCAGGAAAAAGTCGGAGCCCGGTTCGACCGTCGGCAAGGACAGCATTGCCGGCACCTGCGCGAAGTGCCACCTCGCGATCGAGAAGAAGTTCAACCAGAGTGTGCACGGCATGGCGCGGACCAGCACCAAGACGGACTCGATGACCTGCGCCACCTGCCACGGCGAACATGCGAAGCCGGCTCCGGTCGATGCGACATCAGGCGTCGCGGCGAAGCCCGTCGCCGCCCAGGTCTGCTCGCGCTGCCATGACCCCGTGGCATTCTCGGGCACGTACGGAATCTCGAGCGACCGGTTCCGGAACTTCTCCGACAGCCGTCACGGACTCGCGCTGCACGATGGAGCGGTCGAGGCCGCGAACTGCGCGAGCTGTCACAGCGCCCACGAGGTCAAGCCGACGAAGGACACGACGTCGAGCGTCAACAAGGCGAATCGTGCTGCCGCCTGCGGAAAGTGCCACACGAGTGCGACCGCGCTGTTCGACAGCGGACCCGTGCACGGCAAGGCGGGCGCGAGCGCGAAGCCCGCGCGCGCATGGGTCCTGCCGGCCGGCCTCATCCTCGTCGCGGGCCTGGCCGGCGGGCTCTTCTTCTTCGGCCGAAGCCGCCGCACGCGGGCCTGACCGCCGCTGCGCCCGACCGGCCGGATGGCCTGACGCAGATGTAGCAGAATCTCCGACTGTTCAACCAGCCGCCGACGCTATCCTTCGGGACAGGAAGTTGGCTCCCTGGTGGGGATTAGC
Source organism: Gemmatimonadota bacterium (assembly GCA_003171215.1). Taxonomy (GTDB): domain Bacteria; phylum Gemmatimonadota; class Gemmatimonadetes; order Gemmatimonadales; family Gemmatimonadaceae; genus Fen-1231. The sequence continues at coordinate 14,990 of PMYN01000079.1, read as the reverse complement.
GACTGTAATATGACAATTTCGAAGTCACTTATTCGGATATTCGGGTTCGGGCTTCTCTTCGGTCTGCCTGTCGGCGCCGCGGCGCAATCGAACAGCGATTGCCTCACGTGCCACGGCGACAAGAGCCTGACCGGAAAGCGTGATGGCGCGACGATTTCCCTCTACGTCGATTCCGCAGGATTCGCCGCCTCGCGGCATGGGCCCGCGGACTGCGTCGATTGCCATACGGGCCTGGCGAAGAAAGAGCTTCCCCATGAGGGGAAACTCGCTCCCGCCACCTGCCTCAAGTGCCACGCCGAGGAAGGGCGGCAGTATGCCCGTTCACTCCACGGCACGGCGGCCTCCCGCGGCGACGCGCGTGCGCCGAGCTGCGGCGACTGCCACGGCAGCCACCGAATCGTGGCGGCGAGCGATACGCGCTCCCCCGTACTGCCCTCGCGCGCTGCCTCCTTGTGCGGAGCGTGCCACACGGAAGGTGAGGCGGTCCACAAGAAACGTGAGCTTCGTCAGTCGGACGCTGCTGCGAACTACCCGGAACTCATCCATGGGGCGCTCGCGAAGAAGGGACTGGTGGTTGTGGCGACCTGTGTGTCGTGTCACACGGCACACGACGTCCTGCCCCCCACCGACGATCGTTCGTCGATCGCGCGGAAGAATTTGGCGTCCACCTGCAAACAGTGTCACACCAAACTCGAGGACGTGCACCGCAAGGTCATTCCCGTCGAGCGATGGGCCGAGGGACCCGCTGCGGTTCCCGCGTGCGTGACCTGCCATGCGCCCCACAAGACGGGCGGCGATTCTTACGGCGGGAACACGGCCGGCGCCGGTTGCCTGCGCTGCCATGGGCGCCCCGACATCAAGTCGTCGAAGGACGGTCACTCGCTCAAGATCCAGTCCAACGCCGTTGCCGGCTCGGTGCATGCGAAGCTGTCGTGCAGCCAGTGCCACTCGTCGGTGGATCCTTCGCACGAACGGGCTTCCGGGACCCGGGTGCCCAGCGTGGCTTGCGCCTCCTGCCATGCCGACGTGGCGCAGCAGTACCGGGTGAGCACGCACGGCCAGTTGGAGGCGAAGAAGGACAAGAACGCGCCGACGTGCGCGGAGTGCCACGGCACGCACGACATCCTCTCTAAGCGAAACCCGTTATCTCCCACGTTTGCCCTGAACGTCCCCACGCTGTGCGCCCGCTGTCACCGCACGGGAGAGAAGGCCGCCGTTCGCTACACGGGCAAGCAGCTCGAGATCGTGGAGCGGTATACCGAGAGCATTCATGGAACGGGGCTCATCAAGAGCGGCCTCGTCGTCAGCGCGGTGTGCACCAGCTGCCATACCGCGCACAGCGTGCTCCCGGCGGACAGTCTCAAGTCCAGCGTCAACCGCAACAACATTCCCGCCACGTGCGGTGCCTGCCACGTCGGGATCCAGGAGCAGTTCGAGAAGAGCGTTCACTCGGCGAAGATGACCGCCACCACGAAACAACTGCCGGTCTGCAGCGATTGTCACAGCGCTCACACGATCGGTCGCACGGACGCGCAGGGATTCAAGCTCGTGATCATGGATCGGTGCGGCAAATGCCACGAGCAGATCGCCAAGGAGTACTTCGACTCATATCACGGCCAGGTCTCGCGGCTCGGATTCACGCAGACGGCGCAATGCTATGACTGCCATGGATCGCACGACATCCTCCCGGCCCGCGACCTGCGCGCACACCTGAACAGCGCGAACGTGGTCGCCACGTGCCAGAAGTGCCATCCGGGCGCGAGTCCGAACTTCGCGCGCTACATCACGCACGCCACGCCCCACGACCGGCAGAGATACCCGTGGCTCTGGTGGACGTTCTGGGCCATGACCGCCCTCCTCGTCGGCACCCTGGGATTCACCGGGGCGCACTCGCTGCTCTGGCTCTGGCACGGCTTGAAGACCAAGGGTCGTGTCGTCGCGGCTGCCGTCGCGGCTCCGGTGGTGGCTGCGGTCGCGCCGCGTGCCGCGCATGAGAAGGAAAAGGAGTACGAACGATTCACTCGCCTGAACCGCGTGTTGCACGTGGTGATGATCGTCACCTTCATCGGCTGTGCCGCGACCGGCATGTCGCTGAAGTTCTCGAACACCCGGTGGGCCTCGGTCCTTTCGCACCTGCTCGGCGGATTTCAGACCGCGGGATACATCCATCGGGTCTGCGCCGTCTTCATGATCGGACTGTTCCTCACGCACCTCGTCGACGTGGTGCGGCGAAGGAAGGGGACGCCCTGGATGCAATACCTTCTCGGGCCCAATACGATGGTGCCCACGCTGAAGGACGCGAAGGAGTTGGTGGGCTCCGTCAAATGGTTCCTCGGACGCGGCAAGCGCCCGAGCTACAGCCGCTGGACCTACTGGGAGAAGTTCGACTACATGGGCGTCTTCTGGGGAATGGTGGTGATCGGCGGCACCGGACTTGCCCTCTGGTTCCCCGTGTTCTTCACGCACTTCGTGCCCGGCTGGGCGCTCAACGTCGCGACCATCATCCACAGTGACGAGGCGCTGCTCGCCACCGGATTCATCTTCACGGTTCACTTCTTCAACACGCATCTCCGTCCGGAGAAGTTCCCCATGGACACGGTGATCTTCACCGGCCGCATGTCGGTGGAAGAACTCCGCGAGGACAAGCCCGCCGAGTACGAGTCGCTCGTCAAGAGCGGGACGCTCGAGGAGCACATGGTGGAACCGTACCAGCCCATCNNGTGATCTGGATCGTCTACGCGATGGTCTTCGCGGGCGGCTGAGGGGCGGAGGCGGGGTCGGGCGACGGGGCGGTTGAAATTCCTAGTCGGGAACGCCGCCTCGCTCGCACACCATCACGTTGCCCGGCGTGATGTCGCGGTGCGTGAGTCCCGCCGTGTGCGCTTCGTGCAGCGCGCCCGCCACCTGCCGCAGCAGGCGCACGGCACGCGCCGGCGCCATTGGTCCTTCGTTGGCGACGATCTCCTCGAGATCGCCCTNNAGCCGCGGGACGAGCCCGACGCGAAGCGGAATCGCGTGGGGAGCGCGGGGGCGCCGGGCTCTGGGGAGTCGGGCGCTGGGGTCAGCTGTGACTCGCGCGATGAAGAGGGGGAATCGCAGGCAATATGCCGGTGCAACGAGCAACCGGCAATCAGTGAGGCTGGCACGATGCCGAGTCGACTGCGTAGTGTTCGTCATCGCGAAAAACCCAGGCGAGGGAAATACCAATGAAAATGTTCGTGCGTGCCACGTTGCTTCTGACTTTTGTCTCGACCGCGGTGCAGGCGCAGTTCAACGCCGGAACGCAAACGCCCGAAGCAACCCTGCCGTTCACGATGACCCAGGTGGCGACGTTCAACATGCCTTGGCGCATCGCGTTCCTGACTGACGGACGCATGCTCATCACGGAGAAGGTTGGTCCGCTCTGGTTGGTCACCCAGCAGGGCGCGAAAACGCCGGTTACGAACGTGCCGGCCGTCCTGTACGGGGGACAGGGCGGCATGCTCGGCGTGTACCTGTCGCCGAACTACGCGACTGACCGGAATGTCTACCTGACATATTCGGAGCCGGGCGAGAGCGGATCTGGGTCGAGTCTCGCGTTGGCGCGGGCCCGGCTTTCACTCACGGACAGCACCGCCAGTCTCGAGGAGCTCCAGGTGATATGGCGCGACGGCGAGCGCGGCCGCGGTGGACAGTTCGGCGCGGCCGTCGCGTTCTCTTCGGATAAGCAATTTCTCTTCCTGACGGTCGGTGACCGGCAGCGCATGACACCCGCGCAGGATCCCGACCAGCCGCTGGGCAAGATTCTGCGCCTGACGCTCGACGGCAAACCGGCGCCCGGCAATCCAGAGGCCGGCAAGATCGGTGCGGCCAGCGTTCCCGTGATCGATCCGCCGCGCAACACGGAGCTGGCCAAGACCGCGCCAGTCGTACGCACCTACACGTTTCCCGGGCCGAACCTCACCCCGTCAGAAACCTGGACCACTGGTCATCGCACACCCTATGGTTTGGCGTTCGCGCCCGACGGCCGCCTGTGGGAACTCGAACATGGGCCGAGGGGCGGCGACGAGCTCAACCTGATCGAACCCGGCAAGAACTACGGCTGGCCGCTCGTGTCGTACGCCACCAACTACGACGGCGTGCCGATCCCGAGTCCGGATACGCGGCCCGATCTGACCAAGCCGGTCATCTATTGGACGCCCGTCATCGCGCCCGGAAATATCACGTTTTACAGTGGTGCGATGTTCCCGGCATGGCAGGGTTCAGCACTCATCGGCAGTTTGGCGAGCAAGACGCTTATCCGCATCACGTTCGACGGGAAGGGAGGAGCCACGCCCGCTGAACGCTGGGATGTCGGCCACCGGATTCGCGACGTGGCGGTCGGCCCGGATGGCGCGGTATGGATGATCGAGGATGCGAATCCCGGCCGGCTGTTTCGCGTCACGCCGAAATAGCGCGGGCAGGCGCGGGCTCGAACCGGCGGGACCGTCTAACGCCGGCTTCTGCTGCGAGCGGACCGGTTGTTTCGGTTGGTGTCGGATCATGTGCGCCGGCTGCAGACGGTGTATAGCGTCTCGCGATCTGCTATCCCGAGCGTCAGCAGGAGAACGGGTACGTTCATCGCGTACACAAGTCAGTCACCCTGGACGATGGACATCTGAACCCGATCGCCACAGTTTGAACGGATCTCTTGCTGGCAGCGAGCGCCGGAGGATCCGCAGTGAGAATCACGGCAACGATTTTGTGTGCCCTTCTTGCGCTCAATTCAGTGAGCGCGCAGGGGAGCATTGTCGGCACGGTCTACGACTCGCTGCGAACGCACGCGCCGCTGGCAAACGCGACGGTCGTCCTCGTCGAGCGCTCGCGCTACGCGACCACCGACGCACGCGGCCATTTCCAAATCGACAGCGTCCCTGACGGCCGCTACACACTCGGCATCCTGCACGTGGTGCTCGATTCGTTCGATCTACAGCTGCCGGCCGTGCCGGTGGATGTCGCCGGCGGTCGCTCTGTCGCCGTTGCGCTGTCGACGCCAAGTCAGGCGACGGCATACTCACGAATTTGTCCCGGACCGCACGATACCGACACCGGCGTCATCATCGGTCGCGTCCGTGACGTCGACGATCGTTCTCCTCTGGCCAACGCGACGGTCAGGACGGAATGGACGGAACTCACCGTCACGCCAGGTCATATCGAACGAGGCCGCGCGCGGGACGCAGCGCGGACCAGTCGTGATGGATCATACCTGGTCTGCGGGGTGCCGACGCGGACGCCGATCGACGTTGATGTGGAATACGACGACTTCGTCGCGGGGCCGTCGCCTCTGCTCTTGGGAGATCGCCTGATCGCACGTGTCGACCTCGCGCTGAGTCGCCAGGACAGCGCTGCGCGCGCCGACGCGCTCGGCGACTCGTCCAGCAGTGCTCTCGGAGCAGCCGGCAGCGCGTCGCTGCGAGGGACCGTGCTCGGCGCCGATGGTCGAGTAATGCGCGATGCGCTGGTGAGCGTGCTCGGCACCCAACGATCGGGCCGCACCGACGCGGCGGGTGCGTTCAAGATCGATCGCATCCCGGCTGGTACGCGCACAGTCGAGGTGCGATCGATCGGATGGGAGCCGATGACCGTCGCGATGGACTTCTCGACGAACGCGACTCGCGATACGTCGCTTTCAATCGGTCGGCAGGCGCAAGTGCTGGCGCAGGTCGACGTCACTCGAACGGCCGTTCTCCCATCGTTGATGGAGCGCAGCGGATTCGAAATACGCAGGCAACAAGGAATGGGAGCGTTCTTGACGGAGCAGGACATCAAGAAGCACACCTTCTCCGATTTCAGCGAGGTGCTGAGGGGCCTCAGGGGTCTACAAGTAACCTACACTACGGGAGGCCCGTTCCCATTTTTTATCGGAATCAGCGACTTCAATCAGGTGCGCTGCATACCGAACGTATACCTCGATGGCGCCCCATTCCCGATCTCCACGCCGGGTCCGCGTGGACCTACGCCGGACTACGGGTCATTTCGGCAACTGAGGGGCATTTTGTACCCCGAAGCGATCAAGGGTATCGAGGTCTACTCCAATCCTGGCACCATCCCGGCGCAATACGATCTGACCTCGTCGACGGGTTGTGGTTCGATCGTAATCTGGACGCACTAGCCGGCAGAAATCGTGATCTTGCGGAGTCCCACGATTGCGGCGTTGCTGATCACGAGCCTCGCAGTACCGCTGGCCGCCCAGAACTTCCGCGGCGTCGTTCGCGACAGCACGAGTCATCAACCGATCGCGGGCGCGGTGGTCATGCTGCTGGATTCGGCGGGCGCGCTGCTCGGACGAAATATCACGAACGAACGTGGGCAGTTCAGTGTCGCCTTCGTCCGCGTCGCGCGCTCGATGCGTGTGGTCCGCATCGGATTTCTGCCGCGCGAACTACGGGTGCGAGATTCGGAAGCTATCGATCAACCGATCGACGTGGTGATGGTTCCGTTCAGCGCCGCACTCGCGCCGGTCCGCATCATGGACAGGTCGAGCTGTCCCCAGCGCGGCGATCGCGCGAGAACAATCGCACTGTGGGAGCAGGCCCGTGCTGGTTTGCTCAACACAGTCGTGGCGCGTGAAATGAGTTCGATGTCGGTCCATCGACTCGTCTTTCAGCGCACGCTGGATGGTCACAGCGACCGCATTTCCCGCTTCGTTGTCAGCGCCGACTCCACCACCAACAGCACGAAGACTTTCGACGCCGCTTATTCCGCCAGGGACTTTGTCGCGTCGGGCTTCTCGGTCGACAGCGGCGGCACGCGGTTCATGTTTGGGCCGGACGCGGACGTGCTGCTGGACGACGCGTTTGCTCTTGGCTACTGCTTTCGCCTCGTGCCATCTCCAAAGAATCGCCCGCGCCAGATCGGGCTCGCGTTCTCTCCGTCCGACCCTCACCCTGGTCGAATGGACATCGATGGAACGCTGTGGATCGACACAGCCGCGCGAGCGCTCCGCGATATCGAGTTTCGGTACATCGGAACGCCTCCACGATGGAACGAATTTCACCCTGGTGGTTCGATCTCCTTTCATGAAATGAACAACGGTGCCGTGTTTGTCGACCACTGGTATCTCCGCCGACTGGATGCGACGCAGACCTCGGTTCTTGACCAAAAGGGTACCTATGGCACGACCCGTACCTCGATGTTCGCAAGGGAAGATGGCGGCGAAGTGGCTCACGTGGTCTGGCCGGATGGTCAAGCATGGAACGCCTCACTCGGCTCGCTTCGCATCCAAACGGTCACGCCTTCAGGCCAGCCCGCGCGCGGCGCCGAGGTGCTGCTTCCGGACACGCCGTACCGCGGCACCGCGGATTCGAGCGGTACAATTTTGATCAGAGATCTTCTGCCGGGACCCTACTCGCTGCGAATCCGCGACGCGCGAATGGCGGAGCTCGATGTCTCAATCCCAACCAGAGTCTCGTTCGTTGCAGCTCGCGACTCGACCTTTCGAACGACGGTGAGAGTTTCGACGGCTGAGGAGTACGTCGCAGGCCTGTGTCGGAAAGACCGGCAGTGGGAGGCAAATGATTCGACATTCATTCTCGGCCGCGTCGTCACGCCAGAAGGAGAACCCGTCGAGGATGTCAAAGTGTCGTTTGCAACAAGAATGAAGGGCGGACAATGGAGCTGGCTCAAGTGGTTGTATAGAACCGGAAGTGATGGAGTGTTCGAGTCGTGCGGCAAATTGTTCAACGCCGGCCAGAGGGTCCTGATACGTGTGTCGCGAAAGGGATTGGCGGACGTAGACGTTGAACGCACTATCGCGTCGAAACTCACTATCGCGAAGCTTCAGGTCGAATCGCGGCCATAGCGCCCTCGGAGGTTGAGCTGGTGATGCGACGACTGTTGCGACGCTCGCTCATCTCTAATCTCCTGGTCGGAAAACCGACCCCAGATTCGCGACGTGGCGGTCGGGCCTGATGGCGCGGTATGGATGATCGAGGATGCGAATCCCGGCCGGCTGTTTCGCGTCACGCCGAAGTAGCGCGGGCAGGAGCGGGCTCGAACCGGCGGGACGGTCTAACGACACGCTTCATGCGAGCGCGTTTCGCGCGTCGCCTGCATGTGTTTGTTATTCGGCGCTTCGCCCGCCATGGTGGAAATAGAAAGTGCATCCCGATAGTGCTGCTGCGCGCGTTCAACATCAGCAACGGGCAGTTCTGGCACTGGCTGGCCAATCGACGTTAAGGACTATTTCGTGTTCACGAAGCTCTCCTCTACGCATCAATCGTGCTGACGGGAGCCCGCATAACGAACGGCTTTGTGCTGCGGCGCTTCTACGCGGGCACCAGTCGGCTTTGTGCGCTCGAGCCGGCCGCCCGCGGCCGATTCCATCGAGCGCCGTCCGCACCGACGCAGGTTACGTGGCACCCGATTGCTACGGGGCTGCACGTAGCTGGATGTCAACGCGCGTGCTGTCGTGCGCACCGCCACCAACGTCGGCCGTGAAACGCACGACGGCCCCGCTATCGGCGGCGGCGGCGAGTCCCGAGCCTCCGGGTGACGTGACGCGCACGATAATGCATGCGACGAATGGCGCGGACACCGAAATCGGAGCAACACGATACGCACCGTCGGAACCGGTCTGGAACGGAAGGCTGCTCTCACCTTCAATGGGCCCGGAACATACGTCGCGGTATGCCTCAACCGTGACGACCGCGCCAAGCAGCGCGACACCGGTTGGCGACCGAATCGTACCGTACACGATCGCCGAGCTTGAGCAAATGTCGCAGCCGGGTTCAGTCGTTCGACTGCAGCCGAAGGTAATCGCAAGCACAAGCAGGAATGCCCTTTGTGCCGTTTTGAACATCACATCTCCTTGCATCCAACGAGGCACGCGAATCTCGGTCGAGCAAACAGCCGCATGTCTTAACCTAAACTCACGCTCAAATCGCCATCTCGCCCAGTCGCGCGACTTGGAGATCAATCCGCAGACGGAAATACGCGCGGCGTGGCGCGGCGGATATCCCGTCTACATCGCGACCCACGAAGCGTGTCTTCTGCCTAACGGATCAGAATTCAGCTGCGCGGCCGCAGGGCCGCACACATTGATGCTCGTGTGTGACGACGGCGCGCGCTACACCGTGTCGCGTTTGCGCACCGCGGCTGCTGCAATTCGTGGTTAGGCGGCTCCTTCAATGGTGATCGATCGTATGTGCGCCAAGTTGAAGACGCGTCGGAGGGTCGTCAGCAGCCTCCGGGGCGGCGACGGGCGTTCCGGCACTCCGGTGGACGGCGCCGAATTGTTGGAGGCTTCGATGATCCCCGAGGGAACGCCAACGCACGTTTCGCAGATGTAGCCGTGTCGGCCCGATACAAGTCTGCCGACCGACTCTTGATTCTTGCCACAGAAAGAACACCGCACTCGACCCCAAGGCATTCTCTTCTCTTAGAACTAGTCCGCCCAACAATGTTTAGGCGGCGGCGCCTCGTCCGCCCTTCCCCGCAGGGCTAGGTGTCCGTATGCCGCGTGCGACCGCTGCTAAGCCACTCCAAGGCTTCATCACGACTGGAAAACACCTGCGGATCGCTCTTAGTCTGGTCAAGGAGGATTTGTGCCATGCGAGCCATGCCGTAGGGCGCCACGCCCTGGACCAGTACGGCGACGCGGCTGCTGCTGAGTTGATGTTCGTGGGCTCGGACATACTCGACGATTCGTCGGATATATTCTGTCTCCGCCGCTGTAGTGATCTGGCTGCGATCGAGCAGGAAGCCGTACCCATGCCGGAAGGCCGAATCCCGAAGGACCGCGTCCATTGTCGACGCCCACTCACTGAATGGCGGATCCGACACATAGTGAAACGTAACAACTTCGGTTGTGACATCGATCGAATACGAGAGTGGCACGCGAACCTCCGGCGAAGCAAAGCAGCCTAACGAGAATTAGGAAGTCACATTATCCCGCGCCGTGAGCGAAATTCCATCGCCGCTCGCAGCCTATCGCGCGGACTCCCATTTTGAGTATGAAGCGCAAACGCTGCGCTGGCAATCGGTTGGACGCAATCACGCCAAGCGCATGGCACACGTAAGGCTGCGGCCGCCCGCTGCATAACCGCGCAGGTGAGGTCGCTGACGCGATAGGGCCGTCACATCGAGCATCACGACGCCGGGGCAAGAGCTCGTTGTGCATGTTGCGCGCGCTAACCGCCTACCACTTGTCAGCAGGACTGTTCACCGCCCGACCGCCTCGATTCAGGACGTGCGCGTCGGGATCGCGGCTCGACGCGCCGCATCCGTCACAGCTCGCTGGATCACAGTCTCGTGCAGGTGATGCCGGCGGCGCACCATCCCGATCAGCGCGCGATCAGACGGCCAGCCGACCCGCCACCACCTCCGCCACGTCGTACACATCGACGTGCGAATCCCGCGACTTGATCGAGTCCGCCATCATCGTCATGCAGAACGGACACGCCACCGCGATCGCGTCGGCACCCGTCGCGAGCGCTTCCTCAGCCCGCTCGGCGTTGATGCGCTTCCCCACCTTCTCCTCCATGAACATCCGCCCGCCGCCCGCGCCGCAGCACAGCCCGCGGTCCTTCGACCTCGGCATCTCCACGAGGTTCAGCATCGGCAGCGCGCGCTTCATGGTCTCTCGCGGCGCATCGTATACGTCGTTATAGCGTCCGAGATAACACGAGTCGTGATACGTGAACGTCCGCACCGGCTCGTGCAGATCCTCGCGCAACGGAACCCGCCCCGCCGCCATCAACGACTCGATATACGTCGAGTGATGCACCACATCGTAGTTCCCGCCGAACTGCGGATACTCGTTGCCGATCTGGTGGAAGCAGTGCGGACACGCGGTCACCACGGTCTTCACACCGTACCGGTCGAGCGTCGCGATGTTCTCCTTCGCCAGCATCTGGTACAGATACTCGTTCCCCATCCGGCGCGCGGCGTCGCCGTTGCACTTCTCTTCCTGGCCCAGGATTGCGAACTTCACGTGCGCGGCCTTCAGGATCTTCGCGAACGCCACGGTCGTCTTCTTCGAGCGATCGTCGAACGAGCCCATGCAGCCCACCCAGTACAGCACCTCCGGCCGCTCGTTCCGCTCCGCCATCTCGGCCATCGTCGGAATGTCCAGTCCCGCCGCCCACTTCCCCCGGTCGCCCGGATCGAACGCCCACGGCGACCCGCGCTGCTCCATCGACTCGAACGCGGGCATCACCTCTTCCGGGAACCGCGACTCGCCGAGCACGAGGTTCCGGCGCAGCTCGAGAATCACGCTGAGCTGATCGATGCTCACGGGACACTCCTGCACGCAGGCGCGGCACGTCGTGCAGCTCCACAGCTCTTCTTCCGTTATGAAGTCGTCGAGCAGCGTCTTCGAGTGATCGCCCTTCGCTTCGGCCTCCAGCCGCTCGCGCACGTTGATAACGATCTTGCGCGGGCTCAGCAGCTTCCCGGTGATGTTCGCGGGACACACGCTCGTGCAGCGACCGCACTCGGTGCAGGCGAAGCCGTCGAGCAGGCTCTTCCACGAGAGATCGGTCACGTCCTTCGCGCCGAAAACGGCCACGTCGCCCTCGAGATCCATCGGCCGCATTGCGCCGATCACGCCGGGGCCGCTGGTGTTCGAGAGGAACACGTTGGGCAGCGAGACGACCACGTGGAGATGCTTCGAGTACGGCAGGTAGTTCAGGAAGCCGAGCACGAGGAGCGCGTGCGACCACCAGAAGAGATCGTGCAGCACGCCGGTGGTGGCGTGCGACGCGAACATCGTGATCATCAGCACGCCGATCCACGAGAGGATCAGCAGCGGATCGTCGGCGTGCGTCTCCTTCCCCTGCAGTCGCTTCACTCGATGCGTGAGCCGGCGGAACAGTGCGAACGACACCGCGGCGATCACCAGCGCGCCCCAGAGATCCTGGTTCATCTCGTAGAACGCGTACACGGGCGCCGGNNCGTCAGCACGCAGAAGCCCCAGAAGATCGCGGCGTGCATGGGGCCCGCTATCGAATCGCGGAAGATCTTCTTCTGGAAGAGTCCTATCTGGAGAAGATTCCAGAAGCGGCGCGGGAGGTCGTTCCAGCGCACGTCGTCGCGGTGGCCGAGCCGAAGCTCGCCCACGAGGCGCTGCACGTTGTACGAAAAGAAGCCGAGAGCGGCCACGACGACTACCGTGAACACCATGCTCGAGGCCGAGGTCACGCGCCCTTCTTGGCTTCCTTCACTGCGGCCGTCAGCACCGGGAGAATCTCGAGGACGTCACCGACGATCCCGTAATCGGCGACCTTGAAGATCGGTGCTTCCTTGTCGCGATTGATCGCGACGATGGTCTTCGAGGTGCGCATGCCGGCGAGATGCTGGATCGCGCCGGAGATTCCGCAGGCGATGTACAGCTGCGGGCTCACGAGCCTTCCCGTCTGGCCGATCTGGTCGCTGTGCGGACGCCAGCCCTCATCGGTGACAGCGCGCGTCGCGCCGACCGCTGCATTGCCGAACGCGGCCGCAAGATCTTCGACGAGCTTGAAGTTCCCCGATTCCCTCAGCCCCCTGCCGCCGCTGACGATCACGGGCGCCTCGCCGAGGTCGAGCTTGGCGCCCTCGCTCCGCACGGTGGAGGTGACGACGACGCGGGCACTCGAAGGATCGATGGCCGACGTGACCTGCTCGACCGTTCCGGGCTTCGCGCTCTCCTTCGGCAGCACGGCGCCGGGGCGCAGTGAGAGTACGGCGGTCGCGGCCCGCAACGTGAACGACTGAATGATCTTGCCGGTGTAGCCGGGATGCTTCACGGTGACAGCGTCGGCGCCGACCGAGAACTCGGTGACATCGGCCGCGATCGGGAGCTGGCATTTCGCGGCGACGCGCGGCGCGAGATCGCGGCCCTGCGCGCTGGCGATGAAGACCGCGGCGCGATATCCGCCCGTCGAGAGACGGGCCGCGATGGTCGCGGCCAGCGCTTCGGGATTGTAGTTGGCGAACCCGGCATTCTCGAGCACGAGCACCACATCCGCGCCGCACGCCGCGAGCTTCGCGGCGAGCGCGCCGATTCCGGCGCCGCCCGCGAGCATCGCATGGACCTGGCCGCCCGTCGAGTCGGCCACCCCACGGGCCGCAGTCACGGCCTCGAGCGCGGCGCGCCGCAGTTCCCCGCCGCGCGATTCCGCGAACGCAAAGACATTGGTGTTCGCCATCAGAGTACCTTCGCCTCTTCCTTGAGCAACCGCACGAGCTCGGGCACGGCATCCTTCCCTTCACCGATGATCCGGCCCGCCGTGCGCTCCGGCGGAAGCTCCATCTTGTCGAGCTTGTACCGTTCCTCGCCGACCTGCGCGGGCTTCACCTCGAGCGGCTTCTTCTTGGCCGCCATGATTCCCTTCAGCGACGGATACCGCGGCCGCGCGATCCCCTCGTCGATCGTCACCACGGCCGGCATCGGGCACTCGATCAGCTCGTACGAGCCCTCGAGCTCGCGGCGCGCCTTCACGCGGCCACCGTCGAGCTCGAGCTTCGATATCGCGGTGATGATCGGGAGGCCGAGCAGTTCGGCGACGATGGGACCGGTCGACTGGTTTGCGGTATCGATCGACATGCGGCCGAACATCACGAGATCGTAGCCGCCGCCCTTCAACTCGGCGGCGAGCGCGGTCGCAATCGCGTAACTGTCGTGCACCGGCGTGTCGCACTTGAGCTGGACGGCGCGGTCCGCGCCCATGCTCATGGCTTTGCGAAGGGTTTCCTGGACGACGTCGGGGCCGAGCGAGATCACCACCACTTCGCTGGCGGCTGGATCGGCTTGTTTCTCCTTCGTCTGGAGAGCCGCTTCAACGGCGTAGCCGTCGAAGTCGCTGATGTCGAATTTCAGCCCGGATTCGTCGACGGAGGTGCCATTCGAGGCGATTTTGAAGCGCAGGTCCATGTCCGGGACGCGCTTTATCATGACGGCGATTTTCACAGAGCTAAGTTAGCGGTGGGGACAGTCGGGGAAAAGCGACTATGCCGTGAGCCGGAGGCTGTGATACCTTCTTCCCCATGTCTGCCACCGATTCCCCTACAGAACACCCCGTCGCCCTGGTCACGGGCGCCTCCGCCGGGATCGGCAAGATGTTCGCGCAGCGGCTGGCCGCGAGCGGGCACGATCTGCTGCTCATTGCGCGCGACGGAGTGCGGTTGAAGCAGATCGCGGACGAACTTTCGCTGCAGTATGGGATCAACGCCGAGGCAATGCCGGCGGATCTCGCGCGCGACGAGGGGATGCGGTCGGTCGCGAACAGGATCGCGCAGATGGAGCGGCTCGACTATCTCGTGAACAACGCAGGGTTCGGGAGCAAGGGAAGACTGGCCAACCGGCCCGTCGCCGAGCAGGCGACGATGCTGGAGCTTCACGTCATGGCGCCGATGCTGCTGACGCGGGCGGCGCTGCCGGGGATGATCGCGCGGAACAGCGGGACGATCATCAATGTCTCCAGCGTGGCGAGCTTCACGTTCGCCGTCGGCAACGTGAACTACTGCGCGACGAAGGCTTATCTGCGCGTGTTCAGCGAAGGCCTCGCCACCGAGCTGATCGGAACGGGAGTTCGCGTCCAGGCGCTCTGCCCCGGCTTCACGAGAACGGAGTTCCACGATCGCGCTGCGATCGACATGAAGTCGACGCCGGGTTTTCTCTGGCTCGACGCGGGAAGAGTAGTGGACGATTCGCTCGCACAGGCCGCGCGCGGCGGGCAGACGGTGTGCATTCCCGGCTTCCAGTACAAGCTGGCCGTGCTGCTGATCCGCTATCTCCCCCAATGGCTGGTGCGGGCGATCAGGACTCCGCTGATGAAATCGCGGGGGTAAGAACGACGCCGGAAGCCGGAGGCCGGAAGCCGGAGGTCGACGCCCATCGTTGTCATCTTCCGGCTTCGAGCTTCCGGCTTCCGGCTTTACTTGAACGCGTTGAAGCCCGTGACGGCCTGCCCGATGATCAGCGAGTGCACATCGTGCGTCCCCTCGTAGGTGTACACGCTCTCGAGGTTCGCCATGTGCCGCATCGAGGC
>PMYN01000056.1 GCA_003171215.1 Gemmatimonadota bacterium | reverse complement strand
AGTTAATAGATAGTAACACTCCATCCAATCATTCTCAAGGCGCAGCTAGATGGATGATAAGCTCGCTATGCAGACCGAACCTCAGAGCCGAGCTGGCCGATTTGTCCTGCAACACTCGGGACCGGACGGTTACGCTGCGTTCGTCCCAGCGCCGCTGCCCCCGAAACCACCAGTCGAGTTCGGCCCAGAGCTACGCCACGCATCCGAAGACGCGGCTCATGCCCTCGGCCGATTGGACGGTGCGTCCGCGCTGCTCGATCCGGACCGCCTCCTTTATATGTATGTGCGGAAAGAGGCGGTGCTCTCGAGCCAGATCGAAGGGACGCAGTCGACACTCTCCGACCTGCTCACGTATGAGAATGAGCAGGCGCCAGGAACGCCGGTCACGGACGTACTGGAGGTTTCGCACTATGTTGCCGCGCTCCAGCATGCCGCCGAGAGCATTCAGTCCGGTCGCCTGCCTCTGACACTGCGGCTGCTCCGCGAGACGCATGCGGTGCTGATGCGCGACGGCCGCGGGGCTCGACAGGCAGCCGGAGAGTTCCGCCGAACGCAGAACTGGATTGGGGGCTCTCGACCGGGCAATGCGAAGTTCGTTCCGCCACCCCCGCACGAGATGCAGATCGCGCTCGACAACTTCGAAAAGTACCTGCATGACGAATACGGGCGAACACCGCCGATTCTCAAGGCGGGTATTGCCCATGCGCAGTTCGAGACGATTCATCCGTTTCTCGACGGCAACGGACGTATCGGACGACTCCTCATCAGTCTCATGTTCGTCGCGGACGGCGTGCTCCGCCGCCCATTCTTCTACCTCAGCCTGTATCTCAAAGAGAACCGATCGGACTACTACGACGCCTTGCAACGCGTTCGTACGCATGGTGATTGGGAAGGGTGGCTACGTTTCTACCTGGTCGGCGTTGAAGCTGTCGCTCGACAGGCGACCCAAACTACTCAGGCGCTAAGCACCCTCTTTCAGGAAGACGAGGCACGAGTGCGCCTCGTCGGCAGGAGTGCTGGTACAGCGCTTCGGGTGTACGACGCGCTACGGCGCCGCGTTATCGTCTCGACGACTCGCCTTACACAGGATCTCGACTTGACCTGGCCTGCGATACAGCGCGCAATGGAGCGACTGGAAGCCCTTGGTATCGCACGCGAAATCACGGGTCGAGCGCGAGGACGAATGTATGCCTACGATCGCCAGCTCGAGTTGCTGAATCGGGGTGTCAACAACGAGGCGGAACGTACCGGCGTGTTGCCGCTGGATCGAGGATAGACGCGATGTCGCTCGTAACGCGTGCAACTCGGCGAGTGGACCAATTGCCGTGGCGCCGCTACTGGATCAGACGCGGCGGCACCTACGAAGCGGAAGGTGGTGGGTTCCTCGTCGAGCCGGGGTCGATCCACCAGTTGCTGCAGGCGCGCAATGCGAACCTGAGCCTGCTCGATGACCTCGACGGCGTACGGTGCGTCATCGCACTCGGCGATCCGGGTCTGGGAAAGTCGCGAGAGCTCGAGTCTTACGCGGCTCGCGTTCACGAGCGGTTTCGCTCCGTTGCGGCGGCTTCGGGAGGTCGACGTGATGCATTGCTGTCATTCGATCTCAAGGACTTCGATAACCGCGACAGCCTGCTCAGCTCAGTCCGATTGATCGAAGGCCGCGCGTGCTGCAGCCGTCGGTCGAAGCAATTGTCGTTGCGCGACGCGCTCGCGGACAAGCAGCCCACGACCAACTAAGCGACTCGCGGCATCGTGCGTCGCAGCGTACGACACGTGGGTTGTGAGCGCGACGTCTCGCACCGTCACGTCTCCGGCGAGCGCCGACGACATCACGTCAGCCTCGACGGATGGACCGAGCAGTGCGCGAGCCCGCAATTCAGGAGCATGGCGAAGCAGCCATCGAACGGGTCGAATCGCGGACGGTTTGAGGGTCGCGTCGTCGTGCCAGAGTCCCCATGCCGCAAAAAGTGGAAGCGCGCGCTTCCGTACGCGACGGCGGAGGACGTTCATCGTATCCATAACGGCGAACAAGGGGCGGGCCCGATTAAGCGGACGGCAACGAGCCAGAGCCGCGTCGAGCTCCGGCGCATGCCCTGCGGCGTCGCGCGCGAATGTGAGGAGCGCGCCGAGCGCGGCTGATTCTTGACCGTCTAACGCGACGGCGAGCACGCTCAGACGACGACCGTTGATGAAGCCATGATATTGGGCGAGCCAAGAGACCGCGCACACAAACAATCGCTCATCGAATCGCGCGGCGCGCGCCGTATCAATGAGCAATCGCTCGAGGTCGACCGGGCTTGCCGCGGCGCGCGTTGCGAAAAGCACGCCGATGCGCGTCCACATACCCGCGAGCGTGTCGAGGTCTGGATGGTCGGAATCCGCGATCCGCCGCGCCCGAGGTACGGCCCGATCGAGTGGCGCGTCGGCGCTCATCCGCGCGACTCTCCTTCGTCGAGAAAGTCGCGCATGTCCTGCGCCTTCTCGGGCTCCNNCTCGAATGTCTTCGATGTCGCGAGGACGCATGGCGTAGACCTTCATGAGCAGCACATCACGGCGGCTCAATAGCGAACATGGAGCCGTCCGAACGGAGGGATTGGCGTGCCGTCGGCGCATACCGACGCAGGTCGAACACCAAGTCATTGGCGAGTTCATTCGGTAGTGGGACTCGCTGCGCGAGCTTTTCAGACGATGCTTCATCCATCTCGAACTTCTGCCCCATGACGATCTGGAACCAACGTTCCCGATCCCGTACCACCCGGTACATCTTCTCGTCGGCGCTGCCCGCCAAGTATGGCTCGTAAACCACAATGGGCCGCCCCGCGATCTCCGCCTTGCATCCAATTCGGTCAACTCGGCCCGTCCGTTGCTCAAGTGTGCTCGGATTCCAGCACAGGTCGTGATGGATTACGTGGCGACAGAACCGGGGTAAATCGACTCCTTCCGCCAGTACGGCGCTACTCACCAATACTTCGGGGAATAGTGGACTGTTGAAGGCGAGCATCAGCCGATCTCGCACCTCCGGCTTGGTATCGCCGAATACCATTCTGACGGCGGGAAGCGCCCGGTATGACCTGGTCAACGATTTCGCATCCGCTGGACGACCATCATCATCATTGCCGGCCCTGGAAGAATCGTAGGCCCCAAGCGCGCGCACGTACTCATCCAACAGATTGGGCCGGCTATCGGCGGCGCCGACGGACCGCTCTGCAAGGTCGGTCGCGAAATCGAGGAATCCGTCGACGCGATTCTTCATAGTGAGCGAAGACAGGTCAGTTTGTACGGCGAATGCGTTCCGGAGTGCCTCGACCCCGGCTCGCACCACAGCCGGGCGACCTTCGCCCAACGCCAGCGCGTCTCGCACCTGCTGTTGATCGAGTGGCAGATATCGCGCAAGAAACGTCGGTGTACGCATGTATGACGCGAGGAGGGAGACGAACTCCTCCCGCTTCTCACGGAGAGGCGCAAACTCAAGCCGTCCGAACGGCTCGCGGAGCAAGCTGATCAGTGCTTCGTGAAAGGGGCTCTCTTCATCAGCTAGCCTGCGCGCGATTCGTTCGAGCAATTGGTGAATCTCACGTCGTCTTCGGATGGGGTCGAGTCCGAGCTTCTTGCCTGCGAGGTTGATTGCCGCCTGGTCAATCGCGCCAGCAATGTGGTCACGCAAGGCCAAGGCAGTCTGCCTGTAGAAGCAGAATACGAGGACCTTTTCGCCCTCTTGCCAAAGATTCGTTACTCGTTTCACCACCTCACTGAGCTTTGGGTGGTTACCTCGCGCCTCGTCGCTCGCATTTTTGCTTGGCACTAATTCACTGATGTGCTCTTCGTACCAAGAAACCGGGATCAATGAGGTCAATCGCATTCCGGGCTTTGCCGGCTTGCCGGATTCGATTCCCTCGTCATTCATGTCTCGGATATCGCCCCGATTCTCTCGCGTGTGGTGAAAGGCCTCGTAGCTGGAGCATAGACCTTCGGCAAAGAACGCCCTTGCGCGACTGGAACCCGCGGCCAGCTCCCCTTGTGCTCGGGCGGCCAGCAAGAAGGGGAGTGCGTGATCGGCCGTGATCGATAGCCCTCGATCCGAGGGCAAAGACTCTGCTGAGTCACTGATGGCTGCTCCCGCTCGCATCTCGCGTCGCGGCGTCGGTGGCTGGCCGGGTCGGTGCTTGAGCACCGTCGGCCGATTATGGCGAATAGCCCAAGTGCGCAGAGACTCCCACGGCCGTGCTGCGTCCTGCGCCGCCTCCCTCGTTCTTTTGCAGTCGTCAGCGGCACGAATGATCTCGCGTGCGAGGGGGTCAACCGCACCGGCCATAACCTGACTCCACCAGTGCGCCGCAGCGGAGGATAGACTTTCGTCGCGATACGCTTCCACGATCTGCTCAGGTCGCAGCCGGCCCCACAACCGGTCGAGGCGCCTCCCAGCAACGCGGTTCGAGTCCAAGCGCTTTTCGAGTTCGTCGAGAGCAGCCACAAATGCCTCGCGCGGCTGAACTGGGGCGGCGCGCGTGCTCCAGTTTGCCGAACTGAACGACCGCAACACGCGGATCAGCTCCTGATGGCCCAACTGAAACGGGGTGGCCGTGAGGAACAACATACGATCGAGCTTTTCGTACAAGAGCGGTTTGTCGCCGCTGCCAGTCCCTTCCATCAGGCGGACGGAGTCTTCCGTTCGAAGCAAACCCGCGAGCTGTGTCGAGTCGTTCTTTGCATGATGTGCCTCATCCAGAATCAGCAACGGGGCGCGCCAACGCACTGCCTTGAGCCACTGCCAGTACACCAGCTGACACTCGTTGTTGAAGTCGCTACGAGCCTCTCTCAGCCGCTGATCGGACACGGAACCCTGCCTACCCGGGATTTCCCCTCGAAGTACTGCGGCCAAACGAGAGAAGTCGAGCCCCTTCTTGTGCCGCAATAGATGTTGAGGAATGGGATCATCGGCGTCGGCGTCAAGCAGACCGTGGCGAATCAGAAGGCGGTGCCAACGAGTCAGGTCAGCCTTCAGCAGCCGCTCAACTACGTCTGGCGTTAGGGCCTTGTGAGAGCGAAGCCGCACGAGCGTCGACGCCCACTTATATAGCCGCTTTTTCGCCTCGGCGTCCATCCGCGTCTGAGCGCGCGCGAGGCGAACAAAAGCGAGCTTGAGCCACGGATCCCGAAGGCCAGACGAGGAGCCTTCGTCGCCGTTAGCGGATGGCTTCTACCGTCGCCGGGATCGCACGCAGCGAAGGAGTCAGCGCTGGCGCGGTGCGTTGCAGCCATGTCCGTGCGTGCGGGAGAAGCGCCGCCATCACTGAGCGCGCGTGTGCGGCGCTCTCGGGAGATGCGGCGTCCGGCTCGTACACGGCGATCGCACGGTCCGCGCGGACGCCGTCGAGCTTCACCAACGCGCCGGCGAGCTCGCTGGCGCCGTCTGCCGCGGCAAGCTCACGCGCTGCCGCGATCGCAACATAGTGATGCTTCTGCCGCGACCGCACGCGCAGTCCGCGCGCATGGAGCATGGCCATCACCGCCTGCAGCTGTGCTTGGTAGGCCAACTGCAGCGCGTTGTCGGGCGAGAGGGATGCCACGAGACTGTCGCTCGCCGACGCCACCGCCTTGTTCCACAGGGCGACGACGAGCGAAGGCTCGATCGCGCCGGGCGTGATTTCATGCTCGTCGATCCATCGCGTAATGGCGGCCGGAAAGGCGCCCGAGGCGCCGGACGGTGACGTCATCGCACGCGCCGGTGCGTCGACGCATCACGGCCGAGCGCCGCCGCGACGCGCGTCCCGTTTCCGAGGACCCACTGTTTTGGAGCCTCGAGCACCCGTGTGACAAACGGCATCCCACGCTCGCGCTGGTGCCGCGCGTCTTCCGGCCGCAGCACCACGAATGCAACCTCGCGGCCGAGCGCGACGCTCGTGTCCATGGTCTGCACCGCCAACGCCTCCACGACGGCTCGCCGATCAGCGTCCGAGAGTCCCGGGGACGTGAGCACAAACACGTCGCAGTCGCTGTCGGGCTCTGCCTCTCCGCGGGCGACCGACCCGAAGATGAAGGCGGCCGCCACGCGCGGCACGTTGGTCAGCGTGATGCGGAGCAGGTCCGCCGGGGTGGCGTAGGCGCGGACCAGCGCACGCAGCGGGGCCCACGCCGGATTCTGCGCATTCGCGCGCACCAGTTCGCGCCGTCCCGCGCCGCGGTCGAGGCTGACCAGGCCGAGACGCTCCATCCGCGCCAGTTCATGTTGAAGGGACCGTGTTCCCAGTCCGAAGTCCCGCATCAACGCCCGGAGATGGGGCGCTGCATCTGGCCGCACGGTGAAAAAGCGGACGAGCGCGGCGAACGTCCCGTTGGCGAGAGTTTGAGAGAGGTTATCCGTCGCTCCATGTCCACGCGAGGGGCGCGCACCGCCGCGCTGCTGGCGCTGCGTGCGTGGCGGCGTCAAACGGGAGGCGGCGCGGGTACCGACTTCGTGTGCCATGTACTCAAAGATAGCACGATAGATCGTGGGAGGCCATCCCCCGCGGGGCGCCGTGTCGGACGTGAGCGAGAGTAGCGGAAACGCCCTACGGAGACATGTCGGCAGGGGACTGCCCAATCGGCGATTATTTGACCACGTAACTGGTTTACTGACCAGTAGGGGCTCTATTTGACCGTTCGTGAATCACGCAATAGCCAGTCTGAACACGACAGCCATAGCTAGTCTAAATGAGCACGGTGCAGATAGTCAGAGCGCTCCCAGCGCTGTCTTCCCGAGGCCCATTGGCGATCCGCTTGGATGTTCGCAGATGCCCAAAAATGTCGGCGCCTTCAGCGCCGATATCCATGGACGCCGTGCCGACATGACTGTCCGCGAAGATCGCTTGGCCTTCGTCTTACCGGCCGACAACAGTGGCGGCGGTGACGCCAAGGACTGGTTGCTCGAGTGCCGTGCCTCGTTCCAGCCGCCATCGAGCGGCGCGCGACGTTGAAGTGCAGGCGGTGTACCGCAAGCACAAGGTCGGGCGTAGTGACGGGTACGACGCGCTCGGCGAGATCTTTGTGTTCGACGGCTCGCACTGGACCGGCCCGAGGAACGCCGTCACGACGATCGTCTGGGGCCGGCTGCCGTTCGCGGTCGACCTCAGGCATGTGGTCGATCCGGCGGGGGGAATCGAGGCGGTCTGCCGAAGCCTAGGTGACCGTTACATCGTCTGCGAAACCCTGAGTTCGCCAGAAGCCGTGTCAAACTGCGCATTTACGGCGTCGCGCGGTGCGCATCGTCCGCAGCCGACGTCGACGCATTCCTCGCGCTCCTTCGGTACGCAGGCGAGCACTATGTTCGAGACACCGGCGCTTCAATCTCGCTCGAAGGATTCGTGGCCGATACTGGGATCGATCCGGTGATCGCCAAGAGAGCGTTCAAGTATGGGGAGATCGACGGAGGGCGATTCTGGCGCGGGAGGACCGATACCAGCATTTCGCCTGACCGCTTTTCACGCCGGCTTCTAAATGTGCAATCGCTCGATGATCTGCTGGAGCAGTTGCGAATCGAAGGTGATGCGATGACCCTCCCGAACATCCCTTCGACGCGTTCTATCTGGGACGTAGTCCCGCTTCGATTCTGCGAGTCCCATCGCCAATGCCAATTTCGATACCGCGATGTTTTCCGTGACGCGAAAGAACTGCACGTAAGTCGAGATTAGCGACACAAGCAGGGCCGCCGAGGCAATTGCGAGCGTCAGTTTCTCGTGGCACGTGAGCGGTCTTGACGACACATGTGCGGGGTTTGGGGTTTTTATCTCAACGGCTAGATCACCGGTGCATGACAACTGAGTACTGTGCGAGCGGCACGCACTCTGACGTTTCCGCTCGTTCTCTACTGATCTTATGCTGAGTGTCGTTCGAGTTGTCCCTCGATTGGAGGGGTGGAAAAGCGCGCGGCAAATTCGGTCGGCGTGAGTCCCCTCAGCGCGCCATGTCGACTCGCTTGCAGATTTCTTCGGGTATTCGCGACGCCAGTGGGCTTGCTCGCAGTCCACACGCCCCAACATAGCTCCGACATACGCGAGGGGTGGCTCAATTTCGTCGTCGCGCTTGCGTTTTCGCCGTGAATCACGCCGATTCAACGAGCCTACACTTACTTTCGTTAAAATTACGCGGCAACCACATTCGTGCCCAGCGGAGATCTCTGGTGAAAGCGTCTCATTGTGTCAGGCTGGTCGCTGCGTTCGCCTTACTATCGTCGGATGCATTGAGCGGTCAGGCCCCTCTCGTCGTCGACCGCGCAGGGAATGCCGCCGCCGTTCAGGCCGCCGTCGTTGCAGCCCGAACTACCCCCGCCATCGCGAACGAGTTTCAACACTGCGTGTCGATTCGCGCTCAGGGCGTTGCCGACGGTGCCCCGCCACAATTCGATGCGCTTAAGCGGAACGTGAGCGCCACTTATGAGAGTGTGAGCAAGCGACAAGCGATGATCGACTCGTTGGATCACTGGAGCGCCATAACTGTCGCGGAGCGGAATACAGTCGCTGAAGGCCTCTGCGTGTTCATGCTCGCTGCGTGGGCGGACAATCACTCGGCGCCGCTTCGCGACGAAGTCGGTGGAATCGAGCTCAGCAACGTGATATCCAACACCCCAAGCGCGCGCGGTGATCCGTTTGCCAGCGCTGTGAAGGGAACATACGCGGCCGCTGCCCAAGAAGTGCAGACGAGACTCGTCCAACTCGTCCTCTGCGGCAAGTCAGTCTCTCCCACGATCCCCGCCACGTGGCTGGACTGTGCGACGGCCCATGCACGTGCGGTGCGAGAAAAGCTCGCGTCTTCAGGAGATCTGACCGAGATCGCGTGGGGGCGGGCGCGGGCGCTTCTGACGGACGAGACGCCGAGGGAATTGGCGGCCGTAGCGCAGTGGGGATACGGCACGTCACGGATGGTCGATTCCAACTACATCTGGTTCTGCCGAAGCGTCAGCATCAGCATTCGGGTCGACTGCTCGTCTGCCGGAAGTAGCGTAATCGTGAAACCGTCCGCGGCGGTGAAACCAGGCGAGTCGCCGTTTCGCACATCGAACGGACCACCCGCACCCGTAGCGACTCCGGCACAAGCGATTAACATACCCGCCGTTGTCGAGCCGGCCCCGGCTTCGACCCTTCGCAAGGAGGTGCTCGATGCGTTGCGCTCGACAATGGACGTGCACTTCAAGGCACCGGTGATCTTCCGGGTCAAGACGCTCAGGGTTGCTGAACCTTGGGCGTTTGTCGAGGCGGATCCGCTGACTGCGTCGGGCAAGCCCTTCGATGGGCCAACGGTCTTCGGCAGCAAGTTCGAGAGCATGAGCGGCCTCGGAATTGGCGCGGTCCTCGAGCACGTACGAGACAAATGGCTTGTGCGCGACGAAGCGATTGGCCCGAGCGATGTCTGGTGGCTCAATTGGTGCGGCGTCGTGCCCCGGGACCTCATCCTAGGCTGTCCGCCACGGCCGCGCTAGTTCGAAGAATCTGATGGGGCGGCTCGGTGCGCTCACCGCGTGTGGCGACGGCACGATTATCGGATCGGTCACCCGCTCATCGCCTTCGAGGTTCAGCACGTACCTACTCGACGGTGAATGGACAAACACTCTGCGTCACGGGGCACGTTCGATGGACGATGCATATCACCGCGTTAGCCGTTGGACCACGAGCGCGTGCAGATCATCATGCTCGCGCGCGTGCTCCGGTCAGGCAGATGATCCATCCGGAACTGATTCGCCCCTATTGCGCGCACGGGATTCCATGAGATGGGTGTGGACTTGGCGGGCAAGTGTGCGCCAGTACTCACCAATCTCGTGCTCGCGTGTACGAATGTCGTGCTTGAGCGTGTGGTCGATGCTCTTGTTGCCGACCTGAAAAGAAATGGCGGCGGCGCAGAGACGTTCCGCGAGATCATCCAAATACAAATCGTCCATGGGAGCTCCCCGTCGTTGGGTGGTGTACGATCGAGCGCTGGTTGCACCGTTCGAGGTGAGGTCGTACGCAACTGATTTTTCCTCGGAGAGCGGCGGAGACGAATATCTACGCGGCAGCCCCCTTGCGACTGCCGCACTTCTCACATGAATGTCCTTTTTGCCGGTCGAACGCTATGTTCGGACAAGAAGGCAACTCACAGCCGACGTTTCCACACGCTGCGCACTTTCTGAGCGGTGTTTTGCACTTCGGGCAAGGTTTCATCATTTCTCCTAGGTGAGACAATGCATTCGACGTGTCGCTCTGATGCCTAATATGCTCTGAACTGGCCGAGGTCGCTGAGCGGGCAGTTCCCCATATTTACCCCCACATTCAATCCAGCATCCTGCGTTTTCGCAGAAAACCTTCCAGCTCTCGCTGGGATTGGCGCGCAATCTCGCAGCAAGATGCTGCGAATGGCGTTATCTGGGCGATGCCTCTGAAGCAGACGAGTACTGGTTCGATCCCAGGAGGGGCAACTTAGGGCGATCAAACCATGGAGGATGGCTCGCCGCTGTTTCTTTTTCACGCCGGTTCCCCAGATTGGTCCTGAACATTTCTGTGTTCACTTGGAGGGGACAGCTTTAATCGATTCAGAGACGGTGCGAATCTTCAACGAACGCTGCGAGTCTGCGCTCCACGAGAGGCGAGTTGGCTTTCCTCGCGACGTACAACAACTCCAAGGGCGACTAGCTGCACGCGGAATTCTGAGTTCTGGAATCGCGATCAATGACCTGACCGACCTCTATCGGAAGGAGGTCAAAGACCGCAGCGAGATTACATTCGCGCTCTTGAAGGAGGTGGTCGCCGACCTCGAGCCGGGGTCACCGACCTTGGCTGAGGACATGAAGTCTCTTCTCAACGCCAAGATCGAAGGACAGCTATCAGAGCTGAACACCCAATACTTGCACGATCTCGGCGGAGCGACGCTCGCAACAGAATGGCCGTTGCGGCTAAGAGCCGAGGCCGACAATGCGGTCCGTGATCTTTCGGCCCGCGCGGAACAGTTCGCCCTGACGATGCGGCGAGATGTCGGGCCTGGGGTCTCGCGACAGGCCGCCCGGTCGGAGCGTGAGGTAGAAGATCGAGACGGACTCACGAGTCTCTTGAGACATACCGGCGGCAACTGCGAATTTGCCGAAGGAGATGTGCAACTGGTAGCAAATCGGAATCTCCCGTTGAACCACTTGGCGATCTATGCAGTGCCACTTACGCGCTCAACTGCGCGTCAATCGAGAGCGCGCGCGGAGTCATGTGCGTGTAGTACACGTCTAGCGCTTCGGTGCTCGAATGCAACAACATCTCCGCAGCGAACTTCGGTCGGTTGTGTTCCACCCACCAGCTACCGAACAAATGACGGATGACGTGGATTCCGCACGCGCCGGTAACCGGCGCCATCGCCTCGAAGTTGAGGCCGAGTGCTGACGTGTGCCGACGCATCAAGTTGTGGAACCGCATCGTCGCAGCCGCAGAACTCCAGGTTCCTGGTACGCCGCCAATTTTGTCTTGCGCCTTGCTCGCGTCTCCAACGATCACGTGCTTGACGCGTGTCCATCCCGCGCAATCGCCGAGCAGCACGTCACGTGCACCACCGGGGCGAAGATAGAGCTCGAGAAGCGTGCGGCCCAAGTGTGCCTCCGCAGCCGCGTCACCGCACGCAAATGTCGTGATCAGGGGAAGCTCCTTCGGATGCCGCGACTTGGAGCGACGGCTCCCGATCGCCAATGTGATCGGACCAGCCCACGGTGCGTTCGGATCATTGACTTGCCACGCTGCGGAGTGCCGTCCCTCGCCGCGCTTGAGCGACTTCGGCAAGCCGAACTGAAGCTCGATGCCGACGAGGTTGTGCGCTCTCAGCGGAACGCGGCGCAGCACGCTGATCATCACCGCGTCGCGAACGGCACATGCCCAAAGCTGGCGATCGTACAAGACGAGGCAACCATCGCGCAGTGCATCAAGTTGCTCAGACAACGGCAAGTCGTGCGCGAAGCGAATCGCCTCCGCGCTAAGCAAGTCGCGGAGTTTGCCGAGCTTTGGGTATCCTGCGGTGCCGTCGGCTTCCCACGCGGCGATCTTTTCGCGAACGCCGATAATGTCGTCGACTTCGGGTTCGAACCGGTCGGACTCTGCGCGGTAAAAGTCGCCGAGCGACTTGAGCGTTGACTCGTCACTCTGAGTTAGTCCGTGCTGCGATTCCGCAGCCAGATAGGGATCTGCGAGGACTGCCAGCGCGAGCGCAAGTGTGTGAAGTTTGTGCGAGCGCCCGTCGTCCGGTGAGATGTCCTGCGCCTTGCACACATCCTCCATGCGCGCGGTCCACGCATCGCGATTAATCAGATCCTCCAGCCGGATATCGTGCTCGCTCACGAAGCCGCGAGAGACGAGGAACCCGGCGTGATCAAAGAACGTTTGCCAGATCCGCTTTATCGTAGACGGTTCGATGAGGTACGGCGCCACCGTCTTGCGCCCTTCAGTGAACGTGCGAGGGGGCAGTGGTGGATGAACCGCGCGCAACGCGGCCATCGAACTAGCGCGCGCGCGCCATAGATGAAAGCGCTTCAAGTCGCGAGCGAAGCCAGAAAGGTTTGTTCCTGATCGCGAGACGACACTGCTGTAATCTCCGGTAAGGACGAGGCCGCGCTGCGTCGCTGTAGTCACGAGCGATGTCGGTGCTCCGGTTCCCGCGCCCCACGCGGGTCCCGAAATCAGATCCGCATCGAGAAGCCGGCGGTACATGCGCCGAATGGTGCGAGCGCTTTCGCGCGAAAGTATGCCGGCCGTTACCCGACGTTCGATCGCGGCATGGACGGGTTCCCATTCAGTCGATTCCGGAAGGAAGTTCTCGCGCGCCGCTGCGATGGCGAGTTGCCGAACGCCGTACCGCTCTCGCTCGAGGGGTTGCGCCCCTTCCGAAACGTGTTCGGCAGAGGACGACGCCCAAGGCGCCCATTCGGCTGCCAACATCCACGGTTGATCGGTAACAAGCACGCCGCCGGTCAAGCCTGCGGCTTCGTTGATTGCGAGCGCAGAACGAAGCGCGCTCGAGTATGCCGTGCGCGTTACGGTACTGAGCGCTCTGAAGGCGTCAGCGGCTTCGACGTACGTCAGGAGATTCCATTCGCGGGATAGTGGGTTGCGATTGTACGGTCCGCGAAGAACCCATGTCGCTGTGTCGTTGGCGAACGTCGTCTCGAGAAACGCGGCGACCGTCCGAATTTTTTTGAATTGCGACATCGAGAGTGAGGTTGGCGCATCAGTTGCGCCGGAGCGGGGACGCCCGCCTCGTCCTTGGCTCTCGAGATCGAGACGTGCCTGCGCGGTCAGGACCAGCCCGCTTAAGCCGACGCGTGGCTGAACTGAGCCGACGGTCGCCAAGCCAAGACCACGACCGAGGTCCGCGACGCGCCCTGTGGCGAGCAATCGCGTGCGCAGCTTGCTGAAGGTGACGAAGTCCATGCGCATCGTGGCGAGCGCCGTTCGCACGAACAGGCTACCGGCGATGGCAGTGCGCTCACGGATGAGATCTTCAAGCTGAGTTTCGAGGGCGTACCACTGAACTTCCGAGTACGGCGTCATACGGTCTCCAGAGGAATGAGTTCTGGAGAAGCCGATGCGCGCGCGGCGCAGATTCGTATTCGTGAGCTGAGTACTGCCCGCCGTTCCATGCGTCCCGTGCGTCTCGCTGGGGAGTTTCTCGGTTTTGGAGGCTGAGCGCTCGACCGGTCCCGTCAGCCTAACGCGCGACCGAACCGCCGTTGGGCGCCTGCTCACGTCGTCGAAGCGCGGCGACTTGCGACGATAATGAACGACGAGCAGCGTTGGTGATGGGCTGACCGCCCTCGCGACCTTCTCGTGTCACGAATCGAATATCAACCTGTCCAATCGTCGTTAGGGCGACCAAGGAATGTTTGAGTGACTCGAGCCCAAATCGTACTCAGCTTGTTGACCATAGTCTCCAGCGGACTAGTGTCCGCGGTCGTGACGTTCAGGCTGAACGCTGGTCGCGATTCTCGCCGAATGAGACGCGAGAAGTTAGAAGCGGCATTCTTGGCTCATTCAGGATTTCTCCGCCAACTCGACGTCGGCTGGTACCCTTACTATGCGGTCATGGGGGGCGAGATCGAGTACAACGACGCGCTCGACCTTGCCATCGGCAAAGGCACGGCTGCCGAACCGAAACACTTCGAGACTTTGGCGATGCTCGTGAGCCTGTACTTTCCGGAGCTCCAGAGCGGCTTCGCGAGACTAGTGGGCATCAGAGATCGTGCTGCGACGCTCATCCAGGCGCACAAGAATGATTACAAGCGGGTCGGTCCGCATGTATCGGCCGCTCGCGATGAAATGAAACGGCTCATTGACGCTCTCACGGCGCATGAGGCGCAGTTCAACGCAGACATGGCGTCGCTCGCTCGCAAACTCGGCGCGAGCGGAAAACAGGCGGCCTAATCGTCGATCGGGCTACCATAATCATCCAAGCGGGGCGCCGCAGATGCCGAGGTCAGCAGTGGGCAAGGTACCACCCGCGATGAAGGTTCAACTCGCGAAACTGTTCGGCAGCGGTTCACGCGAAGCTACGGCAACGAGCCGTACGCCCGCGCAGTGGAAGCGGACACTGCGGGCGCTGCTACTTGAACTGGATCGCTATCGGCGCGCTAACCTGCGGACTGACCAAGTTCATGAACTGATGCTTGACTCCGGGCTGTTCGCGGCTGACAAGTCTCTGGAGGAAGAGGACTTCTGGCCGGGATACGTGGAAGGATTGGTTCGTTTCGCCCTCTTGCTCATGGGCGACTATCCGGATCACCGTCGCCGAAAGTCTGGGCGCAAGAAAGCCGAGCACTACCGCCTGACCCTTCTACGTACGCCGATATTCCACCAGGACTACGAGCAGCAGCATCGGCTAATCCACATTGCCGCGCGCCTGAAGCTGCCTGGGATTCCGGAACCAATGTGGAAAGTTCTGGAACCGCTCTACGCATTGCACGGAACGCATGTCTCAGCCCGGCAGATTGTAGAATGGTATCGGGCGACTTACCCCGACGCGTATGCGAAGTTGTTCTGACGGGCGCCCTAACTGCGAGTTGCTGCCGACGCCGTTCGGACACTCGGGCTGATTGGCGCTATCGACACGTGCGTCATAGCATCAATGTGAGCGGCCGATTGGCCGCGCAGCAGAGACGGTCCACGCTGCGCGGTTTCTTCTGATGACGCAGCCCTCGGAGTCACCAATGAGTTCCTCTGGTCGCAGGAGATCCAGTCACACCCGATGGGTGCGCACAGGCAGGAGCATCGGTGAGGGCGGGCAAGCGCATATCTACGTTGTCCGCGACTCCACCGGCTCGCTCTCCGGCGACTACGTTCAGAAAGTTCTGAAGAATCCCAATCGCCGCGGCAGAATCGAACAGGAGATACGGGCGACGCTTCGCGCGTTCCGAAAAGGCGTGTCAGTTCTCGAAATCGTCGATGACCATTTGCGTTCCGAGCCGGAGGCTGAGCGACCTTGGTACGTCACGCCGCTCGCAAATGAAGGAAGCCTCGCCGAGCACATCGTGACGGGGCAACCGTACGGCGATTCGCTTGCGGGCGCGTTGGATATTTATGCGCGCATCGTAGCAATCGTCATGGCTCTTCACGCGGAGAAGATAGCCCACCGCGACCTCAAGCCACCCAACATCCTGCTACACGATGATCGCACTATTCTTGGCGATCTTGGCCTTTGCCTTGCCCTCGAAGAGACCACCGGCGAGCGGATGACGGAAGAACTCGAACGCATTGGCTCTCTGCATTACACTCCCAAGGAGGCATTCTCCCGCCGAGCGGCGAACGAGGATCAATTCGCATTCGATGCGTATGCCCTTGGCAAAATCCTTTACGATGTTCTCGCAGGGCGGACGCTTCCTGCTTTCATCCCGCCCAACGACCCCGAATATGATCTTGTTGCCCTTCGAGGTGATCCGATCTACGGCAGTATCAATCGAGTCTTGCGCGGACTTCTGCACGACGAACCAACGGTGCGGCGCGCTATTCTGGCTGATCTGCCCGAGCAGATTCGCGAACTCCGTACGCTCGCAACTGCTGCGACACCGGCCGTAACCGCACCGTCGTGGCGCAATGACATGATCCTCGCGAGCGATCAACTGGCGAGGAAGATCGCTGGCTCGGCTCGCCCTGCTCAACCAGAGACTCTTGCCGCTGAAGTCGAAGAGATTGCGCGCGAGATTCGCGAAGCATGGTCGGCATCTGAGGAAGTCCGCAGTGTCACCGCTGCGTTGGGCGTCTCAAAAGGAGGCGCATTCGTTATCACCGGCCCCCAAGCATCAAACGAGGCGAGAAACCTGCTGGGTGGGCTGAGTCCGACGAAAGCCGCAATGGAGCCCGCGGAGGACCAAGGGTTTCCGCGGCGGCCAGACTCAGAGGCGGGAACCGCTCTACAGGTTTCAGCGCAGGACTCGACAGTCGTTCTCTTTCGCAACCTGTGGTTGATCACTCAGGTTGCCGCGAAGGACGGCCACCTCCACGCGTTCATCGGGATTGTCCGGCGGGAACTTGGCATGCGAGGCACGACAGACATTCTCTCGAAGCACATTCGTGTTATGGATGGGAAGCCGCATGACATTGGATTTGCCTTACGGGTCAAGCAGGCCGCCATGGAGATGTTGGAGGTGTTTGCCGGCGAGGTTGTACAGGAAGTCAAACGGTCTGCCAAATAACGGAGGAAACGGAGATGGGACTCACCGACCGTCAGAAGAGCACGATTCAGTCGGCGCTTCAGAAGAAGGGATTCGGCGCCTGCCCGTTGTGTCGGCAGACCAACTGGCAACTGGGCGACGACTTCGTCCACGCGCCGGTGACCGCGCTCGGAGGTAGCGTCGCCTTCGGGGGGTCACACATTCCGATGATTCAGATTGTTTGCACTCATTGCGGTTTTGTATCGCATCACGCAGCTGGGGTGCTTGGCATTCCGCTAGAGTAGTACGTCCGAGAAGGTGATGAGATATCGAGCGTGAACAGCCGGAAACATCGGTAACGCCGTAGTCCAGCAACATCGGTGACACTTGGGGTTACCCAAAGCTGACCGGAAAGAAATGAAGTTGTACTAATGCCGCGTAACCGATGCCGGCGTAGCTGGCCATAGGTGTGTGGCCGCCAGCGCGAGGCCCAGCGCCGGCGCGATGTGGCGGGCCATCGTCGCCGACAGGTGGTTGTTGTCGCGATAAGCGACGATACCGTCGACCATGCCCGCGCAGCGGTGGTCGAAACAGAGCGCGGAGGCGACCGATACGCGGGCGGTGCCCGGGACGGCCGCGACCGCGCGGGTGCTCGCGGCCTCGATCGACGCATTGAAGACCTCCGCGTCCGACTCCACACAGGTGCTCGCCCGCTGGCCCCACCACGGGGCGCCGCCGGCGTGCACCAGGCAGATGGGCACATTGAACGTGAAGTTGGGCACGTCGGCCATCATCACCACGCGGGCCCCTTGGGCCGTGAGCCGGCGCAGCGTCCGTTCGAGCCCCGCCTGCCAGGCCGCGGGCGTCACGCGGCGCGGGTTGGTCGTGTCGCCCACTTCTCGCGTGTACATGTTCGTGAAGTTCGCGACGACGATCGCCGCGGGCCGCAGGCGCTGCAACGTGTCCCACAGGGCGAGCCGCCAGACTTCACACTCCGTGAACGGGCGGTGCGCGAGCCATGAGTAGGCGGGAATGTCGGCCAAGGGACAGGCGGCCTTGCTGATCACCAGCAGGCGCACGTGCGTCTGGCGGGCGACCGCGTCGAACGCCGGGCTCCACGCCGCGGCATGCGAGTCGCCAA
The DNA here is from genome assembly GCA_003171215.1 of Gemmatimonadota bacterium. GTDB lineage: Bacteria > Gemmatimonadota > Gemmatimonadetes > Gemmatimonadales > Gemmatimonadaceae > Fen-1231. The sequence goes on along the minus strand of PMYN01000056.1, from coordinate 9,929 downwards.
TCAACGCCACCGTGGCCGCCCCGGCCGGATCGCCGTAGCCGCACACCCGCACCACGGTCTCGGTGATCTGGACGTCACAGTGATCCGCGTAGAACGGCGGCAGGTCGTGGGCCGCCTTCGCAAAGCGCGTGTACTGCGGCTGGTCCGCGAGCCAGGCAGCCCCCTGGCGGTACCCGATGGTCGCCAGCGCCAGGGTCCCCGTGAGCACCATGCCGAAGCGCAGCGTCCGGCGACTCGGCGCCAGAAGCAGCCACGGGGCGGTCCGCACGGGGGCTTCCACCCACCGCGTGCTCGCCCAGGCCACGCCGCACGCGACGGTCGCCAACACGAGCCGTCCCGGGAGCCCGGCCGCCGGCCAGACGAGGCTCCCCAGCACCAGCACGGGCCAATGCCAGAGGTACCACGCGTACGACACGCGCCCGGCGGCCTGGAGGGACGAGGCCCCGAGGAGACGCCCGACGGACCACGCCCCGACGGCACGGCCCCCGACCAGCAGGGCTGCGGTCCCGAGGACCGGCAGCCAGGCCCGAGCGCCCGGGAACGCCAAGGCCTCCGTGTACTGGAGCGCACTTCCCGCGAGCAGGGCCAGCCCCAGCCACCCGCACGCCCACCGAGCCGAGCGCATCCACGGGGCCCCGCCCGTCACCGGCGCGTCACCGGTCCCCGGGGGGTCGCCCTTCACCGATGCGTCACCGGACTCCGGGGCGCCCTCGGTCACGGCGGCGTCACCCGTCGCCGGAGTCGGCGTCATCCTTGGGGCGATCAGCCGGCCCCACGTCCCGTCGAGCGTGGCCAGCAGGCCACCGACGGCAAACTCCCAGGCGCGGGCCGGGGTGCCGTAGAACGCCAAGGGCCGGGCGGTCCCGGTCCACCAGACACACGCCAGGGCGGAGACGGCGATGACGGCCAGCAACACGCCCCGGAGCCGGGATGGGAGGTGCGCGCGGCCCAGCGCCAGCAGCATGAGCCACGGCCAGACCAGATAGAACTGCTCCTCCACCGCCAACGACCAGGTGTGCAACAGCGGGTTGCGCTGCACGTCGCCCCCGAAGTAGTCGGAGGCCTGCGCGATGAAGTGCCAGTTGCTGACGTAGCCGGCGGTCGCCAGCGCCGTACGCCCGATCTCGACGAGTTGCAGGGGGGTGTAGAGGACCGCGGCGATCGCCAGCGTCCCCACCACCATCACGGCGGACGCGGGGAGGAGCCGGCGCACCCGGCGGGCATAGAACGCCGCCGGCGCGATCCGGCCGGTCGTGGCATGCTCCGTGACCAGGAGCCCGGTGATGAGGTACCCGGAGAGGACGAAGAACACGTCCACGCCCACGAATCCGCCAGGCAGACTGGGGACGCCGACATGGAACGCGACGACCAGGAGGACGGCGATCCCGCGCAGTCCTTCGATATCATTTCTGGAGCGCCGAATGCTCGGGACCGGAGGCGACAAATGCATGTCATCGGAGTACCGGTCGTCGCGCTGAACGCCGATTGACGGCGCGCGGTCGCTCGTCTGCAATGCACGGGCCGCGTGCAGCGCGAAGGCAGCGCGCCGTCAGTGTAGGGGCGCCAGCGGGAGGAACGAGGTGGGCGAAACGCGCGTCGATCGCGCGTCGATCGCGCACGATGGCGGCGCATGGCATCAGCGTCGATGGCGCCGTGACGCGGGCGTCACGCGGGCGTCACGCGAGCGACTTTCGCGCTGGCGTCGGGAAGCGGGCGTCCCGGGCGGGACTACGCCAGGGCCGATAAGGCCGCGAGCCGCACCCTCGGCCGGTCGCTCGCGAGCATATCCGCGATCGAGGTCGCCGCCCCGGCGGCGCGGACGTCGAGCACTGTCTCGTCTATCAGCTCACAGAGGCGGCGACAGTCCGTGTCGTCGTCGCGCAGGAAGTCGTAGGAGCCGGGCGGGCGCTTGAGCAAGTCCCAAAGTATCCCGCGGGCGCGGGCTAGATCGCGGGCCGCGGCGGTGCAGCTGGTAGAGGTGGTCACGTTCGCAGTGTGGCGGGCCTCGGACGTCCGTGACAACCCCTCGGCCCGGCCGAGCGGTTCTGAATGTTGGGTTCAGCGTTGGGGCGCCGCAGCTCAACCTTCGGCGAGCGCCAGCAGCACCGCCTCGCGCACCAGCGCGTCAGGGCTCGCGAGCGCGTCCGCGACGGTGGTTAGGTCCGGTTCTGCAGGCACCGTATCGCGCACTCCCGGGCGTGATGATCCGGGTGTGACAGCAACTCGTCTTTCACGTTAGTCGATAGCGCTTCGACGGCGCGACCCAGCGCGGTCAAGTGCGTCGCACGCGAGGCCGCGGCGCTCTCCAGCCCCGTCTCGTGATGCGCCAGCGCCTCGGCCGCAAAGGCGCACGCGGGCTTCAGTCGGTCCAGTTCGGCGCGGAGTTCCCGCACCGGCCGGGCGTGGAAATCGGGATCGGCCGAGCCCGCTGCTAGCTGCTCGTGCCGCTCCAGCTCTGCCTTCGCCCACGGCCCGTAGCGATTGAGGATCGCGACGCGTTCTCGGAAGCGCGCGACACCATCCGTTTCGTGTTCTATCTGGCACTCGTCGTCGCGGATCCGACCGAGGAGCCGATCCATGGTGGTCGTCGCAGTGCGAGCTGTCTTTCGTGTGGGCATGAGAGAGGATGGTTGTGAACGATGTGATGGTGATCTCCGCCAGCGCGTCCGGGGCCGAGTGCCGCCGTGCGCTGGTCTACCCCACCGTACTTCACCGCGGTGGCCCGCCGCCACCCTGGGCCCGTACCGCGCCAGTGGTCCGTTGCCGACTGGAGTCACCAACTCGGCATGGGAGGGGCGGACTAGAGCGATGAGGCGGGACGACCGTGCTGGCGATCGCCGATAGCCGGATGCCGAGTTCGCGGAGGTATGGCACGGGTGATGTGCACAGCGCGACGAGATCGACGCTGGCGTTGTTCCGGAACAGCGACATGAGCGCGGCCACTTCGGGTGACACCGCCTCGCCAGTGCTGAATATTCGCTCGAAGCGGTCGCCGCCGGGGTGGTGGTACTCGGCCAGCCTCCGCAGCGCGTCAGCGATCGCGGCAATGCGCGTGCACCCGTATCCCTCGAGCGTCCTGTCTTTCTCCGGGAAGACCGCGGCGATCATCATCGACGACGGCCCGTCGAACTCCCCATCATCATCAAACCGCTGCTCAAAGATCCAGCAATCGACAGCGGGCATGCCGAGCTGGCGGGCGATGTTCAGTAGCCGGCCGCGCAACCGCTTCTCGTATGACGTTTCGCGCGTGGTCACGGTCAGCGCTCCAGGTTCGACTTCCCCGCCACCAGCCATCGCGCGGTGTTCCCGGCAGGGTCGATGGTCTCTCCGACAAGCACGTATGGGCGGGGCTTGGTCAGTGGGGTAGGTGCGGGTAGACGTAGATCAGGTGCAATCGAGTCTGGACCCCCGTCAAGGCCAGTCCATCCCCAACGTGGGATCCTGCATCACGGGGACCTGGGCCTCAACTCGCTCGTTGAGCTCTGTGTCGCACTCCTCGATGATCTGCACCTCTCTCGGCCTCGCCTCGATCCTTCCGAGAGGTTTATGAGATGGGTTGTAGCGGTCTGGCGTCCTCATATGTAGAACTTGAACGCGTTCTTGCGAACGGTGACGGTGGGGTTTCCAATCAGTATTTCTCCCACTGCGTCCGAGAAGCCGACGGTGACCGGCTCCGCGTCGCCGATCTTGCAGGCGTTGTAGTTGAGCTTCGTCAGCGCGAGGATGTCGCGCGCCACTTGGCGTATGTCGGCGTCGCCGTGCTCGATCTTGATCTGTAAGGGTTTCGGCACTTCCCACCCATCGTAGGTGAGGACTGCGGGCTTGAAGCCGCTGGCCCAAAGGTTGGCGCCCCGCCGGCCCGTCACCCACAGAGTGCCGCGCAGCACCGGCCATGCGCCCGCCCGATAGAGCCTCACTGGGTCAGACGATCGGCGGACACGGATCCCGACGAGTGCAACGCCATGGGGTGCCGCTCGACGATAGCCCTCCATCTCAATCTGGCTAATGTGGGAGCGCGAATGGAGGAAGATCTCCGTGAGGGGTCCTCCTCCCTGCTCGGCGTAGGCGTCCAGAACGCCCTTCAAGAGCTGCTCGGCGGCGCCTGCATCGAGATGGAATGAACCATCGTCAGGCGAATACCACGGCCCGTACTTACCTTGGAAGACCACGCCATCGCCGTTCTGTAGGAACATTTGCGCGGCACAACAAGCGTAGCGCGGATCGCCATCGCCCTCCGCCTGACGAAACGCGAGCCCCACGTAGCACACGCCGGGGCGTGCCCCCGCGATGCGCCACGGCCGGCGGCCCGCCTTGTAGTAGAAAGCCGTTGCCAGATTCCACGCTCGGTCGGACAGTTTCGTGAGGCCGCGTTCGGCACGTGCGGGTTCGACCAAGCGGAGTGTTGACTCCCGTACGACCTGGATTGGGATGTTGTACTGCATCGCGCGCGCCTTGAGTTGCCGTCGAAAATCGACCGAGTAGTCGTACTGATCGGGAGCGTATGCATCGAAGAGATCCGCGCTTTCGCGGCGCGCGATGCGCTGCTTCTTGGTCGTCGCCGCGCCGGTCCCGTCCTTCACACGCGAGAGTGGGCGGCAGTTCACGTAGACCTCATCCGGAACGACACAGATGATGACGGCTGGCGCGTCGTCGCGGTCGGCGGCGACCCGCACGGCGTCGAGGTACATGTTCACGACTTCGTAGGCGCGCTGATGCTGATCCTTGTGTCGTGCGGCGGCCAGCAACGCACTGCGATTCAACTCGCGCGCGAAGACAGCGGCGGAAGGCCAGTCGCACGAGAAGGCCGCCCTGAACCCCGGGAACGGTGGCCAGAGGAGCCGATCCTTGTTGGTCGCGCCCGGAGGACCGAACGCGACGGAAACGATCGGCTGCGCGAGACATGCACTGAACTGCGCGAAGGCCGTGAGGCCCTCTGGCGGTCCGATCACGCCGTACGCAATCTGCGTTGGCTGTCCAGGGCGCGTTGCGTCGAATGGTCCAAACAGCGTCAGCCCGGCGTGCGGGTCAACAACCTGCTGCCCGTTCCCGAACTCGAGCAAGGGCTCGTCGAGGACGGAGATGCTGGGAAGCGGTGGAGGCGGCGCCGAGGCGGCGGGCGCGGCCAGGGCGATGCTCACTCCGACTCTCCGGGCTGGAGGTCATCGACTTCCTGCGCCTCATCAGCGGCCGTCCGCGCTTGCAACGCCTTGAGGAACTCCCGCATCCGCTTCAGTGCCGCCTCATCGATGGACGGGCTGACGTACGTCTTGAACAGCTCTGCGCTGAAGCGCACCTCTTCTTGCCCCGCGCGTCCTACACTGAACTCGGTGGGCTCTGGTCCCGTCGCCGGCGGCGACCCACCACGTGCCAGGAAGCTGGCGAGCGCCAGCTGTCGCAGGAGCCACTCATGATTCCACCAGTTCTTCGTGATCAACTTGCGGCGCGCATTGGCGACATGCGCATCGAGCTCACCCCGCGGGTCCGACATCCGGAGGCGAATCTTGATCTCCATCATCATGCCGTCCCCAGCAGTCTGGCGGGGGGCGAACGTGAGACCGAGGCGATAGCGGTTGCGCCCCTCACCCCGTTTGCGCTCGCCGACCACGTCGATACGGGTAAGCTTCCCGCGATACCCCACGAACCGAACGCGATTATCCGGCAGCAGGCCATCAGGGAAGAAGGCGGAGCGGCCGTCGGCGTCGCGCTCGAGTCCGAGTTCCACGCAGCGAACCATCAAGGACTGGCGGAGAAGCGTGCTCACGATGTCACGGGACGGATTGCCGTCCACCGAATCGATGTCGCGCCAGACGCTCGATCGCTTTCGCGTGGCGGCCCATGAGCCGATCACGTTTGCCGGGGGACCCGTGAACGCCCAAGCAGTGGTCTCTCCGACCATGTGGAACGCCCACTGGCCCAACAGCTCTCGCGCCTCAACCTGTGCGAGCCGCCGCGAGAACTGGTAACAGTGGATGACTTCAGGGATCGCAGTGACCCGAAGGCAGTTCGCGTAAAGCGGCTCCGCCGTAGGGAGCGTCACGGGGGTCGGAAGGTAAGACCTCACCGCCAGGGCCGGTCCGTCTTCTGCGCGCGGCCTCGGTGCGTCGATGGCGTCGAGCGTCTCGAGAAGCTGACGCAGACCCTCATCCCATCGACGGAATGGCACGTACTGGAGGTTGCTGAGCTCCCATGGTTGCTCGGCCGCGGGGATGTCCTCGGCGTTGAGCGGGATCAAGAAGTCACACGCCCGCTCGCGCGCGATGGACAGCGCCAACGTGCGCTCCTTCGACGGGTTGGGCTTCGCGATCGAGTACGGGGAGATGATGGCCAGCATGCGGAACGTGCGCGTCTTGATTGCGACGTCGATGTCGTGCGGCCAGTCGGCGCCCGGCATGAGCTCGAAGCGGTCGCACCAGACGGCGAAGCCCTGCGCCGTGAGTTTGCGCCACAGCCACTCACAAAGCGCGGCATCCTCCCATGCGTAGCTGATGAAGAGGTGGTCGCGCTTTGACGCGTCGGCCCGCCTTGAGGTCCTCGTGCTCACTGGGGTGGCCGCGTTGTGTACGCGCTGTCAAACGAGGTGCGTACCTTGGCGGGCATCACCATGTATTTGAACACCTCACGATTGAGCGAGTCAGTGACCTCTCGTCCATCGACGAGGTGGAGGACCGCCTCATCGTCCTTTGACCCCAGAAACTTGCACGCCTGCGCGGCACGTGGACGCCAATCTCACGCCTCCTGCTGTCCGATGCTCGTGGTCACCTATGGCCCGTCCGTTGCCATGGAGGTCGTGCGGCTCTCGAAGTCTATCTCGGCAGGCTCGACGTGTGTAGGCGGAGTGGCGCCTTTATCCATGGTGTGACTGACCGACTTCGCGACATGTACAAAGGATCCGGCAACCATCTCCAAATGACGTGTCTCTGTGAACGCGGCCTGCGTCATCGCGCGCTTCTCCTTCGCGGTGGGGTATTCCAGCTGCAAACCTACTCTACGGTTGACCAGCGAGCAGAGTTGTGGGCCGCATCACGTGCTTCAGTTGGGAGACTGCGCGAGCCTCCGCGGGGGTGGGACTTGCGGCTGGCACAGGTCAATCGAGTGCGCGAAGTGGGTGGCGCAAATCGGTCGAGGACTGCGCCTATTCTAGGCTGGACGGCGTTCGACGTAGCCGGATTCCGTCGCGATCGGTTTGGAGTTCTGCCCGACGTGTGTTCATGTTCGTGAGTGCCAATCACCGATCCCCGCACGTTCGCTCACACTCGTCCGTATCCTGATCTCGATGCCGTGATGTCGCGCCTAAATCCGCTCGGCCTCGTCGTCCTCCTCCTCTTAGGCATTGCGACACCGCTCCATCGCACGGCGGCCCAAGCTGTGCACTGCCCACTCCGCGATTCGACGGCGTCGTGGGCGCAAGTCGGCCGCGCCTGGTCCAACGAGACCAACCTGCGTTGGAGCAACGACTCCCTTCGGCGCGTGTTGCTTGCCCTGCGCGACCAAGACCAGGCGGTGCGTGCTGACGTTGGCGCTCACGTCAGCGACACGCTGTACGGTAGACAGATGAAGAGCACGGACTCGGTCATCTCCACGCACATGGCGGTCATTCTCGACCGATTCGGTTTGCCGACGCGGTCCATGGTCGGGGCCGCCGGAGCGGATGCCGCGATGCTGATCGTGCAACACAGTTGGCCATTGCAGGAGCGGGTGCTCGCGCTCGCGAAGGGAATGCCGCTGGGCGAGATCTCGCTCCAATCCATGGCATTACTCGAAGATCGGGTCTTGGTGCATCAAGGAAAAGCGCAGCGATTCGGCACGCAGTTCACGTTGGGATCCGACGGACTCGCGCGGTTCGAGGCCGTATCGGATACAACCAGTCTCGACGCGCGGCGGGCCACCGCAGGGATGCCACCGCTCGCTCAGTATGTCTGCCTCATGGAAGCGGCCGGCATGCACATCGACCACGGGTCGCTGCCCCCGACGTCCCGACCGTGAACGGTCACTCATCAGAGGAGTCGGAACATGCGTCGTCTCGTCGTACTCGCCGTGTGTCTGTCGCTCACCTCGGGCGCGAGCTGCACGGCCTTTCGGCACGAGTCTCATGATGACGCCACGCGGCATGCGGAGCTGACGCTCGCGGAGGTCGTGCAGCTTCGGCAGGCGCGCAACTACTTCGCGCTCCGTGAACGGTTGCGCGAAGCGCCAGCGAGCCGCACGGTGGCAGCCGAAGTAGCCCAGGCCACGGTGCAGGCCGCGTTCTGTAACTTTGCATAGTATCTCGTAATTGTTTTTCGAATATATCGTAATTTCCGAGCGTAACTCATGCGAACATCGCTAGTTACTTTGGGAAATAATCGCAAAAAGTAATCACTCGGTTACGCATCTCTGGCGCGAGTATCGGCGATCCAGACACCAGCCGACCGCGGCCCCCTCCCCACGCCAGCCGCTCGCCCCTTGATCCGAGTCGCTAGTATTGGCCGTGCGGAATCCGCAGTGTTGAGCCTCGGCCAGGCACACGACGCATGTGGCGAGCTTGCAGCCAAATGGAGACGACGGATGATCGGGCGTGATTGACGACGACCTGCTTCTACGGTTCATCGATGCGTTCGTCGGCTATGGCAACGTGGCAGCACCGTACTGGTNNCTGGTGAACCGAGTGACCGTGTGGCGCGATCGCGGGGCGCGCGCCGTCGAAGACCTACGTGACTACCACCTCGCCACGGGGCTCTCCGCGTTTCTGCTTCCGGGCGCGAGACTACAACCGACCTGGAAGCAACTCATTCGAATCACCCTGCTCGCACAGGGCCAGCCCGTCACGCCGCAGACGATGCGCGCCTACCAGGCTCATCAACTTGGCCGGCTGGGCGGCGAGACCGCGCTTTTCGAGCTATACCCGCTGCCCGCGACGAGCCTCAACCATTGGCCGTACGCGTCGCTCAGCACGCTACCGATGCTGCGCGACCGGAAGACCTACCGCGCCGCGCTGACTGACCAGCGTTGCCGCCTGATGGGAGAGCTCATCGACACGCATCGGCCGCGCGTCGTCATCATGTACGGCGCGACCTACCGCAACCTCTGGGCGCGGATTGCCGGACCGCTTCAGGACATCGTGGCGCCCGCCGGCGTAGCCATCGGGTTGCGGGGCGCTTCGCGCATGCTCGCCATCCAGCATCCTGGCGCATGGGGCGCGACGGACGCGTACTTCGATGCCATCGGCCGCTACGTTCACGACTCGTGCGGTAAGGAGAGCGCCTCGACGTAACGCCCGTCGCGCGTTACCCCGTCGGCGACTCGAAATCCACCGCACCCACCGGCAACCCTGGGGACGCGTCGTTCGCGCGGATCTCTATGATGCCGTCATCGGTCCGCGCGAACCGCAAGCGCACTTTGCGCCCCGCCTTCTCCTGCGCGTACCCAGCGGCGACCAGACGCCGCAGGTTGATCTTGAACGAGCCAACGTGAACGGTCCGCCCTTTCGTGGCCGAGTGCCAGTACAGTGCGAGATAGCACGGCGTCTCGTTCAGACTGATGAGGCCATGGTGGTGCCCCGCGTCATCGTCGTTCGCCGTCCACTCGCGCGCCATCGGCCCGTAGGAAGTGCGGCTGACCATGAGTTCGTGGGCTGGATCAGGATACGTGGGCATGGGTGGTAGCTGGAATGGTAAACTCCCCCCAGGTGAACGGCGGGGAGGGTGACTCGCCGTGTGACTGTCTTCATGAGAACTGCTCAACCATCCACTCGTCGCGCAGTTGCGATGAGAGTAAGAAGAGTTCCGCGAGGGCTAGCAGCACCACGAGTGGCACATGGTCGATCCGAAGCAGATGAGTCCGCACGCTCGCATCCGGAATCTCTCCGTTGGCGAGGTCCGTGACAACGTGGCAGCACCGTACTGGTTCATCGGCATGGAGGAGGGCGGCGACTCGTCCAACGCCTCGCTGGT
>PMYN01000069.1 GCA_003171215.1 Gemmatimonadota bacterium | reverse complement strand
CTCGACAAGCCGTTTCCGGTCGAGATCGGCGGGAACCGGATCCAGACGAGCATGTTCCTCCAGCATCTCGCGTCGCACCTCGCCTACCATCTGGGTCAGGTCGACTATCATCGTCGCGTGGTGACGGGAAACTCCGTCTCAGTCGGCGCCATTCCCATCCCGCCGATCGCACTGACGACATGACCCGCGCTTCCCGCCTTCTCACCGCGCTCTGCGTCGCGGCGCCGCTCGTCGCCAATGCTCAGGCGACGCTCACGCCCGCCGAACAGAAGATCCGCGAAACCGTCCAGCGCTCGCACGACGACCAAGTCGCGTACCTCGAGCGCGTCGTGAACATCCCGAGCAGCACGCTCAACCTCGCGGGCGTGCGCAAGGTCGGCGCCGCATTCCGCGCGTCGTTCGACTCGCTCGGCTTCGCGACGAAATGGGTCACGCTCCCCGATGCCACGCAGCGCGCGGGCCACCTCGTGGCCGAGCACAAGGGAAAGCCGGGCGCCGTTCGCATCCTGCTCATCGGCCATGTCGACACCGTCGTCGAGCCCGACGGGCCGAACTGGGTGCGCACCGATTCGATGGCGAGGGGTATCGGGTCGGGCGATATGAAGGGCGGCGACGTGATCATCCTCTTCGCGCTCAAGGCCCTGCAGGCCGCGGGCGCGCTGAAGGACATGAACATCACGGTCGTGTTCACCGGCGACGAGGAGCACCCCGGTGACCCGCTCTCCGTCACGCGGAAGGACCTGATCGACGCCGCGAAGCGCACCGACATTGCGTTGGCATTCGAAGGCGGCAATCGATTCGACGCCACCACCGCGCGCCGCGGCGCCAGCGCGTGGCGCGTCACCGCGACGGGCCGGCAGGCGCACTCGGCGGGCGTCTTCGGCGGCGCCGGATACGGCGCGATCTACGAGATCGCGCGCATCGTGAACGAGTTCCGCGTGCAGCTCGCGGGCGAGCAGTACCTCACGTTCAACGTCGGCACGATCCTCGGCGGCACCGACGTCGAGTACGACACCGTCGGCATCAAGGGCACGACGTCGAGCAAGCTCAACATCATCGCGAAGTCGGCGGTCGCGCACGGCGACCTGCGGTTCATTTCGGAGGAGCAGAAGGAGAAGACACGGGCGAAGATGCGCGAGATCGTCGCGAAACATCTCCCGGGCACCGACGCGAAGATCACCTTTCTCGACGAATATCCCGCGATGTCGCCGACCGCCGGCAACGCGCGCATCCTCGTCGCGTACGACACGGCGAGCCAGGCGCTCGGATACGGACCCGTTCGCGCACTCGATCCGGGCGCCCGCGGTGCCGGTGACATTTCGTTCGTCGCGCCGCTGATCGACGGCCTCGACGGTCTCGGCGCGCTCGGGACGGGCGCACACGCGCCGGAAGAACGCGTCAACCTGAACGCCCTTCAGATGCAGACCGAGCGGGCAGCGATGCTGCTCGAACGACTCGGCCGGCAGACCAGTGCAAGTTTCGCCCGCAATCCAGCCTCGGAGTGATCGCCATGCGCCGTCTCATCGGGTTCGCCGCTCTCTTCGCCTTCGCCGCCGCCACGCCGGCTGCCGCGCAGGACGCGACCGTCGTGATTCACACGTCGAAGCTGCTCGACGGAAAGGGGGCAACGATGTCCAACGCCGACATCGTCGTGGTCAACGGGAGGATCACACGCGTCGGGCCGGCGGCCGCGGTGCCGAAAGGCGCACGCGAGATCGACTTGCGCGGCAGGACGGTCCTGCCGGGCCTGATCGACGTGCACTCGCACCTCACCTGGTATTTCAACCGGAAGGACCGCTATCACACCCGAGGCGACGGTGACACACCGATCGAGTCGATCCTCGCCGCCGCGGCGAATGCGTACTCGACGCTGATGGCGGGATTCACCACGGTCCAAAGCCCGGGTTCGCCGGAAGATGCCGACCTCCGCGACTGGATCGCCACACAGGGACTGCCCGGTCCGCGCATCCTCACGTCACTCAATGCGCTCACGCACGGCTCACCCGATACGCTGCGCATGCTCGTCCGGCAGCGGAAGCAAGAGGGCGCGGACCTCATCAAGATCTTCGCCTCGGCGAGCATTCGCGACGGCGGCAAGCAGTCGATGACGGACGAGCAGCTGCTGGCCGCATGCGGCGAGGCGAAAGCGCAGGGACTCCGCACGCTGGTGCACGCGCACAGCGCCGAATCGGTGCGCGCGACGGTGAACGCCGGCTGCACCCAGGTGGAGCATGGCATCTTCGTCACGCAGGCCGAGCTCGACCTGATGGCGCAGAAGAACGTGTACTTCGATCCGCAGTGCTCGCTCGTGTTCCACAACTACCTCGACAACCGGGCGAAGTACGACGGCATCGGCAACTACAACGCCGAGGGATTCGCGGCGATGGAACGCGCGATCCCGCTCGCGGCCGCGGACATCCGCAAGGCGCTCGCGACGAAGGGGCTGAAGATCACGTATGGCACCGACGCGGTGGCGGGTGCGCATGGCCGCAACGCCGAGGATCTCATCTGTCGCGTGAAGGATGCCGGCGAGTCGCCGATGCACGCGATCGTCTCGGCGACGTCGGTGAGCGCGGAGTCGCTTCGCCTCGGCGACAAGATTGGCGCGATCGCACCGGGAATGGAGGCGGACATCATCGCGACAGACGGCGACCCCATGACGGACATCACCGCGGTGCGTCGCGTCAGCTTCGTGATGAAGGGCGGGAAGGTGTTCCGGAACGACGGAAAGAACTGAAGCCGGAAGCCTGAAGCCGGAAGCCGGAAGCCGGAAGACCGAAAGCGGTCAGCGCTTGCGGTTGCCGGTCCAGAGCGCGATCGCGCCGCACTCGCCGTCGACGTGGAAATCCGACGGCATATTTCCTCCGCGCTTGTAAAGTTCGACGCCGGCAACCGAGTTGATGTCGATGACTTGATCGATGAGCACGGTATTCATGTCGGTCAGGCCATGCGAGTAGTTCTGAAAGTTGCAGCCGCCCGCGGGGCACACCTGCCGGCCGTCGACGATGATCGCCATCGGACAGCCGCCGCTGCTGGACGACGTCATGACGGTGTTGCCGTTCGACGTGCGCGACATCGAGACGCCGCTGACGCCGCTCAGCAGCGCGCTCACGCGCGAGGTGTTCCTCTTCTCGATCTCCTCGGGCCCGATGAACACCGCGCTGGTCACGCCCTTCTGGCCGTCGAGCCAGCGCCTGTAGAAGCCGTTCAGTTCGAGTGACGACTTGATTGTGTTGGCGGTGACCCGCACTGAGCCGAGCTGCTGGGCGAGCGACTGCAAGACGACCGGGATCGTGACGGCCGTGTCGGGAAAATCGATCTTGCCGTAGAACGGCGTGTAGCCGATGCGACGCACTTCGATCGTGAGGGTCTGTTTCTTGCCCGAGCCGATGCTGACGCGGCCCGATTCGTCGGTCAGCTGGGCATGGCCGCCGTTCGCCTGGACGAACGCGTACGCGATGGGCTCGCTGTCTCTGCTCACGACTCGAACGACGCGATCCTGCGCGTGAGCGACACTCGCCGCCAGCACCGCGGCCGCCAGGACGCGCACCGTTCGCATCCACGCTGAAATCGGCATGCCGTTTTTCCTCAACGCTCGGGCAGCGTCGCCAGGAAGTCCTTGAGATGACTATCCCACACCGCGGGCCAGGAATGTGTTCCATGGCCGTGGGTCTGGTCGCTGATCGGCACCATCACGAAGGTGGCGTGCTTCACCCGCGCGATCAGCTTCTCGGCGATCCCGAGTTCCGGTGGGTTCACGAAGTCGTCGGCCGAGTTGATCGCAAGCACGGGAGTGGTGATCTGATCGAGATGCGATGACGGGTCGTAGTTTCGCGACGAGTTGAAGTAGTAGAGCATGTCGTTCGCGTCGGTGGTCTTCATCGCGTTGTCGATGTAGCGCCGGATCACCGAATCCGCCTTGTCGCGGGTGGGCGCCTGCCTGTGCTGCACGAGCGGCGCGCTCGACATGATGAACAGCTGCCCGATCGCGGCGCGCAGTCCGCGCGGCTGGGTGGCGTACTCGCCGCCGTTGTAGTCGGGACTTTCCGTGATGTCGTCCATGATCATCGTGCGGATCATGCGGTTGCGTCCCGCGATCTGCGCCGGCACGCACGCGAGCGGAACGAGTCCGTCGGCGAAGGCGGGATACAGGTAGCCCCACACCCACGCATGCATGCATCCCATCGACGTGCCCATGACCAGGCGCAGGTGGTTCACCTGGAGTCCCTCCGTCAGCAGGAGGTGCTCGGCATTCACCATGTCGTCGTAGTCGTAGTGCGGAAACTTCGCATGCAGCCCGTTGCTCGGCTTGCTCGAGCCGCCGTGCCCGATGTCGTCGGGGAGCACGACGAAGAAGCGGGCGGTGTCGAGGAGCTTGCCCGGACCAAACAGCTCGCCCGACCAGTTCGCGGAAAGAAAGCCGCGACCGGTTCCGCCGGTGCCGTGGAGAACCATTACGGCATTGCGCACTGTTCCCTGCGCGTCTTTGCGGGGGGTGCCGAGGGTGGTGTAGTGAAGCCTGAGCTCGGGGAGCGACTCGCCCGAGGCGAACTTGAAGTTCCTGGCGATGTAGTCGCCCTGGACGCCCTGGGCGGCGGCGGTGGTGGCGAGAACGGCAGTCAGGAGAAGTGAGAATCGGCGCATGTTGGCCTCGGCTGGGTGTGGCGAGAATCTACGTCAAGAACGAGTAGACGGTCATTGGTCGTTGGTTGTTGGTTCTTGGCCGGGCTTCGCGGCACCATATTTCGCATCAACCCGCCAATTACCAATAACCAACGACCAACGACCGTGCACCCGAAGTCGCTCGAAAACGCGCCCGTATGGGATGACCAGACGTGGCGCACTCTCGCCCCTCTTGGTTCCGATCTCAGCACCGACGTGTGCGTGATCGGGTTGGGTGGCTCCGGCCTCACCGCCATCAGTGAACTGCTCGACCTCGGCCGCCGCGTGGTGGGGATCGACGCCGCCGAGGTCGCTGCCGGCGCTGCCGGACGAAACGGCGGATTCCTGCTCGGCGGCATCGCCGATTTCCATCACGACGCCGTCGCGGCCATCGGGCGCGCACGGGCGCGCAGGGTTCACGAACTCACGCTCGAGGAAATCCACCGGATCGCCGAGCAGGCGCCCGGCACGGTGCGCTTTCCCGGATCGTTGCGCATTTCCGGGTCCGACGAAGAGTTCACGGACTGCGCGCGCCAGCGTGACGCGATGCGTGCCGATGGAATTCCGGTCGAGGACTATGCGGGCCCGTTCGGGCGCGGCCTGTTCTTTCCCGGCGATGCCATGTTCAATCCGCTCGCGCGCTGCCGCGCGCTCGCGCTGCAAAACATCGCGGGCGGCGCGCAACTGTTCGCCCGGACCCGCGCGCTCTCGTTCAGCGCGAACGAAGTCATGACCACGGGCGGCCGAATTCGCTGCGAGCGCGTGATCGTCGCGGTGGACGGCCGCCTGGAGTCGCTGGTGCCGGAACTGGCGGGCACCGTGCGCACCGCGCGGCTCCAGATGCTTGCCACGGCGCCGACCCGCGAGATCGACATTCCATGCCCGGTGTATGCCCGTTACGGATTCGACTATTACCAGCAGCTCCCGGATGGTTCCGTCGCGCTCGGCGGCGGACGCGACAAGGCGTTCGACGAGGAGTGGACCACCGCGAACGAGCCGACGGCGTTCGTCCAGCAGTACCTGGAATCGGTGCTGCGCGAACAGCTTGGCGTGACCGCGCCCATCACGCACCGCTGGGCGGCGAACGTATCGTACACTCTCAACGGGCTTCCCGTGCTGGCCGAATTGCGGCCCGGCACTTGGGTAATCGGCGGTTACTGTGGAACGGGCAACGCGGTGGGCGCACTCTGCGGTCGGGCCGCGGCCCGGCTCGCCAGCGGCGACAGCAGCGAATTCGCTAGACTTCTGGTCAACGCAGGAACACCGGAGACGCACTGATGGTCGACATCACGCTAGAGGGCGACAGCCTCCTGTTCGAGGTGGAAGGGTGGGACAAGCTCTGGGCGCTCCGGAGCCGCCTCCAAATTCCGCTCTCGCACATCAAGGGCGCTCGCGTGGACGACGCCGCCGCGAAGGGATGGTGGCATGGCGTGAGGGTCGGCGGCGCGGACATTCCCGGCGTGATCACCGCCGGCACCTTCTATACGGAAGGGCGGCTCGTGTTCTACGACACGCACAAGCCCGAGCAGACGATCGTCGTCGATCTCGACAAGCACGAGAACTTCGATGCGCTGATCCTCCAGGTACGCGATCCCGCCGGTGCCGTGAAGCTCATCACCGACGCCACCAGCAACCGGGCCTGACCATGGCCATTCATCTCGCAGACCCCGACCACAACCCGTCGTTCACCAAGGGCGTATTCCTCGGCGAAATCCGCGAATCGCTCGTCTTCCCGTTTCCCGAACTGGGCAACGAGGAGAAGGAGAATCTCGCCGCCATTATCGACTCGTTCCGCGCGTGGGCGAAGGACAACGTCGACACCGCAAAGCAGGACCACGAGGGGCGCTTCCCGGAGAATGTCCGCACCGGAATGGCCGAACTCGGGCTGATGGGACTGAATATCCCGGAGGAGTACGGCGGGTTCGGCGCGAGCGCGATGACGTTCACTCGCGTCTTCGGCGAAGTCGGCGGGACGGACGGCGCGCTCGCGGTGTATTTCGGCGCGCACCAGTCGATCGGCAGCAAGGGAATCACGCTCTTCGGCACCGACGACCAGAAGAAGCGCTGGCTCACGAAGTGCGCGAGCGGCGAGCTGATCGCCGCCTTCTGCCTCACGGAGCCGGGCTCCGGCTCCGATGCGCAGGCGATGCGCACCACGGCCGTTCCCAGCGCCGACGGCAAGAGTTACACGCTCAACGGACAGAAGATCTGGATCTCGAACGCAGGCTACGCGGGCGTGCTCACCGTGTTCGCCAAGGTCCCGGTCGAGATCGACGGAAAGCCCAAGCAGCGCGTGACGGCCTTCATCGTGGACGCGCACGCTAGCGGCGTTTCGCTCGGCAAGATCGAGGAGAAGATGGGCATCAAGGCCAGCGACACGCGCTCGATCACGTTCGACAACGTCAAGATTCCGGCCGAGGACAGGCTCGGCGACGTCGGCCACGGTTTCAAGATCGCACTCGAGATTCTCAACACGGGCCGGCTCGGCCTCGCGGCCGGGTCGGCCCGCGGAGCGAGGCGCATCCTCGACATCGCGCTCGCCTACGCCAAGCAGCGCGAACAGTTCGGTCGGCCCATCGGATCGTTCGAGATGATCCAGCGCAAGTTCGCGGTGGCGGCCGCCGAGTGCTACGCGGCGGACGCGGCGTGGATGCTCACGGCCTCGATGATGGACAGGGGCGGGATCGATTTTTCGCTCGAGACCGCCGCGTGCAAGGTGTTCGCGTCGGAACTCGTGTTTCGCTCGGCGAGCGACGCGATGCAGATCGCGGGCGGCATCGGCTACTCGAAGGAATTCCCATACGAGCAGGCGCTGCGCGATTCGCGCATCAACATGATCTTCGAGGGCACCAACGAGATCCTGCGCGCGCTCATCGCGCTGACCGGACTCCAGCAGCCGGGCGAGCACCTCAAGGCAATCGGCAAGGCGTTCCGCGATCCGCTCCGTTCAATCGGCGCGATCGGATCGTTCCTCGGCGGTCGCGTGAAGCGGCAGGTGGTGAAACCGGCCTTTTCACAGGCGCACGCGGCATTGAAGGAGGAGGCCGACCAGATTGCGACGGTGATTCACGATCTCGCGGTCGGCGTCGAGAAGCTGCTGATCGCGCACGGCAAGGACGTGATCGAGCACCAGTTCCAGCAGGAGCGAATGGCGAACGTGGCGATCGACGTGTATCTGGCGACTGCCGCGCTGTCGCGCGCGAGCTGGGCGATCGCGAAGGCGGGCAGCGTCGAGAAGGCGGAGGCGGACCTCGACAACGCGCGCATCTTCATTCCGATGGCGATGCGCCGGGCGCGCCGCCACGTGCGCGCGATGGAGCGAAATCAGGACGCGCGGCTCAAGGCGCTCGCCGAGAGGGCGCTGGAGAGCGGGTCGCTGACTGTGGCAACGCCTACTGACGTGTAAGGAAAGTTCTGAGCAGAACCACAGAAACAACCGGAAAGAACGCCGGACAACTACCGGATAAAACTCCTGGGGGAACTGCACTCGCTGAAACGAGAGCGGTTCCCCCAAGAAGCTTGATCAGGTTTTTACAATCCAGCCAGCAGTTCTTCCGTGCAGATCCGTGGTAAGAAGTTGTAGTTGCCTCTTCTCTCTTTACACCGCCACCACCGCCGATTTCCACCCGGCCGCGTCGCGATCCTGCTCGAACACCTTGTCGAGGTTCACGACGAGGTTGCCGCCCTCGTGCGCCACGGCGAAGCGGTCCATCGAGCGCGTCGCGCGGCCGTCGATGAACGTGCCGTCGGGCTTGTACTGNNNNGCGGGAGACGATGACTTCCTTCTTGCCGTCGATATAGACACCGTCGGCGGCCGGGAACGGATAGGTCGCCATCTCGTCCCGCACGGCGATCGCGTTCATGAAGTGCACGGGCATCGCGCCGGCGGTGCCTCCCACGGCCGCGAGCGCGGCCAC
>PMYN01000136.1:2442-17241 GCA_003171215.1 Gemmatimonadota bacterium | reverse complement strand
CTCGTGAGAAATCCGGGCTAGGACTGCACTGCTGTTGACGGCAGTGAATTATCGCAACAAAGGGGATGAATTAACGGCCAACGGGTGTTGGTATTGAAAAAACGGCGACGGGACAGGTCGAGCGCAGTTCATTCCGCGCACCGACCGGTCCCGTCGCCGTTCTCTCGAAACCAAGAAGAAAGACCATTAACTCATCCCCTTTGTTGCGACAACCGAAAGCCGTGAACTGCTCGGCGGTTATGCCCCCGGCTCGAACGCCCCTGCCCGCGCGATGGCCTGCCCGCCGAGCCGTCCGAGCGTCGCGAGATACGCGCGCTCGTCGTCGCTGAAGACCCGATTGTCGGCGAAGGCGAGCAGCAGCGCACCGTACGAGTTGTCGTCCTCCACGAGCGGCACCGCGACGAACGCCCCATCGGAGGTGCCGGTCTCCGAGAATCTCGCGAGCGACGGAAAGCGTGCCGAGCGTTCCGCGCGCGACTCGACCACCACCGGCTCGCGCGTGCGGAGCGATTCCGCGAGCGGCGCGACGAGATTCGAGGGCACCGCCGATCCGACCGCGAGATGAGGCACGATGTCGCCGAGCGCGCGGAGGACCGTCAGCGACGACGCATTGCCGACGGCCACGAGGCCGAGGCTGGCCACGAGCGGCGGTGCGCCGCGCGTGAGCAGCGCGTGTGCGACGTCCGACTTGGTCGCGGGGCCGTTCAGCGCGGCGATCACCTGCTGCAGGCGCACGAGCCGGTCGCCCGCGTGGCGCGCCGCCTCGGTCATCGTCAGCTGAAGCTCGGGAAGCGGCGCGACGAGCACTTGCGAGAGCCGCTGCGTGAGACGGCGCTCCACGCTCGGACGCAGCGGCTGCAGCGCGAACAACGCGAGAATGAGCGCGAAAACCGAACCGCCGAGAATCACGCGGAGCGCCGTGTCGCCGGTGCTGGTCATCGCGCGCGTGCGCTCTCCGAGCACTCGCAGTTCTTCGTCGCGCATCTTCGTGGCGATGGGACCGATGCCGTCTCGCCCGCGCACGGCGCTCTGACCCTTGAGCGCCGCCACGGCGGAATCGAGGCCCGCGCGCTTGCGCATGGCGATGACGGAGTTGATTTCCTTGAACCGCTTCGAGACCATGGGTGCGAGATTGTCGAGATTGCGGCGCTGGTCGGGATCGTCCTCGGTCGCCTTCACCAAGCCCTGAATCGCGTCTTCGACATCGCTTAATGCCGCGTTGAGCGGTTCGAGGTACTGCTCGTCGGCCGTCGTGACGAAGCCGCGCTGCGCGTTCTCGGCGTCGACCGTGCGGGCAACCACCACGTCGAGACGCGCGATGTTCTGGTTGGTCGCGGCGACCGCGTGCTGGCTGCCGATCATCTGGTGGATGCTCACGTACGAGACGAAGCCCATCAGCGCCAGGAGTCCGAGCGCCGCACCGGTTCCGATGGAGAGCTTCTGTACCCACGTGAATTGCATCGACACTCCTAGAACATGATCGGGCCAAGGACGAACAACCGGCGCACATCGACCCGAAGCGCGCCAGGCTCGGTGCCCGCAAGAAAGTACTCGGTATAACGGCGTTCGGCAGGAGTCGACGCGTCCGCGAGCTTTCCGGTGCGGCGGTCGAGCTCGGCGGTGACCAAGCCTGACGGCGCCTCCCAGATTGAGCCAGGGTGCGTATATCCTGCCTGCGCAAGCATCCGCGCGAACACCGGCGCGGCCAGCGACCCTCCGGCCACGCCATGTTCGGCGATCGACCTCGGCTTGTCGAACCCGAGCCAGACTCCTGCCACGATATCAGGCGTGACTCCCACGAACCACACATCGGTGTTGTCGTCTGTGGTGCCCGTCTTGCCCGCGACGGGTACGCTCGGCGGCAGGTAGCGGCGCACCGGCGTTGCCGTGCCGCGCTCGACGACGTCGCGCATCATGTCGCGGAGAATGAACGCGACCTGCGGATCCAGCGCCGGCGCGAGCGAGGCCATGCCCTGGCTCCAGAGCGTCTTGCCGGAGCGATCGTCGACGCGATAGACGAAGCGCGGCACCATCGGCGTGCCGAGGTTGTCGAACGCCGTATACGCCGCGATGAATTCGAGCGGCTGCACTTCCGACGCGCCGATCGCGCTGGCGGGATACGGCGAGATCGGCGTGGTGATGCCGAATCGCCGGGCGAGCGCGATGATCGAGTCGGCGCCGTACTTCATCCAGAGCTGGACGGCGACGGGATTGCGCGAGAAGGTGATCGCCTCGCGCAGGGTGATGTTCCCCATGAACTTGTCGTCGGAGTTCCTCGGACGGTACGACTGCTGGTCGTAGCGAACGTCGATCGCGGTGTCGCCGACGATCGCGTTCGGCGGCAACGAATCCATGAGGGCGCGCGCGTAGACGAACGGCTTGAAGCTCGAACCCGGCTGCCGCAGGCCGCTCACGGCGCGATTGAACGGCGACTCCTGATAGTTGCGTCCGCCGACGAGCGCTTTCACGTCGCCGGAGGAGGGATCGATCGCGACGACCGCGCCCTGCAGATACTCCGTGCTTCCCTTGGCGTGCGACGCGTAGGTCGGATGGTGGTAGCCGGGACGGCGTTCGACCTCGGCGGTTCCCTCGGCCAGCGCTTGCACGGCGGCGCGCTGCAGCGCGGGATCGAGCGTCGTGTAAATGCGGTATCCGCCCGTCGAAACGGCGACGCCCGCTCGCTCGGCCTGCACGCGCACCACATCGATGAAATACGGTGACGGCGCGGAGAGTCCGCCGTTGGGCGCGGTGCGCACCAGTTCGGCCCTTGCCGCGGCCGCCTCGCCAGGCGTGATGTACTTCTGCTCCGCCATCAATCCGAGAATCGCGTCACGGCGATTCTTCGCGCGATCGGGAAATTTCGCGGGATCGTAGACCGCCGGCCCCTTCGGCATCGCGGCGAGCGTCGCGGCCTCGGCGATCGTCAACTGGGCCGCCGACTTTCCGAAATAGTGGCGTGCCGCGGACTCGATGCCGTACCAGCCGTGCCCGAAGCTGATCTGGTTCAGGAACGCCTCGAGGATCTGCTCCTTGTTGTAATGGCGCTCCATCTCCCGCGCCGCGCTCTGCTCATGCAGCTTGCGCGACAGTGACTTGTCGCGGCGGTCGATGAGGTCCGGGTGCATGTTGCCGACGAGCAGCTGCGTGATGGTGCTCGCGCCGCGCGACGCGCCGAGGAGGTCGTCCTTGATGGCGCCTGCGATGCCCACCACGTCCACGCCGTTGTGCTGGTAGAATCGCTTGTCCTCCACGGCAATGAACGCTTCGCCCACGTACTTGGGCAGCGTGCGGATGGAGACGCTCGTGCGCCATTCCGATCCGATCTCGCCGATGAGGGAGCCGTCGCGCGCATAGACCAGCGAGGACTGCGGCGGCGTGACGATCTGCCACGCCTGCCCGGTGCTCCTGGGAGCCTTTGGCGCCGCCGGCTGGACTTGCGCGCGCGCCCCGCCCGGGCCGGCCGCGACAAAGGCGGCGACGGCTACGAGACGGAATTTCAGGGCGGCACGAAGGCGCATCTCGTGTATTGTACCCCGGGCGGCGTTGCCCGTCACGGGTCGACCGTGCGAACTTTAGGGCGATGCCGCTTCTGCACATCGCCATAGCCCAGTTCCGCCCGCGGAAGGGGGACGTTCAGGGCAACCTTCGCCGCGTGGGCGAGGTGCTCGCGCAAGCGGCCGCGCTCGAGCCGCGGCCGCACGTGGTGCAGTTTCCCGAGACCGCGCTCTCCGGG
The DNA here is from genome assembly GCA_003171215.1 of Gemmatimonadota bacterium. Taxonomy (GTDB): domain Bacteria; phylum Gemmatimonadota; class Gemmatimonadetes; order Gemmatimonadales; family Gemmatimonadaceae; genus Fen-1231. The sequence continues at coordinate 13,508 of PMYN01000136.1, read as the reverse complement.
TACTTCGTGGAGGGCGGCGTGCGCGAGATGGCGCTGAGCGCCGCGGAGCTGGCCGCTGGAATCGCGGCGGCGTACCAGGGCCCGCCGATCGACGCCGTGATCGGATTCTACGAGAAGCGCGAGGGCGACCTGCACAACAGCATGGCCTACGTGCGCTGCGGAAGCACCGCCGAGATCCTGCACATTCACCGGAAGACATTCCTTCCGACGTACGGCCTCTTCGACGAAGAGCGGTTCGTGGAGCGCGGATATTCGATTCGCGCGTTCGACGCGCCCTGGGGACGCGCGGCGATGCTGGTGTGCGAAGATGCGTGGCACTCGCTCACCGGGTTGATTGCCGCGCTCGACGGCGCGCACGTGGTGTTCGTCTCATCGGCCTCTCCCGCGCGGGGCGCCTTCGAGCGCACCGACGGCGCCTCCGTTCCGGGCAGCGTCGCGCGCTGGGACCGGCTGATCCGCGACATCGCCGAAGAGCACGGCGTGTTCGTGACGCTCGGCAGTCTCGTCGGCAGCGAGGGCGGCCGCATGTTCCAGGGCGGTTCGCTCGTGATCGGCCCCCGCGGCGACACGCGCGCGAAGGCGCCGGCGTTCGAGGAGTCGCTGCTCACCGCGAGCGTGGATCTCGACGACATCACGAAAGCGCGCGCCGACTCGCCGTTGTTGTCCGACATGCGCACGATGCTGCCGAAGCTGAAGCTGGAGCTGGAGCGGTCGCTGGATGGCAGTTCGCCAAGCACCAATGACCAACGACCAACGATTTATTACCCGAAGTCGTCGGTCAATGTCGCCACGACTCTCCCATCGACGCTGTCAGTAGTCGCCGGCGGCGATCTCTCCCGCGGCGCGCCTCCTCCGCTCGAAATCGACGCCGCCCTGCTCGAATCCTGGCTCGTCGCGTTCCTGAAGGACGAGTTCGACAGACGCGGTTTCCAAAAAGCCGTCGTCGGCGTGTCCGGCGGCGTCGATTCCGCGGTCGTCGCGACGCTCGCCGCCCGCGCCCTCGGCCCGAAGAACGTGATCGGCGTCCGGATGCCCTACCGCACGTCGAGCGCCGACTCGCTCACGCACGCCAAGCGCGTCATCGACGCCCTCGGGATCGAATCGCGCACGCTCGACATCAGCGCCGCCGTCGACGGCTACCTCCAGCAGGAGCCCGACGCCGACGCCGCCCGCCGCGGAAACGTCATGGCGCGCGTGCGAATGATCGCGCTCTTCGATCTGAGCGCCAAGCATCACGCGCTCCCGCTCGGCACCGGCAACAAGAGCGAACGGCTTCTTGGCTACTTCACTTGGCACGCGGACGATTCGCCGCCGGTGAATCCCATCGGCGATCTCTTCAAGACTCAGCTCTGGGCGCTCGCGCGCCATCTTGACGTGCCGCTGGAAATCATCGAGAAGCCGGCCTCCGCCGATCTCGTTTCCGGGCAGACGGACGAAGGCGACTTCGGGATCAGCTACGCCAAGGCCGACGTGATTCTGAACTGGCTGCTGAACGGCTACACCGCCGCAGATCTCGCCGGCCGCGGATTCAACGCCGCCGAAGTGGAGATCGTGCGCAAGCGCCTCGATGGCACGCACTGGAAGCGAAAGCTGCCGACGGTGGCGATGATCAGTGGCGCCGCGATCGGCGAATCGTATCTCCGGCCCGTCGATTACTAGAGGTTCCGGGACCGCACGAATCGGATTGAACGGTGTGAAGGATCGCGGTAAATAGCAGGCGTCACCACCACACGGACACAACGATGCCTGCCGACACCATGAACGCCGATTACTCGAAGATCGAAAAGGCGATTCGCTATCTCGACGCGAACCGCGCCGAGCAGCCCGAGCTCGGCGACGTCGCGAAGCACGTGGGACTCAGCCCCGCGCACTTCCAGCGGATGTTCACGCGCTGGGCGGGGATCAGCCCGAAGCGTTTCCTCCAGCATCGGACCGCGCAGGTGGTGAAGCGCCTGCTGCGTGAGAACCGCAGCGTGCTCGATGCGAGCTACGAGGCCGGGCTCTCCGGATCGTCGCGACTGCACGACCTGATCGTGAATGCCGAGGCCGTGTCGCCGGGCGAGTACCAGAAGGCGGGCGAAGGTCTCGTGGTGAAGTTCGGATTCCACCCGTCGCCGTTCGGCGAGTGCCTCATCGCGATCACGCCGCGCGGCGTCTGCCACCTCGCATTCGTGCATCCCGTGACGCGCCGCGAAGCGCTCGAGCGCCTGCGTCACGACTGGCCGCGCGCGGATCTTCGCGCCGATCAGGATGCGACGCGCCAGGCGGTCGCGAGGGCGTTCCCGATCGGCGGCCGCGCGAAACTCCCGCCACTCTCGTTGCACATCAAGGGGACGAACTTTCAGTTGAAGGTGTGGGAAGCGCTGCTGCGGATTCCCGATGGCGGCGTCACAACCTATGGTGACATTGCCGAGTCATTGCACTCGCCCGGCGCATCACGCGCCGTGGGCAGCGCCGTGGGAAGCAATCCCGTGAGCTGGCTCATCCCATGTCACCGCGTGATCCGGTCGACAGGAGAGCTCGGCGGCTACGCCTGGGGCATAGAGCGGAAGAAGGTCATGCTCATGAAAGAGCAGATGACGGACGGCGGACGGCAGACGGCAGACGATCGGGTGCGGTCGTTGGCCAATCACCAAAGACCAACGACCAATTACCGTCGACTCGCCGTCTAGTCCCTATGCCGCCTCAGCGTATGCCAGGCTCACTGCCCTCCGAGCCCCGCGCTTCAGCGTCCGGTGCACGGCACGCGCGTAGCGCATGAAGTTTGCGCCCGCCCACGGGTAGCGCGCGAAGAATTCCGTCGGCAGCATCGCTCCCTTCAGCTGGTTGCAGGCCGAGCACGCCGCGACCAGGTTGCCCGCCGCGTGGTTGCCGCCCTTCGAGAGCGGAAAGACGTGGTCGAGCGTCGCGTCCTCTAGCCCAAGGGACGTACCGCAGTAGACACAGCGCCTCCCGCAATCACGGAAAGTCGCACGCTTGACGTGCCGCTTGTGGTGTTGAGCGAGCACTCTACGGTGATGGCGGGCCAGACCACGGGGTGCACGGGGCAGTGCGACGCGGTAGACGCTCCGGTGAGACATGACACCTCGCCGTAAAAGACGACACCCCGCATCGGGACACGAATCCCGGGCGGGGTGACGGTTATGGGGCGGAGACTCCAGCCGACGATCGCGGGTCGCGATCGTGGCGATAGACGCTGGAGGTTGGGTCCTGGCGTTGCTGCCATGAGCCTCCGAAGGGCGCAACGCCGGGTGTCCGTCCGCGCGTCACGCGTTCCTCAAACTGACGAACGAAAAAGTTGCCTGGTAACACGTGCGGCGCAAGAGGGGGCCGGAACGCCGTGCATCCGCTACTCGTGGCGCAGCATCGTGCTCGTCGTCGACAGCGCGGCCGCGAAGAACAGGAGGACCATCGCGATCCACACGGATGTGAACGCGAATCCGCCGAAGTACAGCGGAATCTCGTCGAACACCTTGAGCGCGCGCTGCATCGACAGCTGCGCGACCACGGTCCCGATGGACACCGCCGCGAGGCCGGCCGCTGCGAGCGCCGCCGAAGTCCCTTTCGCGCGATACGGCGAGACGTACGTGACCAGCCCCGACGCGCCCGCGAGCACGAGGCCCGACAGGATCAGCGGAAAGACGGAGCACAGCATGGAGAACGGTGCGTCGCCTTCGGACGACGGCGCGCAGTACTCCACCGCGCCCTTGCCGGTCAGATAGGTGCAGTCCTTGCTCGCCGAGCGCCGGACCTTCGGATGCAGCACGTGCGACACGCCGTGCAGCGACACGTCGAATCGCGTGCCGTCTTCCGCCATTCCGCTTCCCCACGTGCCGCGCAGCGCGATCGCGAGAAACCCAACGGCGAGAAAGCAGGAACTCAAGAGCAGCTTGATGCGCATCGGGTGAAACGCTCCGTGAAATGTCGGCGGCAATCCCTTATAATGGTTGCTATGGCGACGACATCCAAGGCGCGCAGCGCCACGCACGGCCTCTCCCGCGACCAGCTCGTCGCGGCATATCGCAACATGCTCCTGTCGCGCCGGCTGGACGACAAGGAGATCGGGCTCAAGCGCCAGAACAAGATCTTCTTCCAGATCTCGAGCGCCGGGCACGAAGCGGTCACCACGGCGGCCGGGATGCTCCTGAAGCCCGGCTACGACTGGTCCTACCTCTACTACCGCGACCGCGCGTTCTGCCTGCAGATGGGGATGACCGCGGCGGAAATGCTGTATTCCGCCGTCGGCGCCGCCGTCGATCCGAACTCCGGCGGCCGCCAGATGCCGTCGCACTGGGGCCACAAGAAGCTCAACATCGTCACGATGTCGTCGCCGACCGGCACGCAGTTTCTGCAGGCCGTGGGCAACGCGGAAGCGACGCTGCGGGCAAAACAGAACGGCATCACCGAAGGATTCCACAGCGACGAGGTCGTGCTCTGCACCACGGGCGACGGCACCACGAGCGAGGGCGAGTTCTGGGAGTCGCTGAACACCGCCTCGAATCTCAAGCTCCCGATCGTGTATCTCGTCGAGGACAACGGCTACGCGATCTCCGTTCCCGTCGAGGTCAACACGGCAGGCGGCTCGATCTCCGAGCTGGTCAAGTCGTTCCCCGGGCTCTACGTGCAGACGGTTGACGGCTGCGATCTGCTCGCGTCGTACGACGTGATGAAGAAGGCGATCGACTACGCGCGGGCGCGGAAAGGCCCCGCGCTCGTCCACGCGAAGGTCATTCGCCCATACTCGCATTCGCTCTCGGACGACGAGGTGATGTACCGTCCTGCCTCGGAGCGCGACGCCGACGCCGCGCGCGATCCCCTCACGACCTACCCGCGCTGGCTCATCGAGGAAGGCTACGCGACCGACGCCGACCTCGCGAAGCTCCGCGACGACGTGGACGCCGAGGTGCTCGCCGCCACGGACGACGCGCTCTCACAGCCGCAGCCCGCCGCGAGCACGGTCCACTTCGCCGTCTACTCGCCGGACGTCGATCCGACGAGCGAGCAGTTCGACACCGAGGACGATCCGCAGTTCGCGGGCGAGCCCACGACGATGGTGGACCTGCTCAACTCGTGCATGAAGGACGAGATGCGCCGCGACCCGAAGATCCTGATGTTCGGCGAGGACGTCGCCGACGTGTCGCGCGACGAGCACCTCGGCAAGGTCAAGGGCAAGGGCGGCGTGTTCAAGGTCACGTGGGGGCTGCAGAAGGAGTTCGGCAGCACACGTGTCTACAACACGCCGCTCGCGGAGGCCAACATCGTCGGCCGCGCGATCGGGCTGGCGGCGCGCGGGTTCAAGCCGGTCGTCGAGGTCCAGTTCTTCGACTACATCTGGCCCGCGTACATGCAGCTGCGCGACGAACTCGCGACCATGCGCTGGCGTTCCAACAACGCGTTCTCCACCGCGGTCGTCGTGCGTACGACGTACGGCGGCTACATCCGCGGCGCGATCTACCATTCGCAGACGGGCGCGTCGCTGTTCACACACTGCCCCGGCCTGCGCGTGGTCTGCCCGTCGAGCGCGCTCGACGCGAACGGACTGCTCCGCACCGCGATCCGCTGCGACGATCCGGTGATCTTCCTCGAGCACAAGCACCTGTACCGCCAGACGTACAACAAGTCGGCCTATCCGGGCCCGAACTTCATGATTCCGTTCGGCAAGGCGAAGGTTGTTCGCGAGGGAGCGCAGGTCACGCTGGTGACGTACGGTGCGACGGTTCAGCGGGCGCTCGTGGCCGCACGCGAGGTGGCGGAGCGCGGGATCGACGTCGAGGTGATCGACCTGCGCACGCTGTCGCCGTGGGATCGCGAGACGGTGTTCGCGAGCGTGAAGAAGACCGGCCGCGTGATCGTCGCGTACGAAGATTCCCTTTCCTGGGGATACGGTTCCGAAATTTCCGCATCCATTGCCGACGAGTGCTTCGCCTGGCTCGACGCGCCGGTGAGGCGGGTGGCTTCGACCGATACGTTTGTGGGATACGCTCCTCAACTCGAGGATGCGATCCTGCCGCAGGTTTCGACGTTCGTGAAGGCGTACGAGGAGATCGCTTCCTTCTAACTGCCCGACCGAACGACTGACCGACTGTTATCGGCTCTCAGTTATCGCAACAAAGGGAATTAGTTAACGGTCGTCGGATTAAGAGTTTCGAACCAACCGCGACGGGACAGGTCGGTGCGCGAAATCGCGCGCTCGACCTGTCCCGTCGCCTCTTGGTCATTACAAACTACCAAGGACTGTTAACTCACACCCTTCGTTGCGATTACCGACAACTCCAAGTAGTCAGTTAGCGCGACGCTGCGGATTCCACCGCCCGATTGGTAAGCAGCAGTCTCTCGGCCGCATCCGCATCGAGCGGCGGCGAGAGCAGATACCCCTGCACATACTCGCAGCCGAGTGACTGCAGCACCTCGCGCTGCGCGCCGTTCTCGACGCCCTCGGCGACCACGTCCATCGAGAGACTGCGCGAGAGACTGAGGATCGTGCGCACGATCTCGAGGCACTCGCTGTTCGAGTCGATGCGGCCCACGAAGTAGCGATCGATCTTGATGGTCGAGATCGGAAGGCGGTGCAGATAGCTGAGTGACGCGTGCCCCGTGCCGAAATCGTCCATCAGCAGGTGAATGCCGAGCGTCTTGAGCTGCTCGAGCGCGCCGACCGCCGCGACGGCGTCGGCCATGATCATCGACTCCGTGATCTCGAGCTTCAGGCGCGACGCCTCGATTCCGGTTTCGGCGATCGCGTTCTTCACGATTTCAACCAGGCCCGGGTGCGTGAGCTGCCGCGCGGCGACGTTGACGCTCACCCAGATCGGATCGTCGGCGACGACCTTCGTGTTCCAGTGCGCGAGCCGCTGCGCCGCCTGGCGCAGCACCCATTCGCCGAGCGGAAGGATCAGCCCCGTCTCTTCCGCGATCGGTATGAAATCGGCGGGCTGCATCGCGCCGTGCGTCGGGTGATCCCATCGAACGAGCGCCTCGAACCCCACGATGCGGCCCGACGCGAGCGACCAGATCGGCTGGTACATGACGCGCAGCTCCCCGCGGTCCATCGAGTGCCGTAGGTCGTTTTCGAGCGACATCTGCAAGACCGCGCCGGCACGCATGTCCGCGCGGAACACCTCGTGCCTCGCGCGCCCGCGCAGCTTCGCCCGGTACATCGCGAGGTCGGCGTCGCGCAGGTAGTCCTCAGGACGTTCCACGCCGGGCTGGCTCATCGCGATGCCGACGCTGACCGACATGAAGAGTTCGCGGCCGTCGAGGTAGAATGGCTGCGCGAGGGAATGCTGGATGCGCTCGGCAACGGTGATCGCCTCGGCCTCGTCCTTGACGCCCTCGAGGATCACGACGAACTCGTCGCCACCAAGCCGCGCGACGACGTCGCCGGGCCGCACGCAGCCGTTGAGGCGGCCCGCGACGAGACGAAGCAGCGAATCGCCCGCGTGATGGCCGAGCGAGTCGTTGACGACCTTGAAACGGTCGCAGTCGAGGAAGAGCACGCCGAACTGCTGCTCGCGGTTGCGCTTGGCGCGGGCTATCGCTCGCCGCAGGAGGTCCGTTGCATAACTGCGGTTCGGCAACGTCGTCAGGGAGTCGAACTGCGCCTCGCGGCGCAGGCGCTCCTCGAGGTCCTTTCGTGCGGTGATGTCGGTCATCGAGCCGGCGATGCGCAGGGCGCGCCCTTCGTCGTCGCGCACGACGATGCCGCGGCAGAGCACCCAGATGAAGAATCCCTCGCTGTGGCGGAGGCGGTGCTCGCTGTGGAAGTGAGACCGCGAACCGGCGGCCTGAGCGGCGATATCCACCTTGAGCTGCGGCAGGTCGCTGAGGTGCACGCGGCTGAACCACTCTTCGGGGCTCAGCGAGAGCGACCGGTCCACCACGCCGACCATCTCCCGCCAGCGTTCGGAGAGGTAGACCTCGCCGGCGACGAGATTCCAGTCCCAAAGCCCGTCGTTCGCACCGCGCGCAGCGAGGGCGTAGCGTTCCTCGCTCTCGCGGAGCGCGAGTTCCATCTTGCGGCGCTCCTCGATCTCACGCTCGAGATGCTCGTTCGCGTCCTCGAGCTCGACGGTGCGCTCGAGCAGCCGACCCTGCAGTTCCTCGAGCCTCCATCGTGCTTCCGCTTCCTCGGCGACGCGCGCGCTGAGGCGGGCTCGCGAACGCAGCACCCACCAGGCCGCCGCGGAGCCCGCGAGCAGCACGAGGACGAGCGGAATCAGCTGCACGCCGGCGCGCCGTGGCGGGCGGTGGCCGACACCCTACTGGCGCTCGATCGCGTCGCGGACGTCCAGCAGGATCTCGAAGTAGAGCTGTTCGCGGCGGTAGGCGAAGTCGAGCGACGCCATCTGCGCATCGTCGCCCGTGGCCTTGGAACGTTCGAACGCCTCGCGGTACATCTCATCGAGGTTGGCGAGAATGCGATCGCGGGATCGGGACATGCTTTTGTTCTCCAGAATGTCTGCAGTGAGTCGTGGCGGCTCGAAGCGGGCGGAAGCGGGCGGGCCTGGCTTCGGGGCGGGAGTATCGAGCAGGAATTTCTTGGCGGCGCCCAGCATCAGCCGGCGCGGATTGAGCGGCGAGGTCACCGCACGCCGCGCTGCGCGAGGAGTCTCGCGACGGACGCGTCGTCCTGCACGAACGGAAGGAGCGAAGCCACGACATCCGGTTCGTTCTCGCCTTCCACGGCCATGAGGGCCGGTGGATGACCGCCGCCACCCGACGTGCGAGGACTCCCGGCGCGGCGATCGATTTCGATCACCGCCCGCATGGGCGCGGTGCCATCCGGCGTCAGCCGCCGGATTCGCACCACGTGCCCCTGGGGCATCGTTCGCTCGTAGAGTATTTCGGACATCGGCGTTCCTGAATCCGGGGCTACCGGTCGATCAGCGAAATTCACGCCCGCGCCCCTCCGGCGCAAGACGCAGGCTCACCTTTCCAGACGGTGAAAGACAGCCTCGGCGACCACTTTTCCGTCTCGAAGGTGTTCAACCACGATGCGTTCGAGAAGTGCCGGGGTGACATTCGAGTACCAGATCCCCTCGGGATAGACCGCCACTATGGGTCCTGAACTGCACACGCCGAGACACGGGGCTTCGGACCGTTTGACCCGTGTGGGGCCGAAGAGGAGCCCCTCGCGTTGGAGCAGCCCCGCAAGCCTGCTGTACAGCGCGCGGCCGCGGTGGTCGGGAGAGCAGAAGCCGCCGGTGCAGACGAGCACGTGGCGGGAATAGGGCTCCATTTCGGGGGTTTGAGTCAATTCGGGATGCGGGGTTGGATGCGGAATGCGGAATTTCGACCCGATGCAGGGTGCGGAAGAGGAATCCGGATATACGGAGAAGAGAGGAGAAGTGAGTTTGGATGCGGAATGCGGAATTTCGACCCGATGCAGAGTCCGGAAGAGGAATGCGGGTACGGGAACGAAGGGGCGAGCGGCGAGAACTCACATCTTCTCCCAAATCCGGAATCCATCTCGCCACTCATGTCTTATCCGTGTATCCGGATTCCTCTTCCGCACCCTGCATCGGGTCGAAATTCCGGATTCCGAATCCTGCCCCGCATCCCGCATCAAGCGGTAATACTCCTGAACCTAGCACGTCAAGCGGCGTGAATTGTGTCCAACGGCCGGGGCACCACCAGCTGGACTCAGCTAGTTTTCGCCCACCTCTCATCTCCACCGTGCCCATGCATCGTTTCCTGGCCATCCTCGCAATCGCCACTCTCGCCTCCTCGGCGAACGCGCAAGACCTGAGCGCTCCGCTCCCCACCGACGCCCACGTGGTGCGGGGCCAGTTCCCGAACGGCCTTCACTACATCATCCGCCGCAACCTGAAGCCCGAGAAACGCGCGGAGCTGAGGCTGGTGGTGAACGCGGGCTCGATTCTCGAGGACGACGCCCAGCGGGGGCTCGCGCATTTCGTCGAGCACATGATGTTCGACGGCACGAAACGGTTCCCCAAGCAGGACATCGTGAACTACCTCGAGCGCGTGGGCATGCGATTCGGCGCGGACCTGAACGCGTACACGTCGTTCGATGAAACCGTCTACATGCTCACGATTCCGACGGACACGGCGCGACTGGTGAACTCGGCGCTCGACATCCTGCAGGACTGGGCGAGCGGCGCGACGACGTTCGACGCGGCCGAAATGAAGAAGGAACGCGGCGTCGTCATCGAGGAGTGGCGCACCGGACGCGACGCGTCCACGCGCGTGCAGTACCGCCAGTTCCCCGTGATGCTGCAGGGGTCGAAGTACGCCCTGCGCGTGCCGATCGGGACGAAGGAAAACCTCGAGAGCTTCGCGGACAGTCTCGCCGTGAAGTTCTATCGCGACTGGTATCGCCCCGACCTCATGACGGTCATCGCCGTCGGCGATTTCGATCCAACGCAGATGGAGGCGTCGATCAAGCAGCGGTTCGCCGCCATTCCGGGCCCCAAGGCGCCGCGGCCGCGCGAGTACGCCGCGGTGCCCGATCACGACCAGACGCTCGTCTCGATTGAGACCGACAAGGAATATCCGCTCGCCTCGGTCGGCCTCCTCTGGCTCAAGCCGCGCGACAGCGTGCACACGATCGCGGATTTCCGCCGCACGCTGGTGTCGTCGTTCTACGACGGGATGGTGAACGCCCGCTTTTCCGAGATTTCACAGCGCGCCGACGCGCCCTTTGCGTTCGCGCAGGGCGGTCGCGGCAGCTTCGTGCGAACGAAGGACGCCTACCAGCTCTTCGCCGGCGTGAAGGAGAGCGGGTTCGAGAAGGCCGCCGAGGCGCTGCTCGCAGAGGCGGAACGCATCTCGCGATTCGGATTCACGCAGACCGAGCTCGACCGCCAGCGCACCAATCTCCTCCGCTCGATGGAGCAGCAGTACGCGGAGCGCGACAAGACGAACAGCTCGCAGTTCGTCGACGAATACGTGAGCAGCACGCTCTGGGGCACGCCGATCATCGGGATCGAGAAGGAGGAGCCGCTCGCGAAGTCGCTCGCCCCGACGATCACCGTCGGCGAGGTCAACGCGCTCTCGAAGACATCGTTCGGCGAAAAGAACCGCGTGGTGCTCGTCGCCGCGGCGGA
>PMYN01000136.1:0-2386 GCA_003171215.1 Gemmatimonadota bacterium | reverse complement strand
CGCGCGCTGCCCGAGACGGGAATCACGGAGTGGACGCTGTCCAACGGCGCGAAGGTCCTGCTCAAGCCGACGGACTTCAAGGCCGACGAGCTGCTCTTCGCGGCGCGATCGCCGGGCGGGGAATCGATCGTGCCCGACGCGGACGTGATCGACGCCGACCTGAGCTCGGTGGTGATGTCGCGCAGCGGAGTCGGATCGTTCAACGCGATCGCGCTCGGCAAGAAACTCGCGGGAAAGAAAGTGAACGTCGCGGCCGGCATAGACGGGAACGGCGAGGGCCTGCGCGGCACCGCGTCGGTGCAGGACATGGAAGCGATGTTCCAGCTCGCGTGGCTGCGCATGACGGCGCCGCGCGTCGATACCAGCGCCTATCTCGCGTTCAAGGCGCAGATGCGCGCGATGCTCGCGAACAGCAAGAACGACCCCGAAGCCGTGTTCAGCGACACCGTCGAGGCCACGATGGCGCAGCACCATCCGCGCGTACACCTGCTCTCGGCGGAGTTGCTCGACTCGGTGGACCTGCGGCGCGCGTACGACATCTATCGCGACCGGTTCGCCGACGCGAGCGGCTTCACCTTCTTCCTCGTGGGCAGCTTCAAGCCCGACTCGGTCCGGCCGTTGGTGGAGCAGTACCTCGCGTCGCTGCCGTCGCTGAACAGGAGTGAGCGGGTCAAGGACCATGGGATTCGGCCGCCGGCCGGCGTGATCCAGAAGACCGTCCGGAAGGGCGTGGAGCCCAAGGCCGCCACCTCGCTGATCTTCAGCGGCAGCTGCACGTACAGTTTCGAGAGCCGTTACGCGCTCGACGCGCTGACGGAGCTGCTCAACATCCGCCTGCGCGAGGTGCTTCGCGGGGAGAAGGGCGGCACGTACGGCGCGAGCGCCGGCGGCTCGTGCAGCAACATTCCGTACGAGCACTACAACCTCAGCGTCGAGTTCGGGTCTTCGCCGGAGCGTGTGGACGAGCTCGTCGCCGCCGTCTTCAAGGTGTTCGACGAGATCAAGGCCGGAATCGTGAGCGATTCGAATCTCACGAAGATCAAGGAGATACAGCTGCGCGGCCACGAGACCGGCCTCAAGCAGAATGCCTCGTGGCTCAACGCGATGACGGATGCCGACGAAGACCACCGCGACCAGCGCGATTTCCTGCGCTACCCGGAGCTCGTGAAGGGGCTGACGCGCGAGATGATCCGTGACGCGGCGAAGCTCTATCTGCGTCCGGAGCAGTACGCGCGCTTCACGCTCCTCCCCGAGGCCGCGCCGAAGCCGCCGGCCGTGAAGCCCGACTGACCGATGCCGACGCCTGAGGATTTTTTCGCGATCGACATCCGCGTCGGCACCGTCGTGCGCGCGGAGCCATTCCCCGAGGCGAGGAAGCCGTCGATCAAGCTGGAAGTCGACTTCGGGCCGGAGCTTGGGATCAAGCGGTCAAGCGCGCAGATTACGACGCACTACGCACCGGCCGAACTCACCGGCACGCAGGTCATCGCAGTGGTGAACATCGGCGAACGGCGCATCGCGGGATTCACGAGCCAGGTGCTCGTGCTCGGCGCCATGCCGTCGCCCACCGAGGTGGTGCTGCTGCGCCCGGGGCACGCGGTGGAGAATGGAACCCGGATAGGATAGACGCCATGAAATACGACCGCCCCGGCACCGCGGATGAGGTGCGCGCCGACCTGACCGTCGGCGTGCAATGGAAGGGCGCGTGGACGTTCGACGCTGGAAAGGCGGGAGCCCCGACCGTTCGCATCGACGGCCACTCGAAGGACGGGCCTAGCCCGCCGGAGACGCTGCTCATCTCGCTCGGAACGTGCACCGCCATCGACGTGGTCGAGATGCTCACGAAGCGGAAGACGCCGCCCGCGTCGATGGACGTTTCGGTGACAGCCGAACGGAAGGGCGAGACGCCGCGCCGCGCGACACGCGCACATCTCGCGTACAAGATCACCGGCGCGGGAATCGACCACACGCAGACGATGCGCGCGATCGAGCTGGCCGTGACGCGCTACTGCACGGTGCGCGACACGATGGATCCGGAGATGTCGGTCACGTGGTCGCTGGAGCTCGGTTAGCGGCGCAATTCGCGGATCGCGTGCCGCAATTCCGGCAGCAGGATCCGCGTAAGAGCGAGCTCGACGGCGGCTTTCGACCCCGGCATCGAGACCACCAGCTTCCCGTTCGCGGATCCGGCGACCGCACGTGAGAGTATCGCCGCGGCGCCGATCTGCTCCTGGAACGACACGACTCGAAAGATCTCCCCGAACCCGGGAAGTTCCTTTTCCAGCAGCGACCGCACGGCCTCCACGGTCCGGTCCTTGCTGCCGAGCCCCGTCCCGCCGGTGATCAGGACGGCATCCACGTCGGTGCGCGCGATGAGCGTGCGCAC
>PMYN01000115.1:1157-3665 GCA_003171215.1 Gemmatimonadota bacterium | reverse complement strand
TCGGGGTGCACTTCATTCCGTCGGGAGTGGAGAGAGCCCATGGGCGGGCCGGACGGTGGTGAGGGCGGGAAGGGGGGCGACATCACCGTGCGCGGTGATTCCAACCTCGCCACGCTCCTCGACTACACGTATCGCGACTTCTGGGAAGCGGAACGCGGCGAGCACGGGATGGGCGCGAACAAGAGCGGACGCGGCGGCGCGTCGATCGTGATGCCGGTGCCGCCGGGGACGGTCGTGAAGGATCTCGAGACGGGTGAAGTGATCGGCGAGATTCTCGAAGACGGCGAAGAGCTGCTCGTCGCGAAGGGCGGCCGCGGGGGAAAGGGGAACTCCTACTTCGCGACGGCGACGCACCAATCGCCGCGCGAATGGCAGCCCGGCGAAGAAGGGCAAGAGCGCATGCTCGAGCTCGAACTCAAGCTCATCGCCGACGTGGGACTGGTTGGACAGCCGAACGCGGGGAAGAGCACGCTGCTCTCGGTCATCTCCGCGGCCCGGCCGAAAATCGCGGACTATCCGTTCACCACACTCTCGCCGAACCTCGGCGTGGTGCAACTCTCCGATCATCGCACGTTCGTCGTNNCGGACACGAATGCTCGCGTTCCTCATTCCGATCGATGCGCTGGATTGGCAGGCGGAGTACGATCAGCTTCGCGCGGAGATCACGCAGTACTCGGCGGAGCTCGCGGCGAAGCCGCACTGCGTGGTGTTCACCAAGCTCGACCTGCTGGGCGAGCAGTACACGCCGGAAATCGAAACGACGGGGGCATTTGGCCTGTTTTCGATTTCCGCGCCGGGGCGGATCGGGCTCGATGCGCTGAAAGACGCGTGGTGGGACAAGATTCTCGAGCTCAAGAAGTTGTCGGCGGTTCTGCGGCCCGAGATCGTATACTGAAAACGGGATGACGCATGCGGGAGATCGAACGGACGGACCAGGAGTACCCGCAGGCTCTCATCGACCTCAAGCGGCCTCCGGAGTCGCTCTTCACGATTGGCGATGCGTCGATCCTCGCTCTCGCTCCGAACCGGCTCGTTGCGATCGTGGGGACGAGGGATGCCTCCCCGTACGGCGTGAGGGTCGCCGCCGGCCTCGCTGAGGCCTTCACAGCGGCCGGAATCGGGGTAATCAGTGGATTGGCTCGCGGGATAGACTCCACGGCGCACAGGGCGGTGCTGGAAGCCGGAGGGAAGACGATCGCGGTCATGGGCACCGGCGTCGACGTGCCGTATCCGGCCGCGCACCGGGGGCTGCATGCGGAGATCGCGGCGAAGGGGCTGGTGGTGTCGGAGAACGAACCGGGCACACCGGCCGTGCTGGGATGCTTCCCCAGGCGGAACCGCATCATCGCGGGGCTGGCCAGGGTGACGATCGTGGTCGAGGCGCCCTACAAGTCAGGCGCGATCAATACGGCGACCCAGGCGCTCGACGCCGGCAGGGTGGTCGCCGCCGTCCCCGGGCCGATCGACTCACCGCGCAGCGCGGGCGCCAACCTCCTCCTCCGCGACGGCGCCCAGGTCATCCACTCGATCGACGACGCGCTGATGCTCTATGGGCTGAGCCGAGGCCGGAAGGACGAGGGGCCCACCCTGGGTGCCTTGGAGACCGCTGTCTGGGACGCTCTGGCCGACGGACCGGCTCCGGTGGAGCTCCTGACCGCGAGGGCAGGGCTTGGGGTCCGGCAGGTTCTGGAAGGAATCGCCAGGCTGGAGCTGACGGGCATGGTTCGCCAGCAACCGGGCGGGGCGATCGAGAGGATGAGGATGGCGTAGCAGACGGCAGACGGCGGATGGCCGACGGCAGGAGGGCGATGAGAATGACCTAACAGACGGCGGATGGCAGACGGCGGACGGCAGAGGGCGGATGGCAGACGGCAGGAGTGCGTTGAGAATGACTTCGAGTGATTTCTCAACCCATTGTTTGATAGCCTGTTATGTGTAGCTATCTAGAAAACACTTCGCCGACAATGGTCCCGGCAAGTTCGGCTCGGTTCGATGCTTGGAATTGAGTCTGCCGTCCGCCGTCTGCTCTCTGCCGTCCACTATATTGCACACGAGTCTTCGATATATCGCCAGCCAATAAGGCGGGTTTCTGCACCTCTACGTCCACGTCCCCTTCTGCGCCCGTCGTTGCAGCTACTGCGATTTCGCCATCGCTGTCCGCCGTGTCATTCCGGTGTGCGAGTACATCGATGGGATTGCCGCTGAGCTGAAGACGCGGTTTGCCGGCGCCGAGATTGAGCCACTCAGTACGGTATATCTGGGCGGCGGGACGCCGTCGAAGCTCGGGCCGGAGGGAGTCCGCCACCTTCTCGACCGTCTCCGCGCGACCCCCGGCGTAAGCCTGCAGGAAGGCGCCGAAGTCACCATGGAGGCAAATCCGGAGGACGTCACGCCGGAGGCAGCCGCGAAGTGGGTGGAGGCGGGCGTCAACCGGCTGTCAATGGGGGCGCAGTCGTTCCATGCCGTGACCCTCGCCTGGATGCACCGGACGCACGACGTCGATGCGGC
>PMYN01000115.1:0-1137 GCA_003171215.1 Gemmatimonadota bacterium | reverse complement strand
TCGGACCTCGAGCGGAACTGGGACTCGGATCTGTCGATGGCCCTTGCCCTGCACCCGGACCATATCTCGCTCTACGGCCTGACGGTCGAGCCGCAAACGCCGCTCGGGCGCTGGACGGCGCGCGGCGAGGTCGCGGAGGCGCCGGAGGAGCGCTACGCGTCGGAGTACCTGCGGGCGCACAAGGTCCTCGCGACGGCCGGGTTCGACCACTACGAGGTCTCGAACTTCGCCAAGTCCGGGAAGGCCAGCCGGCACAACTCGTCGTACTGGCAGCGCGCGCCGTACATCGGCGTCGGGCCGTCCGCACATTCGTTCGATGGCATCTCGCGGCGGTGGAACGAGCGCGAATATGAGCCCTGGCGCGCTAAGGTCGCTTCGGGCGCCGACCCGCTCGGCGGCTCGGAAGAGCTCACCGCGGAGAATGTGCTCGCGGAAGATGCCTATCTCGGCCTTCGCACGACGAACGGGCTCTCCGTGACGGATATCGACACGGACACGATCGCGGCGTGGAGCAAGAGCGGGTGGGCGGTGCTTCGAAAAGACCGGGTGACGCTGACCGCGGAGGGCTGGCTGAGGCTGGACAGTCTCGCGACCGCCTTGACCACCGTTCGAAGCCATTAGTAGACTAGCACTTATGCAGTCCCCCGAGCTCACGGAACGCGAGCGCCAGATTCTCGAGGCGGTGATCCGGTCGTACGTGGAAACGGCTGAACCCGCGGGCTCGCGTACCATTTCGCGGCGCTTCGTGCTCGGCGTGTCGCCGGCGACCATCCGTAATACGATGAGCGACCTGGAGGAGAAGGGATATCTCTTTCACCCGCACACATCGGCGGGGCGCATTCCCACCGACAAGGCCTACCGCGTGTACGTGGACGAACTGCTGCGTGTGCAGCCGCTCGAAAGAGTCGAGCGCTTTCAGCTCGCGCAGGACATTTCCGCGGGCGGGTTTGCGATCGAGTCGATTCTTCGGCGCGCGGCGCAATCGCTCGGCGTCCTGACGCAGGAACTCGGCGTGGCGCTCGGGCCGCGGATGGAACAGGCGGTGCTCGACAAGCTCGCACTCGTACGGCTCACGAGCGAGAAGTTGATCCTGGTGCTGACGCTTCGCGGCGGCGCGGTGCGCACGATCTTCATAGA
>PMYN01000016.1 GCA_003171215.1 Gemmatimonadota bacterium | reverse complement strand
CTTCAAGCCGTTTCACGCCGGTGAGATGGACGCCCTGCGGCAGAAGGCGCGGGGCGTCGCCGGTGACGGACGCTTCGAGCGCTACAAGACGACGCAGGATTTCGACGGACTCCTGGGACTCACGGCGCACGGCTACACGAAGTGATGTCGGGTTACACGAGCAACAGCCTCATCATCGCCACCTACAATTGGAAAGAAGCGCTGGCGCTGGTGCTCGCGACGGTGCGTGCGCAGACGGTATCGCCCGATGAGGTGCTCATCGCCGACGATGGGTCGCGCGACGACACGCGGGAGTTCGTCGCTCGCGAGGCGGCCACCTTTCCGGTGCCGCTGCGTCACCTGTGGCAAGAGGACGACGGCTTTCGGAAGGGCCGCATCCTGAACGAAGCGATGGCGCGCGCGAACGGCGAGTATCTCATCGCCATCGATGGCGACATGCTGATCCATCCGGAGTTCGTGCGCTCGCACCTGCGCTTCGCGCGTCGGGGCTGGTACATCCAGGGAAGCCGCATGATGTTCGGCGAGACCGCGACCGCGCGCACGTTCGCCGCGGGCCGGCGCGCCGCTGGCGTGCTGTCACTGAACGTGCGCAATCGCATCAACGGCATCCATGCGCCGTTCTTCTCGCGCTTCTCGCGGGGTGAACCAGGGCCGGTCCATCGCACGCGCGGCTGCAACATCTCCTACTGGCGTGACGACATCGTGCGCGTGAACGGCTACAACGAGGACGTGGAAGGGTGGGGCCGCGAGGATACCGAGCTTGTTGCGCGCCTCATGAACTCAGGGGTGCGGCGGCGAAACCTGAAGTTCGCCGCGGTCGCGTATCACCTGCATCACCGCACGCGCCCGACGGACGCGGACGCCGCGAACCTCGAGCTCGCTCTCGGCGTGGTCCGCGACGGCGTGACGCGATGCGAGCACGGCATCGACCAACACCTGGCAGCGGCATGAGCATAGCGTGGTGGTTCGTCGGTCTGGCCGCGGTGTGGTGGGGGGTTCGCGGGGCGATCGCGCGACGCGATGAACGGGCGTTCATGGCGGCGTATCAGCGCGACACCGCAGGTATCATTGCCGGCGCGCAGCCGATCCAGTTGCACGGCACGCGACCGGGCGCCGTGCTGCTCCTGCACGGCTACAATGACTCACCGCAGTCGATGTCGTCGATGGCGGCCGCGCTCCATGGGCGCGGCTGGAGCGTGAGGGTCCCGCTCCTGCCGGGACACGGCCGCCGTCTGCAGGACTGGGCGGCGGCACGCGCTCCGGACTGGGAGCGCGCGGCGCGTTCCGAGCTTGCGTCNNTTGCGCCCGTCGCCGCTCTCGGAGCGAAATATCTGCCCGGCGGCGGCTCCCGGTCGGTGCACGACCCCGACGCCTCAGCGAAGATGATCGCGTATCGAAGGTCCACACCGCGACTCCTGGTCGAGCTCGAAAAAATAGTCCGCCGCGCGCGAGCGGCACTCCCGCTGGTACGACAACCGGTGCTCGTCGTTCAGTCGCGTGAGGACAACCGCATTCCGGTGTCGTCGGCGGAAGCGGCGTTTGCTCTCATCGGTTCCGCGGATAAAACGCTGTATTGGAGTTCCGGCGGCGGCCACGTCGTGACCGTGGACTTCGGTCACGAAGAAATCGAGCGGATTGCGGCAGACTGGCTAGATCCCCGCCTTGCCTGACGCGCGGGCATAGCCGCCGAGCACGCGCGTCTCGCCAGGGGCGAAGACCCAAAGCGTGTCGGGCGACAGGGCCGCCCTCTCCCATGCCGCGCGCGCCAGCCGCGGCGGCTCGTCCACCGGCTCGTCGGTCAGCGCGAAGGTACCCCAATGCATCGCCGCCATCACCGACTGATGCGAGGGATGCGCGGAGTGCAGGGCGAGGAACGCGGCGACGGCTTCTTCGGGATTCATATGCACCGCGCTCATGAACCAGCGTGGATCATATGCGCCGATCGGCATGAGCACCGCGTCGAACGGCCCCTCGCGCTTGCCGATCGTCGCGAAGTCCGGATGGAACGCCGAGTCGCCCACGAAGTACACGCGATGCGCGCCGGCGCTCAGCGTCCATCCGCACCAGAGTGTCGAGTTGCGGTCCGTCAGCGAACGGCCGGAAAAATGGCGCGCGGGTACGCACGCGACGCGCGCGCCGGGGACCGGCTCCGCGGAGCCAAGCCAGTCGCACTCGGTCACCGACCGTACGCCGAGCTCGCGGAGCCGCGCTGCGAGGCCGAGCGGCGCGCACCAGACCGTGGACGCGGAACGGCGCGCGAGCACGCGGATCGTGTCGGTGTCGAAGTGGTCGTAGTGATCGTGGGATTGCAGCACGAGGTCGATCGGCGGAAGCGCGTCGAGCTCGAGTCCCGGTGGCGCCAGGCGGCGCGGCCCGGCGAAGTGCACCGGCGAAGCCCGCTCGGAGAACATCGGATCGGTCAGCACGTTGAGGCCGCCGACCTGAATGAGGAAGCTCGAGTGTCCGATCCAAGTGATGCGGCATTCGTCGGGATTCGACCGCGGCAGGATCGGGCCTGAGGCGACGGCGCTCGGCGGCGTGCCGTGCGCGCGAAAGCCGAGCGTTCCGTTCCGCGCGCGGTCGATCGTCCATCGCAGCATGCTGCCGAGTCCGTGCTCGACGGATCCGGGCCACGGATTGCGGAAGCGACCGTCGGGGCGATGGTGCGGTGGCGTGATCGGGGGCGCGCTCATGCGAGCGCGGAATATACCGGGTGCGCGATGCGCGCCGGGCATCGTCCGGTGGCCCGAAGCCGCCCGTCCTAATACCTTCCGCGGATGCCACATTTCGGAAGTTGGGCAGGCACATGGTGGCGGCCCATGTTGTTTGCCCTCATCGCCGGACACATCACGAAGACGAAGGAATGGGTGGCGTGCCACCGGAAGCATCATGCGTTCGCGGATCGCGAGGGCGATCCGCACAGCCCGCTGATGGAACGGTTGCGAAACATCGTCCTCAAGGGCGCTTTCTATTATCGCAAGGCCGTGTGGCAGCCGGGCGTGCTGGAGAAGTACGGCAACGGCACGCCGAACGACTGGATCGAGCGGCACCTGCTGGCGCCGCGGAACTGGCTTGGCATCGCGCTGATGCTCGGTATCGACCTCTGGCTCTTCGGCTGGGTCGTCGGTCCGGCCGTGTGGGGCGTGCAGCTGTTGTGGATTCCGTTCTGGGCGGCGGGGATCGTGAACGGCGTCGGCCACGCGTTCGGCTACCGCAACCATGCCGTGAAGGATGCGAGCCGGAACATCACGCCCTTCGCGATCTGGCTCGGCGGGGAGGAGCTGCACAACAATCATCACGCCGACCCGAAGTCGGCGACGTTCAGTCACCGGTGGTTCGAGGTGGACATCGACCGAATGTATATCCAGCTGCTGTCGGCGCTTGGACTCGCGCGCGTTGAATACGCGCGGGAGCTGTAGCGGCGAATGGCGACAGTGAAGTGCGCGCGCTGCGGCGCGGAGAAGGAGGGATTCGAGCGAGCGCCGTTTCCCGGCGCGATGGGCGCACGGATCCTCGAGGGGACGTGCCGCGACTGCTGGGCGGCCTGGCTGAAGCAGCAGACGATGCTGATCAACCACTACGGCCTGAACGTGATGGACGCGCAGGCGCGGCAGTTCCTCACGCGGAACATGGAGGCGTTCCTGTTCAAGGCCGGCCAGCAGGACGACGTGGACACGAGCAAACAGGGGACGATCGCGCACTGACGGATTCTTGCGTCGCTTGACATTAGTTGCAGTTAGCTACTAATTATCACCGATGCGCGGCGTTCCCACCAATTCGGTCGACATCGTCCTGTGCACGGCGCACGACCGCCAGCTCGCCGTGCTGCTCGTGCGCGACGAATCAAAACGGGCGCGCGAACGCTGGACCCTCCCCTGGGCGCCGGTCGCCGCGCGCGACACGCTCGATCACGCCGCCGCGCGCGACACGCTCGATCACGCCGCCGCGCGCGTCGCGCTCCGCGCCGCCGGCGCGCGCGCGAGCTGGCTCGCGCAGGCCGGCGCGTTCGCGGACGGGAGCCGGCATCCGGGCGGCGCCGCGCTCTCCGTGGCATACGTCGGCGTCACGCGACCGCGCGCGCTCGGGCCCTCGACCGGCGCCCACTGGTTTCCGGCCGGCGACCTGCCGCCCATGGCGCCGCGGCACCGCGCCATCATCGACGCCGCCCTCGCGCAGCTGCGCGAACGCATGGACCGCGCCCCGGTCGCCTTCCGGCTCCTCGGCGCGACCTTCACGCTCAGCGAATTGCAGGCGGTCTACGAACTCCTGCTCGGACGGCGGCTGCACAAGGCGAGCTTCCGCCGCGCCCTCCAGGGAGCGTTCCTCGTCGAACCCACGGACGAGTGGAAGAGCGAGGGACGCGGCCGGCCGGCCCAGCTGTTTCGTTACGCGCCCCGTCGCCAGCGCGGCGGGCGCGGCGGGCGCGGCGGGCGCGGCGGCGTCCGCTTCGAATTGCTCGGCGGCTGAACGGTCCGGATCGCGACCAAACGGTGACACGGAACGCCTTGACCGTGCGTATGTATTAGTTGCAATGTGTACATAACGCCAAATGAGGACGCCGATGCTCGCTTACCTGGACGCGCTGCTCGCCGCACTCGCGGCGCGCGACACCTCCGAGATCGACCGGCTGCTCGCACACCCGCTCGCGCGGATCCTGTCGCCCGACGCGCTGGCAGATGCGACCGCCGAACGCCGGGCCGCCGGAACCGGGACGCCGTCAGTCACGCCGCTGAGGCTCCTCCAGCATCGCTATCGCACCGCCCAACTCCTGAGCGAACATGTCGTGGCCGATTCCCCGGAACTCGCCCACCCAGCCGACCCTGCCGACCCCAGGCGCCGCGCACCGCAGGCGCGGGCCTGGTCCGACCGGCGATCCGCCGTCCGCCACCAAATGGAGCTCCCCCTCTCGGCGTAAAGGCCGGCCAGAAAAAAGAGCGGCTCTCGAAAGAGAGCCGCTCTTGTATCTGCTTATGATCCGGTGACTTATGCTGCGCCGGCGATGTAACGTGCAAACCGGCCGCAATTCGTGCAGCGCAGCGTTACCTGACTGCGCGGCGGCGGTGGGTTGTCGCCGGGATCCTTCTCGATTTCGCCCGAGCAAGACGGGCACGAGAGCGGCGTGCCGTTACGGTCGTTGGCGATGAGATTGAGTGCTTGGGCGGGATTGTACGAAGCGGGACGTGGCTTGCGCATGACATCTCCTTAAGTAACCCGGGGCGCCGCCGTAGCGGTCTGGCGCGCACCCTTTGTTCTGGCTTGGCCTATCTGAGGAGAAAACTAATCGGTCCAGGCTCGAATCCGTAGTGCCGGGACCGTAATTTCGGCCGAATTCCGAGGTTATACAGTTGCCAGCGGCAACTCGCGAATTCGCTTCCGCCATTCGGCGGGCCCCGTTTCATGGACATTGCTTCCGCCGGAGTCGACCGCGACCGTCACGGGCATGTCCTCGACCGTGAATTCGTAGATGGCCTCCATCCCGAGATCCTCGAACGCCACGCAGCGCGATGCCCGGATGGCCTTCGAAACCAAGTAGGCCGCACCCCCGACCGCCATCAGGTAGGCCGCCCTGTGCTTCCGGATAGCCTCAAGGCCCACCGGCCCGCGTTCGGCCTTGCCGATCATCGCCACCAGGCCGGTCTTCTCGAGCATCATCTCGGTGAAACCGTCCATGCGGCTGGCCGTCGTCGGACCGGCCGGACCAACCACCTCGTCGCGCACGGGGTCGACGGGACCCACGTAGTAGATCACCCGGTTCGTGAAGTCCACGCCGGGCGGCAGTCCCTTGCCGCTCGCATAGAGCTCGGCGATTCGCTTATGAGCGGCATCGCGGCCGGTGAGCAACTTGCCGCTCAGCAAGAGCCGCTCGCCTGCCTTCCACTGCGTCACCTCTTCGCGCGTGAGCGTGTCGAGGTTCACGCGGCGCGCATTGCGGTCGGGTCTCCACGTCACCGCCGGCCAGTCCGTGAGGCTTGGCACCGGCAAGTGTGCGGCACCGCTTCCGTCCAGCGTGAAGTGCGCGTGGCGGGTGGCCGCGCAGTTGGGAATGATCGCCACCGGCTTCGACGCGGCATGCGTAGGATAGTCGAGGATCTTCACGTCGAGCACCGTGGAGAGTCCGCCGAGTCCCTGCGCGCCGATGCCGAGCGCGTTCACTTTTTCGTACAGCTCGACGCGGAGTTTTTCGATGGGGGTCGCCGCGCCCCTGGCCTTGAGTTGCGTCATGTCGATGCGTTCCATGAGCGACTCCTTCGCGAGCAGCATCGCCTTCTCGGCCGTTCCGCCGATGCCGATCCCAAGCATGCCGGGCGGGCACCAACCGGCTCCCATCGTCGGGACAGTCTTGAGCACCCAGTCGACGATCGAATCACCGGGATTCAGCATCGCGAACTTCGTCTTGTTCTCCGAGCCGCCGCCCTTCGCGGCAATCTTCACTTCGACGGTGTCGCCCGGCACGAGCTCGACGTGAATGACGGCGGGCGTGTTGTCCTTCGTGTTCTTCCGGCTGAACGCGGGATCGGAGACGATGGACGCGCGCAGCACGTTGTCCGGCTGGAGATAGGCCCGGCGCACGCCCTCGTTCACCATGTCCTCTACGGACATCGTGGCTTCCCATCGGACGTTCATGCCGACCTTGAGGAATACGACGACGATGCCGGTGTCCTGACAGATCGGCCGGTGTCCCTCCGCGCACATGCGCGAGTTCGTGAGAATCTGCGCGATCGCGTCTTTCGCCGCGGGCGACTGCTCCTTTTCGTACGCGTCGCCGAGCGCCTTGATGTAGTCGACGGGATGGAAGTACGAGATGTGCTGCAGAGCGTCCTGGATGCTCTGGATGAGGTCGGCCTGTTTGATGACGGTCATAGGAGGGTCACTGAAGGGGTGCCGTCCAATTTAGTCGCCGGATGGAGAGGATTCCGAGCAAAGGCCCGGCGGCGAGCAGCACGAACGCCCACGGCCATCCGGCGAACCGCACGAGCGGCGGGATCACCTGGATCGTCCCGATCGTGAGGAGGAAGCCGAGCGAGATCTGCAGTGTGAGCGCGGTTCCGACGGCGTGCGGCGGAACACTTTCCGTGACGAGCACGCTGAACTGTGCGGAGTCGGCGATGATGAAGAATCCCCACACGAGCGCGACCGGCGCGAGAATCCACAGCGAGCGGCCGAAGGCGAGGTCGACAAGCGCGCAGCAGGCGCCGCTGATGACGAGCGCGCGGGTCACGAGTGGTGCGCGGCCGATCCGGTCTGCGACGAGCCTTCCCCAGATGCATCCGAGGCCGCCCACCGCGATCACGCCGAACGAGAGCACGGCCACCGCGGGTGACGACGGCGCGGTCAGCGCGTGCGGATCGCGCGCGACGCTCGCGGCCACGAACGCAGGGATCCACGTCCAATACGAATACAGTTCGGCCTTACGGCGGTGCTGAAACGATGGACGAACGATGTCTCAAACACTCGCGCTAACGTATTGGCTGTTCGAGACATCCTCATACACGCTCGAGACATGAGCTTTGGTGACCGCGACGTTAGTACGGTGTTCCACACACCGATTTGGCACTGATTCTAGCACCGGAATTGAGTTCTGTCAGCTCGACCGTCCGGCAAGAGCTGGCGACTTGCCAATCCCAGTCAATGGCAGGTCACGCCGGAGACCGCCCGTCTTCTCGATCACTGGCGGAACTACCAGTTCAGCGGCGTCCGCCCGTTCTTCTGTCAGGTGGATGCCGCCGAGACCGCCATCTGGCTCACCGAGGTCGCGCCGCAAACGAAGAGTGGCAAACGTTTGCTGGACCATCTCGCGAGCGTGAACGTCGTCTGTCACGATCACGACGGTGAAACAATGAGCTGGCTGCGAGTCATTTCGCGCGTAGTTGATGCGCACTTTCAGGGGCCTGAAAGGCGTGAGGTCCGCGGTTGACTTTCGGTCTCCAGCGGACCGAGAGCCTTCAGGGCTCGAGCCGCGGCGCGCTTCTTGCGAGGTGTGTCTTCCCGACTCTTCCGAACCATCGCTTCACATGACAATCGCGGAAGCTCGATGAGCACCCCACCCTCTGATACATCACCGACGCCGGTCGATAGCTCGCGCTGGGCAACTGCACGGCGTCTCGCGCTGATTGCGAGCGCTTATGCCCTCACCTTCAAGCTGGCGCTCGACCTCCCTCGCGCGCAGGGTATTCTGGCCGCTGTCTGGCCGCCCGGGGGCGTGGCGTTGGCCGCGCTATTGCTCTCACCGAGGCAACAGCGGCGTGCGATCCTTGCCACCATTTTCGTCACCGGAAGCGCCGTCAGTCTGCTGTCGGGCCGGCCCCTGCTCGCGAGCATCGGTTTCATGGTGGGCAACGTGCTCGAGACGTGGGGCTGCGCATGGCTGTTCGCGCGGTGGTGTCGCAACGACGTGACATTCGCGCGATTAGATGATGTGCTGGCTCTCGCGGCATGCGCCGTGGTGGTGAACGGCGTCACTGCGCTGGTCGGCGCCGCCGCGACGCTCCTCGCCATCAACGCACCGTTCCATGTTTTCTACGTGGATTGGTGGATTGCCGACGGTCTTGGGATCTTGTACGTAACGCCACTGGTTGTGGTCTGCGCCCAACCTTGGCGACGTATCGTCGCCCGGCATCGGCTCCGCCAGCTGGAGGCGACGATGCTCGGCGTGGTCTGGTGCGTGTGCGCGTGGGTCAGTTTCTTCGGAGCCGATGCTGGCCTGCCCGTCGTGCCACGGCCGAGCTGGATTTGCGTGCCGCTGGTGTGGGCGGCGTTGCGGTTCGGAACAAGGGTTACGACGATTCTGCTGACGGTGCTCGCCGTGATTTCCGTCGGCCTTACCGCCTCGGGCAGGAGTGATCTTCCCTTCGGTGGCAGCGATCCCGTCGAAGGCGTGCAAAGGGTGCAGCTTTTTCTTGGTGTCGTCGCGCTCGCAGGGCTGACGCTGGCTGCCATGGTAAGCGAACGCAAACTGGTGGAGGCTGCGCTGGAGGACAACCGCGTGCGGCTTGCCTTGGCGATGGACCAGGCGCACGTGGCGTATTGGGAAATGGACGCGGTCACCCGCACCTTCACCTTCAACGACCGGTTTTACGCGATATACGGCACGACGGCGGAACGCGAAGGCGGCTACCGAATGTCTGGTGAAGTTTACGCCGAGGCATTCCTGCCGGTGGCGGAGCAGCACGTCGTCCCCGATGACGTGACCCGGTTGATGTCGGGCGACATCGAAGAACTGCAGCGAGAGCACCGCATCTTGCGGCGCGACGGCGACCTCCGCGACGTCGTCGTCCGCGTCACCGTGGCCCGTGACGCCACCGGTCGCATCGTCGGTACCCGCGGTTCCAACCAGGACATCACCGACCTGCGTCGGCTGGAGGCGGAGAGAGAACAATTCTTCACCCTCTTCAACATCGCTTCCGACGTGATGGTGATCGCCGATCCCGATGGTTGTTTCAAGCGAGTGAATCCAGCCGCCATCAAGCTGCTCGGATACTCTGAAGAAGAGCTGTTGGGACGGCCCTTCATCAATTTTGTCCATCCCGATGACCGCCAACTCACGCTCGATGAAATGGCGCGGCAGATTCAGGTCGGCAGGTCGATGGATGTCGCAAATCGCTACGTGTGCAAGGATGGCTCGGTCCGCTGGCTGTCGTGGCGGGCGAGTTATGTTGCGAAGGAACACGCGACCTATGCCACGGCGCGGGATTGCACCGAGCAACACCTGGTGGAGGAGGCGCTGCGCGACAGCGAGGAACGCTTCCGGAGCTTCTTCGAATTGTCCGCGGATCTGGTCTGCATCGCCGATAATGACGGCCGGTTCCGCGTGGTGAACTCTGCCTTCTCCAACGTGCTGGGCTACTCGAAGGAAGAACTCGTCAGCCGGGCTTACCTCGACTTTGTCCACCCGGAGGACCGGAAGAAGACGTTGCGGATCACCGCCGAACGGCTGAAACGCGGCGAAACGGTCATGCACATCGAAAATCGTTACGTGCGCAAGAACGGTGAGATCGTGTGGCTGGAGTGGACATCGCGGGCGTCGGTTTCGAAGGGGCTCACGTTCGCCATCGCTCGCGACATCACCGAGCGCAAGAAGACGGACGAGAGGTTGCTTCAGGTGATGGCGGCGGTCGAATCCTCGAGCAATGCCATCGGCATCTCCGATCTTCAACGCCGTCACTTCTACCAGAACAAGGCGTACACCGAATTGTTCGGCTATGCGACGGCTGCGGAATTGCAGGCGGTGGGCGGAGGGGCGGCCACCGTCTGTGACCCGGCGGTGGGGAAAGAGTTGTTCGAGACGATTCTGGCCGGAAAAACCTGGTCCGGCGAGCTCAAACTGGTGACGAAACGCGGCCGGGTATTTGATGCCTTTGAGCGCGCGGACGCCATCAAGGATGAAGATGGCAGGTCGATTGGTCTCATCGGTGTCGTCACCGACATCTCCGATCGGGTCGCGCAGCAGCAAAGACTGCATGGGTTGCTTGCGCAGGCCGAGCAGGACGCGCGGACCAAGGGCGAACTCCTGCGCGAGGTGAACCATCGAGTAACGAACAACCTGACGGCGGTGCTCGGCCTGATTTCCTTCGAGCTTAGACATTCCCGCAACGATCCACAATCGATCACATCGGCATTGTCGCGGCTCAACCAGCACATCCGGGGTATGCTGGTTGTCCATCGCCTGCTGTCGCAGTCGGCGTGGGCTCCGGTCAGCGTGCAGGAACTGGCCGGGAAGATCATCCGCGCCGCCCTGTCTACGGCGGGGTGGCGGAGGCCGGCGATGTTGACCGTCAAGCCCGGCGAGTTGAGGGTGTCGCCACGCCAAGCCGGGACCCTGGCGATGGTAATCAACGAACTTGCCACCAACACGGTTAAGTATGCCAGCCGGCCCACGGGCGCTGTTTCGGTTGGTTTTGAGTTCGGGAGCGACATCAACGGTATCATGCTGCGTTATCGCGACAACGGCCCGGGCTATCCGCCCGACGTGTTGGCGAACGAGCGGTCGGATATCGGTCTCAAGCTGATCACCGAAATGGTGACCAAGTCCCTGGGCGGCTCGATCGTCCTGTCGAATGACGACGGGGCGGTGGCCACCCTGCGTATCCGGTCGGAGGAAGAGGACCGCACTTGAGCCCAGGCGTGTTGGATCTCACCCGAACGTACCGATGAAGACAACCCGCGAAATCCGCGTATTGATTGCCGAAGACGATGCCATGGTTTCGATGCTGACCCAAGCGGAGCTCGAATCGATCGGCATGACCGTGGTCGGCACCGCCTTCGACGGGCAGGTGGCCGCGGAGATGACTCGCGAGCTGAAACCCGATGTCGTGCTGATGGACATCACCATGCCTCACATGGACGGGATCGACGCGGCCGCCGTCATTCAAGCAGAATGCCCGACGCCGATGGTCATCCTCTCGGCGCACGATCAACCGGAATTGGTTGTCCGGGCAACGGCGGCCGGCGCGGGCGCATTTGTGCTCAAGCCGCCGCAGGCGGCGGAATTGGAGCGGGCCATCACGATCGCCGTCGCGCGCCACGCCGATCTGATCGCGCTGCGCCGGATGAACAGCGCCCTCGAGCAGGCACTCGCCGAAGTGAAAACGCTGAAAGGACTCCTGCCGATCTGCTGCCAATGCAAGAAGGTCCGGGACGACAACGATTACTGGAACGACGTGGAAGTCTATCTCATGAAACACACCGACGCGGAATTCACGCACGCCTACTGCCCCGTGTGTCTCGAAAAGCATTTTGCGAGACACGGCGGCCCGGAATAGTCAGGCCGTTCTTCGAGAGTTGGAGCTAGACCTCCGCGAACGGGAGGACGCGGCGCGCAGCGGGCCGCGTCAGTGACGCCGGAAGACGACCATGGCCATTCGACTTCGCCACGCCGGCGTGTGCGCGCGGGGTCTCGCCCGCCGGCGCGGGCGCGGCGTCCGGCGCGGCGTCCGCCGCGGCGCCATCCACCGTGAACCGCGCGACCACGTCCTGCATCATGCGCGCCTGCGCAGCGAGTTCCTCGGCGGCCGCAGCCGATTCCTCGGCGTTCGCCGCCGCCGCCTGTGTGCCTGCGCTCATCTGCGAGACAGCGGCGTTGACCTGCGTGATGCCGATCTTCTGCTGATCGCTGGCCGCCGCGATCTCGGTCATCACCGTCGTAACCTTGATCGTCCGCGTCGAGATCTCGGCGAGCGCATGAGCCACATGCTTCGACGCGTCCGTTCCGGCGACGGTGTTCTTGACTCCCTCTTCGATGAGGGCCGCCGTGGACTTGGCGGCTTCGGCTGCCCGGAGTGCCAGGGAGCGCACTTCCTCGGCGACCACGGCGAAGCCGCGGCCCGCGTCACCGGCACGCGCCGCCTCCACGGCGGCGTTGAGCGCCAGCAGGTTGGTCTGGAATGCGATTTCGTCAATCGTCTTGACGATCTTCTTCGTCGCCTCCGAGGACGCCTGGATCTTTGACATCGCTTCGGTGAGTTCCTGAACGCCGGCTTCACCGCGACCAACCGCGGAATGCGCGCCTTCGGCCAGTTCCTTCGCACTGCCGGCCGCCTGCGCCGACTGTTGCACCATCGCTTCAACTTCTTGCAACGAGCTCGAGATTTCCTCGATGCTCGCGGCTTGCTGACTCGTGCCCTCGGCCAGCGACTGGCTCCCTTCGGCAATGGAGGTCGCTGCCGTCGCCACCTGCTCCGTGGATGCCGTGATGCCCGAAAGCGCATCATCGAGATTCGCGGCCGCCGTGTTGATCGAATCCTTGATCTTCGCGTGGTCGCCGACGTAGTTGCCCTGCATGCGTGCCGTCAGGTCGCGCTCGGCAATGCGCCGCATGACCTCCGCGGCCTCGTTGACGGGCGTCACGATGGCGTCGAGGGTCTGGTTCACCCCGGCGACCAGGTCCTTGAACGCCCCCTCGAACCGCGTCGTATCACCGCGACGCTGGAGATTCCCGGCGGCGGCGATATCGCTCAACGCAATGCTTTCCTGCAGCACGTCACGGACGATCTGCTGGGTATGCGCGAATCCCTCGCTGGTCTCGCGCGTGGTGACGATCAAACCGTCCAGGGTATCGGCCAGCTCTCCGACCTCGTCCTTCCGCGTCATCCCCAGCGTCTCCGTAGTCGAATGAGGCGTGACGGACAGATCGCCGCGCGCCATCGCCGTGATGCCGTCGTGGAGTTCCGCGACGCAGACCGTCCGCAGGCGCTTCGCGCGGTCGAGTGCCGTGCGGAGTGGGATCGTGATGTGGCGGGCGAGCCCCCACCCCAACAGGAGGGCCACCGCCATCGCAGCCACGATGACCAGCGTGATCCACAGGCGTCCTTGGGCGCCTACACGCCGCGCGTCGGCCACACGCAATGCCGCCGCGGAATCCTGCGCCACCATCAGGCCGTCGGCGTCGAGGTAGGCATCCACGAACTGCCGTTTCCCAATCGCCACCAGTTGCGCCGCCTCCGCGTCCTTTCCGGCATCCAGTGCCGTGACCACCTTGTCTATATGGGTTCGGTAGGCCGTCAACGACGCGGAAAACGTGGTGAAGAGCGAGTCGCCGGCCACGGTGCGCGGCACCTTCGAATACATCTCCAGCCCCCGGTCGAGTTCGCCGTGCGTCCACGAGGCGAGTTCCTTCATCTTGGACTGATAGGCCACCGAGTCGTGCTGCGCCCGGTCTTGCAACAGGTTGAGCTCAAGTCGCCGGAGATCGGTCAGTCCGACACTGACGATGCCGATACCGCGCACCGCCGGCAGGGCTTCCGTGCCAAGCTGGTCTGATGCCGTCTGCAAGTGGTTCATTGCAACACGGCCGATGATCCCGCATGCGAGGACCATCAGGGCGGCGCAGAAAAAGCCGCCGAGAAGCTTGGTTCGAATGGAATAGTTGCCGAGCGAAATCACGGGAAGCTCCAGTGCGGAGGAGTTGGTACGGGACCTCACGGAAATCTTGGGCCGCTCCTTCGGGAAGCTTGAGCGGCCGAACATTTGTGGCTACTTCGCCTGCCCGGCGAGATCGTGCACGTACCTGGCGACCGCAGCCAGCTCTTCGGGCTTCATCTTGTCCTTGAAGGAGACCATGTCCTCGTTCTTGCCTTTCGTGATCACCTTGGTGATCGAGTCGACGGAATGTTTCGTGAGGAAGGCTGCGTCGAACATCGCGATCCTCTCGAACTTCTTCTGCATGGTCTGCGGCGGCACGCCCTTCGGGCCGTGGCATTTCGCGCAATTCTCGCCGTAGAGTGCCTTGCCATCGGCTTGCGCTGATGCGGTGCGGCCGGCGGCCGCGAGGACGAGGGCGGCAAACAGGATCCGTTTCATCGGGACTTCTCCTCAAGAATGGGATGGCGGGACAACGAGGCTGACGGGTGGCGCCCGCGAGGGCGCACCGGTGGAGTGCGGTTCTTCGGGGAGTATCGGCAGTACCGGCCCGACAGTTCAGCGGTGAAGGTTCGCCCGTCCGGCGCCGATGTTCTCGGTGACTCACCTTCTTCCGGAAAACCGGACATGCCGCAACAGGAAATCGCCGTCGCTATCGCCGCCCACGCGATTCGGAAAGTGGCTCTCGTCGCCGACGCTCGCGCCGGCCCTTCGGGAGAGCGCTCATTTTGAGGAGGCGGTGCGTTCGCAAACGCCTCCGCGGCTCTGACGGCGCATATGATGAAATGGAAGCACGACCTTGGCGCCATGCCTGCCAGCGCGCGGCAGGGGGCGCCGTCGTGGCGCCGCACGCCTACGAGTTCAGCACTTCCCGCACCTTGTTCGTCAGCGTCGAGAACGAGTACGGCTTCTCGATGAAGTGCACTCCCTGGCCGAGCAAGCCGTGCTGCCTCACGTAGCCGCTCGTGTAGCCTGAGGTGTAGAGAACCTTGATCCCGGGATGGACCTGCGCCACCTGCTTTCCCAGTTCCACGCCGCTCATCCCGGGCATCAGCAGGTCGGTCATCGCCAGATGCACCGGGCCGTCCCGACGGGCCAGCAGCTGCAGCGCGTCCGGGCCGCTCGCGGCCGTGAGCACGGTGTAACCAACCAAGCCGAGGACCCGCTTGACCGCGTTGGCGATGGCGGCGGAGTCGTCCACGACGAGAATGCGTTCCGTGCCCCGTCCCGCCGGCACCGGTGTTGCAAGGCGAGAGCGGGAAGCCGCCCGCTCGACTTGAGGCAGATAGATCTTCACGGTCGTACCGTGTCCGGCCTCGCTGTACGCCTGGATGTCTCCGCCGCTCTGCCTCACGATCCCGTACGCGGTGGACAATCCGGGCCCCGTTTCCCTGGCCGAACCCTTCGTGGTGCAGAATGGCTCGAACATCTTCTGCTGAGTTGCCTTGTCCATTCCGGTCCCGGTGTCGCTGACCGCGATCATGACGTGTGGGCCCGGCTGCAAGGTCTTGTGGATTTCAGCGAATGTTTCGTCCAGCTCGATGTTCCGGGTTTCGATGGTCAACTGGCCGCCGTTCGGCATGGCGTCGCTGCTGTTGAGAACCAGGCTCATGATCACCTGCTCGATCTGGCCGGGATACATGCTGACCTCCGACGAGCTGTCGTCCAACTGCGTGGTCAGCGCGATGTTTTGGGGGATCGCCCGTCGCAGCATCTCCTTGAGGCTGCCCACGACGGCCTTGAGGTTGACCACCACGGGACGATTCGTCATATCGTCCCACCGGTCGAGCGAATCTGTGTTACAGCTGGTGGGAGTCGAAGCATCGGCGGGGAAAGGGTGGCTCAATTCGGTCAACCACCAATTCTCATCGAGTGCAATCACGGGAGCAACCCTTTTTGTCCACTCTCAACCAGTCGACGCACTTGACGCCACGCGCTCACACGTGCGGCCGGCGATCGGCTGTGAGCGCGCTGACCGCCTTGAGGAGCTCGCCCGGCGCATACGGCTTGGCGAGAAAGATGTGGCGCGGGCCGTCCGGCGTGGGCTCGCCGACCGACACGGCAGGAGAGCCGGAGAGAAAGAGCACCGGGAGATGGGGCAGTTTTTCCCGCATCCTCGCCGCGAGTGCGTTACCCGACATCCCGGACATCACAAGGTCGGTCGCCAGCATGATGAATGGTTCGGACCCGTGTTCCACAATCGCCAGCGCCTCCGCCGGATTCCGGGCTTCGACGACTTCGAGGCCAGCGCGTTCGAGCAGCCGCCGGGTCACCATCCTCACGGAGTCGTTGTCGTCCACGAGGAGGATCGTTCCCGGGCATGCGCTGGAGCCGGGTTCGCGTTCATCGGTCGGGCATTCCTCGACAGACGCCGACACTCTGGCGGTGGGAAGAAAAAGGTTGAAGGTTGAGCCGACGCCGGGCGTAGAGCGAACTCGGACAGTTCCCTTCTCGAGCTGGCCTGAATCGGCGTGCACATGGCAGGGAACGTCCGATGGCATCACCGTCAGGTTCACCGATTCACCGAGCACGCGCCCGAGAAACCTCTCGCTCTTGCGCACGATCTGGTTCACGTCGAAATCACGCGTGGACACCGGCTGCTTGCGGCTGAACGTGAGCAGCTGTCGCGTCAGCCACGCCGCGCGTTCCGCGGCGGCACGAATCTCACCGATATCGGCGCGGACCTCCGCCGTCGCGTCATCGAGGTTCAGCTCGAGCAGGTCGAGATATCCGAAAATGCCCGTGAGGAGGTTGTTGAAGTCGTGCGCGACGCTGCCGGCGAGGTGTCCGAGGCCTTCGAGTCTTTGCGATTGCCGGAGATCCTGTTCGAGGCGGTGCTGCGCCGTGATGTCGAGATAGATGCCGCTCCACGCCCAGCCTCCGTCCGGCAGCGCTTCGGGGATCGCAAGCGCGTGGACGCGTGCGATGGTGCCGTCGCCTCGCCGCACGCGGAACTCCAAATCCACGGGAAGGCGGTGCAACAGGCGCGACCGGAAGTGCTCCCGCACGGCATCGCGATCCTCGTCGACGACATGCGCGAACGCCGTGCGGGCGTGCCGGAGCGAGGCGGGGTCGAAGCCGAAGAGCTCGCGCACGCGGGTGCTGTACTCGAAGCGTACCGATGTTCCATCCGCCGTGGGCTTCCAGAGGAAGACGATGCCCGGCACGCGGCTCGTGATGAACTCCAGCGCGCCGTGCGAGATGACGTGCGGCGGCAGCGGGTCCGCCGCGACAAACGGGGGTTCGATGACGCTCGACATCGGTTCCTGTGCGAGGGCAGTCAATACGGGCAATGGATAGTGTTGGCACGTCGCGCCGAAACTGTGGCGCGAAGAGCCCCGGATGAGCGCCGCGCCGGATGACGCACGTCGCTCAAGCTTCCGCCGTGCCGGCCGATAATGAGATCCATCACCTCTCCTGGGGAATTCCGATCAATGCTCGAAACCGTTGAAGCACCGGCGCGGCGCGAGTTTCTGGGCGCTGTCACTGACCTTCCGGACACGCTCCTCAAGGCTCACGCGGAAATCGTCAATGTTCTCCGGCGCATTCGCGCGAGCCGCGATGCGCTCGAACAGGCGACGGTGGGGAGGCTTCAGCACACCACGGAGAAGCTGGCCGAGGTGTCGACCGCCACCGAAGTCGCGACGAACGGAATTCTCGACGGCCTCGACCGCGCGCTTGTCTTCGTTGGGGAACTCGACGCGCTGGCCGACAGCGACGAAGCGAAGTCCGCGACGGTCCGTGGGTCGCTCCGCGACGAACTGTTCCAGGCAATCGGCTGCCTGCAGTTCCAGGACATCACGTCGCAGCAGCTGAACTATGCGTCGAGCCTTCTCGTCGACATGGAAACGCGGCTCGGCGCGCTCTCCGACGCATTGGACCCGAACGGTATCGTCGAGCTGGCCCCACAAGTCGACGAGAGTTGCCGCACCTTTGATCCCGGTGCGTCCATTCACGGCGCGGATCGCCGGCAGGCCCTCGCCGACAGCATCTTCGAGACGACGGCGTGACGGCGGTCGGAGATGCGGCGCATGCCGTCGCCGACGGGCCGCGCCGGCCGCCCCACGCGCCGGAGACTCTGGACGATGCGGCAACCCTGCTCATACCGCTCGACCCGCATGACCGGCGTGCGGTGTGGAATGTATGCAAGGCGCTCGAAGAGGCGACCGCGGCGGACGGCAGCACGGCCGTCGTGTTTCGCGCCGCTGCCGCGGTACTGGCCGAGGCGATCCAGGGAACGGAGGCTGAGCTCGGCGCCGCGATCGAGTCCGCCGGTTGGTTGATCGGCGCCGGCGCCGCCGATGCGGTTGGTGGCGACCAGCGGGAACCGGCGGACCGGAGCACGAGAGACAAAGTGCACGACGCGCAGGAATCCGGGGCTGGTTCAGATGTATTGCCCGCCGACGCGGACCTCGGTCTGCTCAACGATTTCGTGTCCGAAAGCCGCGACTGTCTCGAGAGCTCAGAGGCAGCGTTGCTCGCGCTGGAGCACGATCCGGCAAACTCGGAGGCCATCAATACCGTCTTTCGTGCGTTCCATACGATCAAGGGAACCTCGGCCTTTCTGGGGTTGGGCCGCATCACGGCGTTCGCGCATTGCGCGGAATCGTTGCTGAGCGCCGTGCGGGAGGGGAAGATCCCGTTCACGCCGGCCTGCGCGGACCTCGCGCTCCGCGCCGCCGACATGTTGAAGTCGCTGCTCGGCGCGATCCAGGACGCCGTGCCGGGCGGTGGGATGTCGGTGCCTGTCGGGTACGATTCCTTGCTTGCCGCGCTCGGAAGACTCGACGCCATCGAAGAAGCCGTCGACCGGCGTGCGAACTCGCCCGCCGCGCCAGCGGCCGCCGAGTCCGTCGAGCCGGTCGGATCCGCTGCTCCGTCCGGTGCGCCGCAAGCGGCGACCCAGGAAGCATCGGTTCGCATTCGCACGGACCGCCTCGACCGGCTCATTGACATGGTCGGCGAACTTGTCATCGCGCAGGCGATGATCTCGCAGGACGAGACCGTGGTGCGCAGCGGGCGCCAGGAGCTGTCGCGAAAAGTCGTGCACGCCGGGAAGATCGTGCGCGAACTGCAGGATCTCAGCATGTCGATGCGCATGGTTCCCATGCGCGCGTCGTTCCAGAAGATGGTCCGCCTGTCGCGCGACGCCGCGCATCGAAGCGGCAAGCACGTCGAGCTCGCCCTCGAGGGCGAGGATACCGAGATCGACCGCAACATGGTCGACGTGATCGCCGATCCGCTCGTCCACATGGTGCGGAACGCCGTGGATCACGGGATCGAGACGCCGGAGGCTCGCGCCGCGGCCGGGAAGCCGGCGGTCGGCCGGCTGCGCCTTGCGGCGTACCACGCCGGCGGCAACGTCGTCGTGGAACTCCATGACGACGGCAAGGGACTCGACCGCGACCGCATCGTGCGGAAGGCGATCGAAAAGGCGCTCATCGAGAGCGAGAAGGGAATGTCGGACGCCGACATCTTCAAGCTCATCTTCGAGCCGGGATTCTCGACGAACGAGGTCGTCACCGATCTCTCCGGCCGCGGCGTGGGAATGGACGTCGTGCGCCGCAACATCGAGTCGATCCAGGGGCGCATCGAGATCGCGTCGGAGCCGGGGCGGGGAACGAAGTTCACGTTCCGGCTTCCGCTCACGCTCGCGATCACCGACGGCATGGCGGTGCGGGTCGGCAGGGAACGCTACATCATCCCGATCATCCATATCCAGATCTGTTTCCGCCCATCGGCCTCGGACATTTCGACGATCCAGGGTCGCGGCGAGATGGTGATGTTGCGCGACATGCTCATGCCGATGATCCGGCTGCA
The DNA here is from genome assembly GCA_003171215.1 of Gemmatimonadota bacterium. GTDB lineage: Bacteria > Gemmatimonadota > Gemmatimonadetes > Gemmatimonadales > Gemmatimonadaceae > Fen-1231. The sequence goes on along the minus strand of PMYN01000016.1, from coordinate 116,250 downwards.
CCGCTTCTTCGATGTGGGGGACGCGCAGCCCGATCCGACCGAAGGGCTGCTGGTCGTGCTGTTCGCCGGCGACCACCGGTGCGCACTCCTCGTGGACGAGCTGCTCGGCCAGCAACAGGTGGTCGCGAAGCCGCTCGGCGCCGGAATGAAGGGCCGGCGCGGCATAGCCGGCGGCGCGATTCTCGGCGACGGACGCGTCGGTCTCATTCTGGACGTCCCGGATCTCATGATCCTCGCGCAACGCGGAACGGCGTCGTCCTAAACGTTTCCGAACCGCCGCCGATACTCGTGGCTATCGGAGCCGCGCATGGGCGGCTCGATCGGGCCTTTCACCTTCGGGAAGACGACGCATGCTGAACGAACCGGGTGCAGCCGCGACGATGCAGCGGGTGGAAAATCGCGCGGGAAAATATCTGACCTTCTTTCTCGCGAGCGAGGAATACGGGCTCCAGATCCTCAAAGTGCACGAGATCATGGGCGTGATGCCGATCACCCGGGTTCCGCGCACACCGTCGTTCGTGCGGGGCGTCATCAACCTGCGCGGCAAGGTGATCCCGATCGTGGACCTTCGCTCGAAGTTCGGCATGGAGTCCGCCGCGGCCTCCGCAGAAAACTGCATCATCGTCGTTCAGGTGCACGGCGCGCAGACCGGCGTCATCGTCGACCGAGTGTCCGAGGTGTCGGACATCGCGGAATCGCAGATCGAGGACGCCCCGTCGTTCGGCAGCGATGTGCAGACCGACTATCTCCTCGGCATCGCCAAGTCCAGCGACCGTGTCCGGCTGCTGCTCGACATCGAGCGCGTGTTGTCCACCCAGGACGTCGTCGACCTGCGCGCTGTGCGCGCCGACGCGTCCGAGACCGCATGACGTCGCACTCTCCTCGGACCCTCACGTGTAGAGCCCTCTCATGAACCTCTCCTCACTCCGCATCAGCACCAGGCTGCAGGTCACTTTTGCGACCATGCTCGTCCTCATGGCCGCCATCACCGCCGTCGGGTCACACTCGGCGAGCGGTGCGGCCCGCACGACGCTCGTGGGTCTGGGCATCGTGTGCGCGTTCATCGGCCTGTTCTTCGGATGGCTGATCACGCGCAGCATCACGCAGTCGCTCGCCAGCCTCAAGAAACTGGCCGAGGCCGTGGCGATGGGCGACGTGGACGTGGCCATCGACGTCTCCTCGAAGGACGAGATCGGCGATCTGGCCCGCTCGTTCGAGCGCATCGTGGCATCGCAGAAGGAGCTTTCCGTCGTGGCCGGGAGGGTCGCGCTGGGCGACACGTCGGTCTCGGTCAGCGTGCGCAGCGAACGCGACACGCTCGGCCAGTCCATCGAGACCGTGCGGCAGACGATCGAGGCGCTGGCGGCCGAGACGTCGATCATCGTGGACGCCGCCAAGGGCGGGTCGCTGGATGCGCGCGGCGACGGCGCGCGATTCGCGGGATCGTTCCGGGAACTCGTCGAGGGCATCAACGAGGCGGTCGAGGCGTTCGCCCGGCCGGTGGGGGAGGCGGCCGAGGTGCTGGGCCGCGTGGCGTCACGCGACCTCACCGCTCGCATGGTGGGGTCGTACGCCGGCGGTCACGCGAAACTCAAGGATTCGCTCAACACCGCGCTCGATAATCTCGACGGGGCATTGTCCGAGGTCGCGGGCGCGACGAACCAGGTGGCCGCCGCGGCGACGCAGATCAGCTCCGGCAGCCAGAGCCTCGCCGAGGGATCCAGCGAACAGGCGAGCTCGCTCGAAGAAGTGTCGGCGAGCCTGCAGGAACTGGCGTCCATGACGCGGCAGAACGCGGCGAACGCGCAGGAAGCGCGGGGTCTCGCCGAAAGCACGCGCACGAGCACGACGCAGGGCGTGGAGCACATGCACCGGCTCTCCAGCGCCATCGAGAAAATCAAGCAGTCGTCGGACGCGACGGCCAAGATCGTCAAGACGATCGACGAGATCGCGTTCCAGACCAACCTGCTCGCCTTGAATGCGGCCGTGGAAGCGGCGCGCGCCGGCGATGCGGGGAAGGGCTTTGCGGTGGTGGCCGAGGAAGTGCGCAACCTCGCGATGCGGAGCGCCGAGGCGGCGAAGAACACGGCGCAGCTCATCGAGGAGGCCGTGAAGAACGCCGAGGGCGGCGTCGCGCTCAACGCCGAGGTGCTGGGCAAGCTCACCGAGATCAGCGAGAAGATCGTGAAGGTCGGCACCGTGATGACGGAGATCGCCGCGGCCAGCGATCAGCAGCGCCAGGGCGTGGACCAGATCACGACGGCCGTCGAGCAAATGAACGGCGTCACGCAGCAGGCGGCGGCCAACTCGGAAGAGTCCGCGGCGACGGCGGAGGAACTCAACAGCCAGGCCGACCACATGCGCGACATGGTGGAGCAGTTCACGCTCAGCGTGGCGGGGAGCCGCAAGCGCGCCGACACGGCGACGGCGGCGCGCGAGCGCAAGCCGGCGGAGCGGCACCGTACGGCGTATGTTCCGGCGAAACAGCCCGCGCGTTCCTCGAATGGACACGGCCCGTCGCGGGGAATCGCCGCGCCGCGCCGTGCGCCGACGCCAGCGGAAGTCATTCCCTTCTCCGACGAGCACGATCTCGCCGCGCTCTCGGAGTTCTGATGACGGCGGCCGTCATGAACGCCCCGCTCCGGCACGCAGTCGTGACCGGAGCGGCGGCACCGCCGGTCGAGTCCGCGAGTGAAATTCCGCTCACCGCGGAGGAGTTCGAACGGATCTGCTCCGTCCTGTTCCAACGGAGCGCGATCGTCCTGAAGGCGGGCAAGGAGGGCCTCGTCCGCTCACGGCTCGCGAGGCACGTGCGGCGCCTCGGGCTTCATAGCTATACGGAATACCTGGATGCGGTCGAGGCCGACCGGAGCGGGAGCGAGCGATCGGACATGATCGATTCGCTCACGACGAACAAGACCAGCTTCTACCGCGAAGGCGCGCACTTCGAGTATCTGCAGGACACCGTGCTGCCCCGGCTCTTCGGCGCCGGCGATCGCGTCCGGATCTGGAGCGCCGGATGCTCGTCGGGCGAGGAACCGTACACGCTGGCCATGTTGCTGCATGAAGTCGTGCGTGATCCCGTCCAGCGAGGTGCGCGCATTCTGGCGACGGACTTGTCGTCGAAGGTGCTCGCGACGGCTCGCGAAGCGCAATATGCCGAGGCCGCAACCGCGGAGCTTCCGTGGCAGGGAGCGGAACGCTACTTCACGCGCGTGAACGCCGGGGGCGGGAGGGCCATGCGCGTGCGCGACGATGTGCGTTCGCTGGTCCGCTTCGCGCGGCTGAACCTGATCGAAACGTGGCCGATGGCACACCCGTTCCAGGTGATCATGTGCCGCAACGTCATGATCTATTTCGACAAGGATGTGCAGCAGCGCCTCGTCCAGCGATTCTGGGAGCTGCTCGTGCCTGGCGGCCACCTCTTCGTGGGACACTCGGAGAGCCTCACCTCACTTAAGCACCGGTTCAGCTACGTGCAGCCGGCGGCGTACGTGAAGTAGCATGATCGGAGCAGCCTCCGCATCCAAGCTGGTCGTCGGCGTCGCCGACCTGAAGACATCCGCGAACCCGGAGGATGTCGTGATCACCTACGCCCTCGGCAGCTGCCTTGGCATCATCGCGCACGATCCCGTCGCACGTGTGGGCGGGCTCGTGCACGTGATGACACCGAGTTCGACGCTCGACCCGTTGCGCGCGTTGCGGGCACCGGCCACGTACGTCGACAGCGGCGTCAATCTGCTCATCGACGAGTGCCTGCGGCTCGGCGCGCAGAAGTCACGGATCGTGCTCGTCGCTGCCGGCGGCGCCGAACGCGGGGACGGCAAGAGTGACATGTTCCAGATCGGCCGCCGCAACTTCGTCGCGTTGCGCCAAGTCCTGTGGAAACTCGGAATCATTCTCCGCCGGCACGACGTCGGCGGGAACAAACCGCGCACCATGTCGCTCGCCATCGGCAGCGGCGAGGTGAGCATCATTGCCACCGGAAATGTCGCCCAGCGACCTGCCGCCTGACGTAGTGACCGGGACAGATGGCGCGGCCCAACGGCCGCTCGACTTCCTGATTGTGGACGACAGCGCAGTCATGCGCGCCGTCATCAGCAAGCTCGTGCGCATGAGCGGCTTGCCGGTGGGAGAAATCCATCACGCGGCCGACGGCGCGGAGGCGCTGGCCGTGCTCGAGTCGCACTCGGTGGATCTTGCGACGGTCGACATCAACATGGCGGGAATGTCGGGCGACGAGCTCGTCCGGCGACTGCGCGCGAATCCGGCGACCGCGGCCCAGCGCGTGTTGATCATCTCGTCGGAGCGCCGCGAGGAACGCACGCGCGAGATCGAGGCGAGCGGCGGAGGCTTCCTGCAGAAGCCATTCGACGCGGAGACGCTGCGCGCCGCGGTGCTGCGCGTGCTGGAGATTCCCGATGCCTGAGGCGATCCAGGATGTCCTCGCCGGCGCGACGCAGATCGCGCTCGAAACGACTGCGTTCCTGTTCGCGGAGCCCGGCGTTCAGCCAACCGATGACGCCGCCGTCGCGCCGCCGCCTTTCGTGTCAACCGTGGAGTTCGTGGGCGCCCGGTCGGGCGCGCTCCGCGTCGAGTTCCCGGCGCGCCTGCTCCCGGTGCTCGCTGCGAACGTGCTTGGCGAGGATGCGTCGCCGAACGACGAGACGCAGCGCGACGCGCTGGGCGAGCTCGCGAACATCATCTGCGGCAATGTCTTGCCGGCATTCGACCCCGGCGGGAAATACTCCATTGGTCCGCCGGCGGTCGTAAACGGCGCGCCGGCGGCGTTCGGCGCCGGCGCCGTGTGCGTCGCGTCGACCGAATTGCAGGTCGAGGGCGAACGCGTCGGGGCCTCGCTCTGGCTTCGCGCTCCCGGCTCCGCGGAAACCTCCGCGTGATACGCGTCCTCGTCGTCGACGATTCCGCGGTCGTGCGAAAGGTCCTCACGGAGGAGCTCTCGCGTTACGCAGACATCGAGGTCGTCGGCAGCGCCGTCGATCCGTACGTCGCGCGGGAGAAGATCGTGCGCCTGCGCCCCGACGTCATCACGCTCGACATCGAGATGCCCCGAATGGACGGCCTCTCGTTCCTCGAGAAACTGATGGTGCACTTTCCGCTTCCCGTGATCGTGGTGAGCTCGCTCGCGCCGCGAAACAGCGAAGCGGCGATACGCGCGCTGTCGCTCGGCGCGGTAGATGTCATCGCGAAGCCGGGAGCGTCCTATTCGGTGCCGGAGGTCGGACGCGATCTCGTACGCGCAATTCGGGCGGCGGCGGTCGCGCGCATCGTGAAACGCGTGGACGAGAGCGCGAACGCGGCATTGGCGCCACCGGCGCCGCTCGGGCTGAAGACCACGCACGCCGTGCTCGCGATCGGCGCCTCTACCGGAGGCACCAAGGCGATCGAAACCGTCTTGACGCGCATGCCGGCGGACAGCCCGGCCACGCTGGTCGTGCAGCACATGCCGCCGGGCTTCACGCGGTCGTTCGCCGAGCGGCTGAACAAGATGTGCGCGATGGAAGTGCGCGAGGCGTCCGACAACGACTCGGTCGCGCCAGGCACGGTGCTGATCGCGCCGGGGAACTTCCACATGCTGCTGCAGCGGAGCGGCGCGTACCTGAGCGTCCGTGTGAAGAGCGGCCCGCCGGTGCATCACCAGCGCCCGGCGGTGGACATCCTGTTCCAGAGCGTCGCGCAGCACGCGGGGGGAAACGCCGTGGGCGTCCTGCTCACGGGAATGGGAGCGGACGGCGCGCGCGGCCTGTTGCAGATGCGCGAGGCCGGGGCGCACACGATCGCGGAAGACGAGAGCACCTGCATCGTGTACGGCATGCCGCGCGAGGCGATCGAGATGGGAGCCGCCGACGAGATCGTACCGTTGCCGCTGGTCGCCGCGCGGATCGGCGACGCCCTCAGGCGGCATGATGCCGTCGCCGCGCCAGCTGGCGGTCGCGCACTGACGCACTGCGCGGGTCAAGAATCGCACGCCGGCGGCCGATAATCAGGGGAGACAGTGGTGCATTCGCCGGTCAGTGCCTTCTCGCCTCGCCTCGCCGATCCATGTCAGACGCATTCGTCGCCCGCCAGCCGATTTTCGACCGCCAGCACGACCTGGTCGGATACGAGTTGCTATACCGGCCTTCGCTGCATGCGGCGGCGGCGGGACCGACAGACGACCTCAAGATGACGAGCGTGACACTCGTCAACACGGTGCTCGCGATCGGGATGGAACACACGACCAACGGCGTGCGCGCCTGGGTCAACTTTCCGCGCGAACTGCTGCTCGAGCACGACTTCGATCTCCTGGACCCGACGTGCTTCACCATCGAGATGCTCGAGACGGTGGCGTGCGACGAAGAAACGATCGCCGCGTGCGTCGCGCTCAAGAAGAAGGGCTTCTTGCTCGCGCTCGACGACTTCGCCTCGGGAGACGAGTACGCGCCGTTTCTCGAACTCGCAAACGTCGTCAAGATCGACGTGCTGGCGACGCCGACGGAGCAACTTCGCGCGCTGGTGAAGCGGCTGGCCCCGATGAAGGTGCAGCTGCTCGCGGAGAAGGTGGACAGCGCGACGAAGTACATCCTCTGCCGCGAACTCGGCTTCTCGCTCTACCAGGGTAACTACTTCAGCAAGCCCGAGATCGTCCAGCGCAAGGACCTGCCGATTGAAGCGCTAGGCATCGCGCGCCTGATGAACCGGCTCGTCGACAGCAACACGCACGACCGCGAGCTCGAGCACGAATTCCGCGCCGATCCGGGATTGAGCTACAAGTTGCTCCGCATCGTGAACTCGGCTGCCGCCGGTGGCAGCGGCATCGAGTCGATCCAGCAGGCCATCCGGCTCGTGGGGCGCACGGCGTTGCACCGCTGGCTCGCCCTGATGTTCGCAAGCTCCACGCCGCGTCGGACCGGCGTCGAGGCCGAACTCGTTCTCTCCGCGATCGAGCGCGCCCGCCTTTGCGAAATGATCGCGCAGCGCAGCGGCCGCGCCGCCGTTTCCGCTTCGCTGTTCATGACGGGGCTCCTCTCCCGTTTCGACGCGATTCTCGGCCTCTCGATGGGCGACCTGCTCAAGAAGGTGCGCGTCGCACCCGAGGTGGAGGCGGCGCTTCTTCGCGAGGAAGGTCCGTATACGCCATACCTCACCCTGGCGAGCAGCTACGCGTGCGGCGACTGGGAGCAGGCGATTGAGCTCGGCAGCCGCATGGGGGTTCTCAACCAGATGCCGGAGTGGTCATCCGAAGCATCCGCCTGGGCACGCAACATCCTCCAGCTCGCCTGACCGATCCTCAGTTCGTTCCGCCGTGCGTTGCACCGCTGTCGGTGCCGGTGCGAAGCTGGCTGAACGGAAGGAGCACGGAAATCCGGCGGTTCTCCGGTGCCATGGAGTTTTCCGGAACGCGAGGCTTCGTATCGGCATATCCCCGAACTTCGCTGACGCGCGCCGAAGGGATTCCCGCGCTCTCGAGCACGCGGCGCGCCGCATTGGCGCGATCCGACGAGAGCTCCCAGTTCGTGTAGGCCGCATTGACGCCGTAGGTCGCGGCGTCGGTGTGTCCCTCGACCACCACGCGATTCCGGAGGGCGACCAGCTCCTGCGCGATGAGCGTCAAGCCGAGCCGGGCAGCGGGCTGCATCGCAGCCGATCCGCGCTCGAAGAACGTGTCTCCCTTGCCGCTTTCCAGCAACTCGATGCGCAGGCCGTCCTCGCCGACCGCGACCTCGAAACGCGCGCTGCCGAGTGCGCCTTTCGCGGAGTCGAGCCGCGTCTTGATGCGGTCCGCCGCGTCGCTGAACGATTTCTGTTCGGCGGTGTGGATGATCATCTTGAGCTGGTTCGTTGCGATGCGCGCCGGCGAATTGCCGCTCGAGATCGGGCTGCTGCCGGACCCGTACCCCTTCTTGTATCCCGCGGGATTGGAGAAGTAGCCCTCAATCGACTTGCGCGTCTGCTCGTCCATGCCGACGATCCAGAGCACCATAAAGAAGGCCATCATGGCGGTCACGAAGTCGGCGTACGCGACCTTCCAGGAGCCGCCATGATGCGCGTGACCGCCCTTCCTGATCTTCTTGATGATGATCGGCCGTTCGCCCGCGGACTTCGACATGCTACGTGGTGGCCCCGCGCGTCAGGCTTTCGAGTTGTGCGAAAGAGGGACGGGCGGCCGGCTCGATATTGCGTCGGGCAAACTCCACGGCTGACGTCGGCGAGTCTCCGCGAGCGAAGGCCAGAATCGCGGTGCGGATGCACAGCATGTACGCGTGCTCGGACGCGATTCGCGCCTCGATCGACTGCGCGATGGGCCCGAGCACGCCGTACGAAAGCAGAATGCCGAGGAACGTTCCCACCAAGGCCGCGGCGACCTTCTCGCCGATCTCGCTCGCCGCACCGCCGATCGACCCCATCGTGATGATGACGCCGAGCACGGCGGCGACGATTCCGAAACCCGGCATGGCGTCTGCGGTTTTGGTGATCGCCGCGGCCACGGCCGTCGACTCATTGTGCTGCTGCTCGAGGTCCATATCGAGAATATCGGCAAGGTGGTGGTCCTCCACCGTGCCGCTGAGCAGGACTTTCAAGGTGTCACAGAGCAGGGCAACGGCCTGCTTGTGATGCATGAAATTCGGATACTTCCTGAAAATCTCGCTCGATTCGGGGTTCTCGATGTGCGCCTCGAGCCCCACCAAGCCGTCCTTGCGGGCGGTCCGGAGAATCTGGTACAATACCTGAAGCAGTTCGTTGTAGGCGCTCGCCTTGAACGGATCCGGTTTCAGCAGCCCCAGCGTCATGGACAGCGCGCGCTTCAGCGTACCGGGATCGTTGCCGATGATCATCGATCCCAGGCCGGCCCCTCCGATGATCAACAATTCGTTGACCTGGATGAGTACCGCGAGCTGACCATGATGCATGACGTAGCCGCCCACGATGCTCCCGAAAACGACGACCAGGCCGACAATGAGGAACACGCCGCGTCCGAAGCGAGAGTGGTTGTGCAATCACGTGTGACTCCCTGAGTATCGGATGAAACCGTCGAAACTCTAGTCGTGGACATCGGTTCCAGCGGATGAAATGACCCAATCGAAGTCTTCGGCGACGCAGTCATGGCTCGGAACATCCAACGCGGTGCTTCGCGGGCTGAACCACGAGTTCAGCAATCTCCTCTCGTTCGCCAGCCTCGCGCCGCCGCTCTCCGCACTGCTCGCCGCCCGCGCGCCGGAACTGCAAAAGCCGGCGGAGGACACGGTCGACTCCGAAGGCCTGCTCCACCTTCTCCGGCTGTACCGGTTGATGGTGTTCGACGCCAACGAGCCGGCTGAAGCCATTCTGGTGATGGACGTCGTCGCCGACGCCGTCGCGCTCTTCAGGCGCCATACGACATTTCGCGACCTGGATGTTCGCGTGAATGCCGACGCCACGATTCCGCCGGTCCTGATCGAACCCACCGCGCTCACGCAGGCGGTCCTCCTCCTGCTGTGTGTGGCCGCGAGGCAGCAGTCGGTGACGCCGGGTGACCGGGGAACGATTCTGATGGATTTCGGTGCGGACACGAATGCCGTGCGCATTTTCACGCAGGCCGCCGATGCGGATCGTCACGACGCACGCGGCGATCCACCCGAACTTTCGGCGCTGCGCTATCTCATCCGGGATGTGGAGGGAACGGTCGACGTGACTCGCGGTGGCGTGACGATGTCGATCGGTACGCTGGTCAGACTTCGGCAGCGCGAGAATCGAGGCTGACGCGAGCGCGTTCGTTCTCGCGCTCGACTTGCTTCAGGATCTCGCCGCGCAGCACGCGCACGTCGGTCGGCGCGTCGATTCCCAACCGCACCGAGGATCCCTCGATGCCCAGCACGACGATGCGCACGCCGCCGTCGATCAGCACGGAATCGCCCGCCTTCCGGCTCAGGATGAGCATCGGGTGAGCGCGATCAGCTGGCCGGCGCGATCGACAGCAGCGCCGTCGACATCGCTTGGATGGTCTGGATGAGCTTCGACGCGGCGACGTACGACTGCTGCAGCTGGATCATCTGCGTCAACTCCTCGTCCGTGTTGACGCCGCTCACCGACTGTCGCTGGGTGTCGGCCTGCTGCTGCAGGGCCTGATAGACCGTGGTCGAACTGTCGGACGCGTTCTTGGCGTTGGCGACCGTCGTGACGAGCGAACTGTACGCGCCGCTGAACGAGTTGGACGGGGGACCGGCCACGGCGGTCGAGGAGGTCTGGAGCGCCGCGATCGCGAGCGCGACGGTGTTGTCGCCGGCCCCGCTCCCGTTGCGTGAAGTCACGATCGCGGACGAGTCGGCGGCGACCGTGCCCGAAAGGCACATGCTCTGCGCGGTCGGGCTCGTGCCTTTCGGGCTCGTGCCGGCGAAGAACTCGATCGGCGCTCCTGCCGGCGCTCCGTTCGCGTACTCCGCGTTCACGGTCGAGACGATCGACGCCGCGAGCGTGTCGAGCCCGCTCTGAGCGGCCGGCAGGTCGGTGTTCAACACTGCGAGCATGGCGCCGATCTGGCCGCCGAGCGACCGGAGCGCGTCGCCGGTGGATGTCGTGATGGTCAGCGAGGCGCTGAGAGCGAGCGATTGCGTCGCCGTCCCGTTGACGATCTGGATTCCGCCGATGTTCACCTGGTCGCTGCCGTCCTTGTTGGACGAGACGCTGATCGGCACCAACTGCGAGAGCTGGTCGAGCATGGTGTCACGCTGGTCCATCAGGTCGTTCGGTGACGCGCCGGACGAACTCGCAGCCACGATCTGCTGATTCACGGCCGCGATCTGCGACGCGACGGTGTTCACCTGCGCGATCGAGTTCGAGATGCCGGTCCGCGTGTTCGCCGCGATGTTCGAGAGCTGGGTCACGTAGGTGTTGAATGTCGACGCGAGCTGCGCGCCGGCCTGCTGCACGACGGCCTTCGCGCTCGCGTCCGCCGGATTCGAGGCGAGCTCGCTCCATGAGTTGAAGAAATTGTCCATCGTGTTCGCGAGCCCCGTGGTCGACGGCTCGCCGTAGACGTCCTGGATCTGCCCGAGTAGCGTGCTGCGCTCCTGGAACCCGGATGCCGGTGCCGACTGCGTGCGATACTGCTGGTCGAGCAGGGCATCGCGGTCGCGCGAGATGGCGGTGATGGAGACGCCCGTGCCGAACACTCCGTTCGGTGTGTTCTCCGGCGTGCTCGCCTGCAGGGCGATGGTCTGGCGCGAGTAGCCGGGTGTCTGCGCGTTTGCGATGTTCTGCCCCGTGACCTGCATCGCGGCTTCCTGCGCCATCAGCGCGGACTGCCCGATATTCGAAAGGGCGGAGAGCGAGGACATCAGATTCTCCGGTCGAGGATGGCTCCGCCGGGAGATCCGGTGCGCGTGTTCGGCGCGGGAGCGTAGCTGATCGACGTCGTCAGCGGGGCGCCCATGAGCACGCGTACGAGTCGGTCGCCGGCTTCGATCGCGACGCGGAGGACGCGGCGATTGATCTCGACCTCGCGCTGCAGGAGCTTCGCCGTCTCGGTCAGGCGGCCCGCGGCCGAGCGAATCTCGAGCGGTACCTTAGCCTCGAACAGTACGTCGAGCGCCGTCAGGCTCAGGTCGTCGCTGCCCCCGAGCAGCGCCGTCAGCGTACGGCGGCGGCGGCGCGCCTCGCCGAGCGTGACGAGCACGCGGTGTGTCGAGAACACGGTGTCGTCGAGCGCGTCGATGTCGTCATGCGAGACGGCGTCGCGTTGGCGGTTCATGATCGACACCAGATCTTCGAGCAGGCGCGCTTCGGCACGGAGCGTTTCTGCGAGTGCCGCGACCGAGGAAGGGGATTGCGCCAACGGCCCCGAGGCCGCGATCGTGGCGAGCGGCGTAGCGCTCATTGGGGTTGCTCCGGAGCTGGCGGGATGGAAGTCGTTGGTGTGCCCGAGGCGTGGAACGTCGCGTCCCGCCCCATGAGCTGCTTCATGAGTGCATCGGTCAAGCCGTGCTGCCACTGCGCGGGAACCTTGTCCGCGACTTTTTCGTCGAGCATCGCCGTGAAGGTCTCCTCGCCGCTGTTTGCGTCGGAGACGCCGCCCTTCGGAACGGTGGCGCGCATGGCCTTCAGCATCTGGAGGACGAACACGCCCTCGAGCTGTCTGGCGGTCCGCTGCAGCTGCTCGGTGCGCGCCGTCCGCGGATCGGCTGGCGCCTGCGCTGCGCCCGCCGGCACCGGCGCGGTCACCTGACCACGACCTCGGCCGAGATCGCACCGACGCTGCGCAGCGCCTCGAAGATCGCCGCGATGTCGCTCGCAGACGCCTGTGCCGCCTGGAGCGCGGCGCCGATGGTCTGGACCGTCGCGCCCGCGGTGGCGCGAATGTCGCCCGGTACCGTGGTTGAATCCGCCTTCGCGCCGATACTGATCGTGATGCCGCCATGGCTCACGACCGCCTCGCCCACCACGAGGTCGCCGCCGGCGACGATCGTGCCGTCGCGACTGTCCACGATGATGCGGGCCGTTCGCACAGGACGCACCTTGATGTCGCGGATCGCGGCGAGAGCGAAGGCGAGACCGGCGCTCGTGTCCTTCAACGCGAGTCGCACCGCGCCTGGATCCTGCACCAGCGCGAGTCCCTTTCCGCCCAGCGCGGAATCGACGGCCGCCGCAATGCGCGACGCCGTGGAGATGTCGGGCTCCCGCAGCAGCAACATGGTGGACGCCGCGGCCTTCGGGCGTGGGAGGTCAGCCTCGAGCACGCCGCCGTTCGGAATTGTGCCGGTCGTTCCGATGACGGAACTGAACATTCTCGTGTTCGTGGCGCCGGAGCTGATAATGACCGGCCCCTGCGCTCCCGCGAGCGGCTTCCCGCCCGCATCGGCAACGAGGGGAGTCATCCAGAGCACGCCGCCGCGAAGCGACTGCGCGTCGCCGAGCGACGAGACCGCGACTTCGAATCGACCGCCGGGACGGAGATACGTCGAGACTTCGGACGTCACCAGGACCGCCGCGACGTTGCGCGTGCGGAGCAGGGTCGGGGGAATGGCGATATTGAAGCGGCTGAGCAGGTTCACGATCGACTGCACGGTTTGGCCAGATCCGGACGTGCCGGAGACGCGGTCGCCGGTGCCGTTCAGGCCGGTCACCAGTCCATATCCCATCAGCCGCACGGGCGGCGCGACGTCGGCGAGCACGAGGTCGCGAACGCGCACGTCTTGTGCGGGCGCGGCGTGCGACGCAACGAGTGCCGCGATCGCGACGCTCAGTGCGCGAACACGCGCGCCGGGGATGATCACGGCCACAGCGCCCCGAGAATCCTGGAAATGATTCCCGCGCGCGGCGTGCCAAGCGATCCCTTTTGCATGTAGTTGATCTCGGCGTCGGCGATGTGCGACGAGGAGACGGCGTTGGTCGAGGCCGAGATGTCCTCGGAGCGGATCCAACCGCTGAGGGTCACGTCCTGCTGGCTCTTGTCGACGTTGACCAGCTTGTGCGCGCTGATCTTCAGCAGGCCGGCGGGCGAGATCGCCACGACTCGCCCGCTCATCTGCGCGCTGAACCCATTCTGGCGAAGCACCGCTCCGCTCTTCTGCGAGTCGCCGTCGTTGTTGAAGTTCACCGCCGCCGAAGTGGTGGCGGCGGGCGCGGGCGGCTGGATGGAGAGGCCGAGTCCTTTCTTCCTGGATTCCGTATTGTTGTCGGTCAGGTTCGCGGACGCCGTGGTGTTCTCGTCGATGACGATCGTGATGATGTCGCCCACGTGATGCCGTGCGTTGTCCGACGTCCAGGACTGCCGGACGGGCGGTTCCAGGGCGAGCGAATCGAGAACGGGCGGTGTGGCGGGCGCGTTCTTCCCCTTTGCCTGCGCGCCGGCCGGGAGCACGGCGACGCTCGTCAGCGCGATGGTGATAATCATCCTCGTCGGACGGAGCAATCTCATGCGATCTTCACCGTCGCGGATGACGCGACGATGCCGGTGATGGTGTGGTGGGCATCGAGTCGCACGCGAACGCGGGTACCCAACGAACCGGAGGAAAGCGCCGTGCCGATGCGCGTCACGACCACGCCTCCCGACTCCGCTCGCACGGTGACCTCCGACCCGGCGGTCACGAGCTGCGCGGGCGACACTGCGGGCGTCTTGAGCGGCTCACCTTCGTGGATCATGCGTCGCGACACCCAGCCGATGCGCGACGCGAGCGCCGAGTCGCCCGACACGTCGGCGGCCGTGAGTTCGATGCCGCGCGCGATGTCGCGGGCCGCCGTGGGCACGGCGCCCTGCGCCAGCGCGCCCTGCGCCAGCGCGTTGTGCGCCGCGCCGGCGAGCAGCGCGGCGCTCGCGAGCGAGATGAATCGGATGCGCTTCATCATCGGATCAGGTTGTTGGCCATGCCCATCATCGTGTCGCTGTTTGAGATCGCCTTCGAGTTGATCTCGTATGCCCGCTGCGCGTCGATCATGTTCACCATTTCCTGCACGATGTCCACGTTGCTCCCCTCGAGATACCCCTGCTGGAGCTGGCCTAATCCGTCATCCTGCGGATAGCCGGTGACGGGCTCTCCCGAGGCAGCGGTGGATTGATACAGATTGCCGCCCAAGGCGAGCAGGCCGGCAGAGTTCGCGAAGCGTGCGAGCTCGATACGTCCGAGCTCGGTGCTCGTCGTCGAGCCCGCCTGCGTGGCCGACACGATGCCGTTGCCGGAGATCGTGAGATTCGAGGCATTCGGCGGGATCTTGATGCCGGGAACGACCGTTAGGCCGTCGCTCGTCACCAGCGTGCCCTGGTCCGAAATCTGGAATGATCCGTCGCGGGTGTAGCTGAGCTGCCCGTTCGCCTGCTGAACCTGGAAGTAGCCTTCACCGTTGATGCCGATGTCGGTCGGGCTGCTGGTCTGAGCGAGCGCGCCCTGCGACTGCACGCGCTCTATGCCGACGAGCCGCGTGCCGCGTCCAACCTGGATCGCCTGCGTCGTGTTCGCGTCGCCGCTTCCCACCGTCTGCTGCCCCTGCACGGTCTGGTACAGCAGGTCCACGAAGTTCGGCCGGCTCGACTTGAAGCTCGTGGTGTTCACGTTCGCGAGATTGTTCGCGATGACGTCGGTGCGCGTTTGCTGCGCCGCCATGCCTGTGGCCGCTGTATTGAGTGCGGGATTCATCTCGATGCTCCGCTCGTAGTCATATGTGAGGAGATCAGTCCGGCTTGCCGATTTCGGTCGTCGCGATCCCGCGTGCCGCGTCCATCGCTGTCATGATTTGCTGGACGTTGGCGTACGCGCGTTGAATGGCGATCATGTCTACCATCGAGCCGACGGAACTGACGTTGCTCTGCTCGATCATTCCCTGGCGCACCGTTCGCAGGGCGACCGGCACGCTCGCCATCGACGCCGCGGGAATGAAGTGACCGTTCGTGTTGTGTTGCAGCTGGGAGCCCGGCTGCGCCTGTTCGAGTCGCAGCCGCGCGACCTGCTTGCCGTCGGCGATCACGGCGCCGCCGGCGTCGATCGTGAGCGTCGCTGTCCCCGGCGGAATCGTGATGGGTCCGGCCGTGCCGCCAGCCGCGTCGGCCTGGCCAAGAGCCGGATCGCCCGATCGGTCGACCAGCTGGTGCCGTGCGTCGATCTGCATCGGGCCACCGCGGGTCAGGCGCTCGCCATTGGCGGTCTGCACGACAAAGAATCCCGCGCCTTGAACGGCAAGATCGAGCGGCGCACCGGTCGCGGACATCGGACCGGCGCTCAGATCGGTCGCGGCGCGGATTACCGGCGAGGCTCCGTCACCCATGAGCTGCGCAAACGCACGCTCAGCCTTGAAGCCGTCCGTGCTGACGTTCGCGATGTTGCTCGACGCGATGTTCTGGCGCTGCTCCCAGTAGCGGAGCGCGGCAGCCGCGACATCCATGCCCGTGGGTTGTGCCGGTACTATAGATGTGCCCAACGTGACTCCTGTAGTTCACCGCACACCGACAACGCAACGATCATGCCACTTGACGCACCTGGTAACGGATTGCGGAGTAATGACTTGCGACCGCGATCCGAGCGCCGCAATTCAGTCCGTCGCGCGCCGGCGGCACTTCCTGCCGCCGGGGAACGGCGGCGGATCCGGGGAGAGGCGCGACGAACCACTACGCCACCGCTTCCCGGAGAGGCGCCATGAGCTTGCGAAGGTTGCCGATCGCCTTCGACCGGATCTGCGACACGCGTGACTCGGTCAGCTCCAGCACCTTCGCGATCTCGTGCAGCTTCAGTTCCTCGAAGTAGTAGAGTGACAGCACCGTGCGCTCCTGTTTGCCGAGTCGGAGGATCGCGTCGCGGAGCAGCGCGACTTCCTGATGCAAGGTCATCCGCTCTTCGACGTCGTCGGGATCGGCGATCGCCATGGTGTCCGACGGCGAGGCCGCGTCGTCGCCTTCCGGCTGCGCGCTCCGATCGAGCGAGAGATGCACCGCGCCCTCGAGGTCCGCCTGCCACCGCCACAGCGTGGGCAGGTCGATGCCGAGCTGCTCCGCGATCTCCCGCTCGGACGGCCGCTGTCCGTTCTTGCGGCCGACTGCCTCGGCCGCGCCGTTCAGCTCGCGCGTCTTGCGGCGGATCGAGCGCGGGACGCTGTCCTGCCGGCGCAGCTCGTCGAGCACGGCGCCGCGAATTCGGGGGGCGGCGTACGTGCTGAAGGCGAGGCCGCGCGCCGGGTCGAAGCTGTGCAGCGCGTTGATGAGTCCGAAGGATCCCGCGCTCACCAGCTCGTCGAACTCGACGGACTTCGCGACGCCGGTGCTGATCTGCCGTGCGACGAAGTACACCAAGCCGAGGTGTTCGTTGAGCAATTGTTGCCGAGCCTCTTCGTCACCGGTAGCGAGGCGAGCCCAACGTGAATCCGTGTCCTGTTCCATGTGTCCTCCGTTAGTCCATCGAATGCGCGGCTTCCGGCCACGCTTCTTCGCTGCATTCCGCGAGCAGTCTGGCGGCCCAAATGCGCGCCGCGCGGCTGGCGCGCGTGGCCCGGCGCGTCGTCGGGTCCGCTGCGTCGCACTCGCCCACCGGGCCTGCATCGAGATCTGGAAAAGCACCGGCGAAACCCACCTCACGACCGAGAAACCGCTCGGACGCCGAGCGCACACGCAGGTATGAGGCGTGCGCGCGCGATTCGTCCTGCCTTGTGACAAGCACCTCGATTCGCGCACCGGGATGGCGCGTCTCGATTGCCTTGACCATTGCGAACGCCGACGCGAGCGCGGCCGCGCCACCGCCGGTGACGACCACGAACCGTTTCGCACCTGCCGCTGAGGCGGAGTGCAGGCCGTCCAGCATGGCGCCGGCGTGCACGACATGGACGCTGTCGTTTCGCAAACCCGCCATGGTGAGCGCGGTGGTGAGCATCGCGGCGACGTCCGCGCTGCCGCTTGCACTCGTCGCGCCGGCGACCAGCACTCGTACCGCGCCGTGCGGGCGCCGGCGCAGTTCCTCGACGGTCTCGCGTTCAGGCGGCAGCAAGCTTCAACTCCTTCATTTCCCAGAGCGCGACCGTCGTGAGGTTCACGAACGGCGGCAACTCGGCGAGTGACACCACCGGCAGGGCCGGCATCACCGGTTCGAGCAGCCGGCGGACGCCCACGCGCAAGCCGGGCGGCACCACGAGCGGCACCGGGCCGGCCTCGCCGGTGGTCGTCGCGAGCTTCTGCAGCTCGCGGAGCAGGCCGGCGAGCGCATCCGACGTGAGTGTGCTCGCCGCGTTCTGCGGATTCCGCGGTCCGAAGACGCCCATGAGCGAGGATTCCAGTCGCGGTCCGAGCGCGATCGCGCGCATGCCGCCGCTGTCGTCGAGAAAGAGCCTCGCGATGACGTTGCCGAGCGCACGACGCACGTGCTCGGTGAGCTGCTCCGGGTCCTTGGCCAGCTCCGCGGAGTCGCCGACTGCCTCGAGAATCGTGACGAGGTCGCGGATCGGCACGCGCTCGCGCAGCAGGCGCTGCAGCACACGATGCAGCGTGCCGAGCGAGACCTTCGCCGGGACGACGTCATCCACGAGGACGGGATGCGTCTTCTTGAGCGTCTCGAGCATTTCCTGCACGTCCTGGCGGCCGAGCAGGTCGGCGGCGTTGGACTTGACGGTTTCCATCAGGTGCGTGGCGATCATCGTGGTCGCCTCGACCACGACGAATCCGGCGGCCTCCGCTTCCGTGCGGCGACCCGGCGAGATCCATCGGGCCGGCATGCCGAAGCTCGGATCGACCGTTTCGATGCCGTCGATCGACTGCAGAACGCCTCCGGTGTCGAGCGCGAGAACGAAACGCGGCATGACCTCGGCGCGCGCGATTTGCGAGCCGCGCAGTTTGATGACGTATTCGTTGGCGGGGAGCCGGACGTCGTCGCGAATGCGCACGGCGGGCACGAGCACGCCGAGTTCGAGTGCCGCCTGCTTGCGCAGCAATCCGATGCGCTCGAGCAGGTCGCCGCCCTGCGCCTCATCCACGAGCGGGATGAGCGCGTAGCCGACCTCGAGCTCGATGGGATCGATCTGCAGCAGGTCCTTCATCGGGCTCGCGGTCGGAGGAACCGCCGCTGCCTGCTTCACTTCGGCGGCGGCCTTCGCGTCGCGATCGGCGTGCGCCCGATCCGCGAGCCGCGCGAGCGATGCGAGTGCGCCGGCGAGCGCGAGGAACGGAACCGACGGCAGGCCGGGCACGAGGCCGAACGCGGCGAGCACGCCGGCGGCGATGTACATCGCCCGCGGCTGCGCGCTGAGCTGCGACGCGAGCACGGAACCGATGCGCGAACCGCTTGCGGCGTGCGTGACCATGAGGCCGGCGGCCGTGGAGACGATCAGCGCGGGGATCTGCGCGACGAGTCCCTCGCCGACGGTGAGTATCGTGTACGTGGACGCCGCCTGCGAAAGTGGCAGGCCGCGTTGCACGACACCGATGAACATGCCGCCGACGATATTGATGCCGGTGATGAGCACGCCGGCGACCGCATCGCCCTTCACGAATTTCGAGGCGCCGTCCATCGCGCCGTAGAAGTCGGCCTGCTGCGCGATGACCGTGCGGCGCTGGCGGGCGGCGGCCTCGTCGATGAGGCCGGCGTTCAGGTCGGCGTCGATCGCCATCTGCTTGCCGGGCATCGCGTCGAGCGTGAAGCGCGCGGCGACCTCGGCCACGCGGCCGGCGCCCTTCGTGATGACGATGAAGTTGATGCCGACGAGGATCAGGAACAGGACGAGACCTACGGCGTAGTTGCCGCCGATGACGAACTGTCCAAATGCTTCGATCACCTGGCCCGCGCGTCCCTGCGAGAGGATGAGGCGCGTGGAACTGACGTTCAGCGCGAGCCGGAACAGCGTGAGCAGGAGGAGGAGGGCGGGGAACGAGCTGAACTCGAGTGGGTCGCGCGTGTAGAGCGCGACGAGCAGCACGACGAGCGAGATGCCGATCGAGAGCGACAAGAACATGTCCAGCATGACCGGCGGCAGCGGCACCACGAGCAGCGCGATGATGAACACGACAGCGATCGCGACGCCCACTTCGGCGAACCGCGTCTGCGCCGTCTCGCCGGCGGGAAGCGCGCGGGGGCTCACGCGGAGACCGTCCCCCGGCCGTCACGCCACGCGCCGTAGCGGGCGCGCTGGCGAATCACGAACGCGAGCACCTCAGCCACGGCCGCGTACAGCTCGGCCGGTATCATCGCGCCGACCTGCGCCGCGCCGATGAGCGCACGCGCGAGTGCCTTGTTCTCGATGACGGGCACGCCATGCTCGAATGCGAGCTGCTTGATGCGCTCGGCGACTTTGCGCTCTCCCATGGCGAGCACGATCGGTGCGGGAGCCTTGCCGGCGTCGTACTGGAGCGCGACGGCGATGTGCGTCGGGTTGACGATGACGACATCGGCCTTCGCCACGTCGCGGAACATCTGGCGCCTGATGCGGCTGCGGGCAATCGCGCGCATGCGCGACTTCAGCAGCGGATCGCCGTCCTGCTGCTTCGACTCGCGCTTGACCTCGTCCTTGCTCATCCGCATGCGTTTCGAGTGCTGCCAGAGCTGGAAGACGTAGTCCGCGCATGCGAGGATCAGGTACGCGACGCCGGCGCTCACGAGCAGGCGCACGGTGTAATGCCGCATCGCATCGACCATGCCCATGGTGTCGCGGCTCGAAAGGTCGGCGATATCGGGCCACGCGACCGCGAGCGAGCGGTACACCGCCCAGCCGACGATCCCCACTTTGAGGAGCGCCTTCAGGAGATCGGCGATCGGCTGCCAGCCCACGAACCGGCCGGCGTTCGCGATCGGATTGAGGCGCTCGAGCTTGGGCATCAACGGGGACGTCGAGAGCACGCCGCGTCCTTGTAGCGCGCCGACGGCCAGCGCCGAGAGCGAGAGGGCGCCGGCGAGGGCCGCTACTATAAGAAGGAGCTCGCGGCCGGTGCCTTGGAGCAGGTCGAGCATCTCCGCGGGCGAGCCGGACGAGCCGCCGATCGCGCGGAGACCGGAGCCGAAGAGGCTGACCATGTGCGTCGAGGCGATCGGCGCGATGAAATTGACGACGAACGCGGCCGCGAGCAGGAACGCGGCGCTCTGGAGTTCGATGGAGCGCGGGATGCGCCCTTCGTCCATCGCCTCCTGGCGCTTCCTGGGTGTCGCTTCCTCGGTTTTTTCCTGCTCGCTGCCTTCAGCCATGGTCGTGATGCTCCTAGTAGGCGGGCGCGCCCGACAGACCGCGCGCAACGTGGATCATCATCCCGTCGTATGTGCCGCTCCACCCCTCGAAGAAGCGCGCCATGGCGGGCAGCGCCGCGAGGAGTGCGAAGAGACCAATCGTGATTTGAAGCGGGAAGGCAACCGTGAGCACGTTGAGTTGTGGCGCTGCTCGTCCGAGGACCGCGAGCGCGACGTTCGCGATCAGCACCGCGGCGATCACGGGCGCGGCGAACCGGACGCCGAGCACGAACAGCGTGCCGCCGAGCTGAAGCACGGCGAACGCTCCGCCGGACAGCGAAACAGGTGCGCCGACGGGAAAGCGCGTGGTGCTGTCGGCGAGCGCGCCGAGCATGACCATGTGGAAGTTCAACGACAGCAGCAGCGTGGTCGCGAACAGGCGCGTGAAGGTGCCGAGTGCGGGGGCCTGCGAGGCGTCCAGCGGATCGAGAAGCGCCGCGCCGCTCAGTCCCATCTGCACCGCCATCACGTCGCCGGCCGTCTCGGCCGCGCCCACGAGCAGCGCGACACCGAGGCCGATCGCGAACCCAATGAGCGCTTCGGAGGCGAATGCGGCTGCCGTCAGCGCGGGCACGGCACGAAGCGAGACGAGCGCTGCGGGCTGCAGCAGCACCGTGAGCACGACGAGAAGTCCAATGCGGACCGCACGCGGAACCATCGTCGCCGAGAACGCGGGCGCGACGAGCAGCATGGCACCGATGCGCGTGCCGACGAGCACCAGCGTGGCTGCCGATCCGGCAGCGAACGGGTCGAACCCGGCGACGGCCTGCATCACGATGCGAGCGATGGAAGGCTGCGCAGCAGCTCGGTGGTGTAGCGCACCGCCATCTGCATCAGCCAGGGAAGACCGAGGAGAAAGACGCAGGCGACGGCGAGCAGCTTGGGCACGAACGCGAGCGTCTGCTCCTGGATCTGCGTGACGGCCTGCAGGACACTCACGAACAGCCCCACCGTCAGCGCGACGAGCAGCATCGGGCCCGCAAGCGCGAGCGCCATGAGGATGGCGTTGCGCGCGAGGTCGACGATCAGCGCGTCGGACATCAGTGGAAGCTCTGAATGAGACCGTTCACGACGAGCGTCCAGCCGTCCACGAGCACGAAGAGGAGGAGCTTGAACGGCAGCGAGATCATCACCGGCGGCAGCATCATCATGCCCATGGACATGAGCACGGATGCGACGACGACGTCGATCACGATGAACGGGAGGAAGAGCGCGAAGCCGATCTGGAACGACGTGCGCAGTTCGCTGGTCACGAACGCCGAAACGAGCACGACCAGGGGCACATCCTCTGCCCGGGCCACGCGCGGCTGGCGGCTGAGATCCATGAACGTGGAGAGGTCGCGCTCGCGCGTCTGGCGCAGCATGAACGCGCGAAACGGCTTGACGCCCTCGGCGAACATGGCGCTCTGCTCGATCTTGCCGTCCATCCAGGGCTGGATCGCCGACGCGTTCACCTGTTCGAGCGTCGGTGCCATCACGAATCCGGTCAGCAGCAGCGCAAATCCCGCGACGAGCTGCGTGGGAGGCGCGCTCTGCGTGCCGAGTGCCTGCCGCAGGAATCCGAGGACGATGAAGATTCGCGTGAAGGCGGTCATCATCAGCACGAGCGTCGGCAGGAGCGTGAGAAGACCCATCATTACGACGATACCGACGGTGCCGGAGAGCCTGAGGCCGCCGGCGCTCTCATTTCCGACGCGGAGGTCGAGGCGTGGCGCGAGTTTCGACAGCATCGTGTCGACGCTCACCGGTTTCGTCGCGGCCTTGGCGGGCGTCTTCCCTTGCGCGGCGGTGGGCGATTTCCCCTGCGCGGCGGCGGGCGATTTCATTGATGCGGAGTCCGGCTGCTTCGCCGTCGCCGGGCTGGAACCTTTGGACGTCGCGGGCTGTTGCGCGTTGAGCGCGTGCGCTGCGCCGGCGATCAACAGCACGAACGCGCCGGCCTTGAACGTCCGGCTCAGGACGTCGCGAAATGCAGGACGCGAGTTCGTTCCTTCATCGGCCGGGCCGGACACCCGCGAAGTCTCCGGCCCCGGCGCCGCGACGTCGGCGATCCGGCGAACGCCGCCGTCACCAACCGACACGGCGACGTACTCCTCGCCGATCTTCACGACGGCGATCGATTGCCGCGGCCCGAGCGGAAGCCGTTGCACGACCTCGAGCTTCATGCGCTGGTTCGCGCCGTTCGCGAATGGCGCGTATCGCTTGAGCAGCCTGAGCGTGATGACCAGGAGCGTGAGCACGAAGCCCAGCACACCCAGCACGCCGAGGAATGAAGCGACGTTCATCGCAGGCGATTCGTCAGGCAGCCGCGTCGACCGCGGGCGCGCTCGACAGGACGCGCGTGATACGAATGCCGAAATGCTCGTCAATCACCACCACCTCACCCTCGGCGAAGCGGCGATCGCCCACATAGATGTCGATCGGCTCACCAGCGAGACGGTCGAGCTGAATCACCGAACCGCGGCCGAGGCGAAGAATGTCCTGCACGGTCATCTTGGTGCGGCCGAGTTCGATGGCGACCGGGAGCGAGAGGTCGAGGAGCATTGCGATCGGGACTTCTCCCTGCGACGAGGCTGTGGGAGAGAGTTCGGCGAACGTCGGGAGTGATGCTGTGGGCTCAGTCATGGAAGCCGAGGCTGCGTCGGTCATGCGGTTGGGTTGCGCAAGGGTCAGCGAGGAACGACGGCGGTGCCGGTGGCGGCGATCGGGCCGTCGAGCAGGCGAATGGCCATCGTGTTGCCAAGCCGGCCGGCGCTCGCGAGGAATCGCGGCTGGCCGCCGATGTGAACTTCGAGAGGAATGTCGGTGGGAAATCCCGTCGTGAGGATGCTTCCGGGCGGAAGGTTGAGCAGGTTGCGCATCGGCATGTTGAACGCCGGAAACCGCGCGGCGACATCGGCGTGCGTGGCGCGGAGGGCGGACTCGGTAAGGCGGCGCGTCGCCTGACGCTCCGCCTCCGAGCCCGTCATCACCTTCACGCGCTGCTGCTCCGCGGATGAGAAGAACTTGTCCAGCACCGCGAGCGGCAGGCAGAGCAGCAGCATCGACGCTTCCGAACCGATCGTGACTTCGATGTTCGCGACGAGCACGGGATCCGAGCGTCCCGCTCCCTGGACCATGTCGGGGAACGACTCGAACGTCGTGATGTCGAGCTGGAGTTCGACGTAATCCTTCCACGTTTCCGCGAGCAGGACCGCGATGCGCTCGACGACCGTGCGAACGGCGAGGCGCTCGATCGGTGTCAGGGCGCGGTGCATCGAGGCAGGCTGTCCGCCGCCACCGAAGAAACGGTCGACGAGCAGGTACGCGAACTCGTGCCCGACGTCGATCACGCCCTGCTGCCCTTCGATGTTCAGGATGTCGAATCCGAACGAGGCGCACGGCGTGGGGAGTGAGAGCGTGAACTCACCGAAGCTGAACTGCTCGACGCTCTGCAACCGGAGTTCGACTTGCTTGCGCACGCGGCCGATGAGCCACGCCTCGAGCGACTTCACCAGTCGTTCGTACATGGCTTCGAGCGTACGCAGCCGCTCCTTCGACACATGGCGCGGACGGCGGAAATCGTAGGGTTCCGCCGCCGACGGCGTGAAGACCGGCGCGGCGACGGGCACGGCGGCGGCTCCGCCGCGGCCAAGAAGCGCATCGATTTCGCTCTGGGAGAGTTGCTCGGATGCCATGGCGGCTTACTGAATCACGAACTGCGGGAAGTAGATCCGGCGTACGACGCCGGGTCCCAGGAGCGAATCGAGCGCGTTCTTGAGTTCGACCCGGAACCGATCGCGATTCGAAATCTCGGCCAGCTCCTCGACGCGTTTGCCGCCGAGGATCGCGAGGACCACGTCGCGTGCCTCGACGTCGCGCTTGATGACCAGCTCGTTCGCGACGGCGCTCGTGGTCTGGAGGCCGACGGACGCAAGGAGAAAGCGCGCTCCGCCCGACCCCGCGGGGTTGAGCACCAGGTTCTCGATCATGTGGACCGGCGCGTCGGCAGGCGCCGCGCCGTGGTCGGCGGCCGCTTTCTCAGTGCGCACGCCGGCCGACGTCGAATCGCGCGCGAGACTTCGCGCCCGAGCGACGCGAGGCCCGAGTACGAGCGCGCCGACCGATCCGCCGACGACGATCGCCGCGCCGATGATGAGGGGAACGACGAGCTTGCGCCGCGGCGCCGCTTCTGGCGGGGTTTCAGCGGACGATTCCTTATCCAATGCGGCGGTTGGTGCTGGCATTCTCGCGCAGAAAGAGAGAGTGCGGATCCGTCGGTTTCGCGATTTGATAACGCACACGGCGTGCCACAGAATCGCGGAACCGGGATCCAGCGCTAACTGATTGCCGTCGCGAAGGTTCTGATGAATTGCCTGCGACGCGTGATTCGCCTGCGTCCGCCATGCGATCACGCGCGCGGCACTTCTTGCCGAGTGACCGGTCCGGGTCGCACTCGCTGCGACGAAAGCGAGCCGGCCCAGGGTGGACCGGCTCGCGCTTTCATGGCAAAGATTCGAACGGCGGTGACGCTCAGCTCAGCTCGACTCAGCTCGACTCAGCTCGACTCAGCTCGACTCAGCTCGACTCAGCTCGACTCAGCTCGACTCAGCTCGACTCAGCTCGACTCAGGTCACTGCACCATCTGGATCAGCGATTGCAGCATGTTGTCCGAAGTCGTGATCGTCTTCGCGTTGGCCTCGTAGCCGCGCTCGGCCACGATCATGTTGGTGAACTCCGTCGCGAGATCGACGTTCGACATCTCGAGCGCGCCGCTCGTGAGCGTCGACTGGCTTCCCGCTCCGGCAAACCCGACAACGGCTCCGCCGGAGTTGCCCGATTGCTGGTACATGTTGTCTCCCACGCGGAGTAGACCGGCCGGGTTGTTGAAGTCGGCAAGCGCGATCTGCGCCAGCGACACGTTCACGCCGTTGGTGAACGAACCCGTAATCACGCCATTGTTGTCGATTGAGAAATTTTCCAGTGTGCCGGAGGAGTAGCCGTTCTGGTTCTGCAATACCGCGGTCGTCGTGCCGGCGTACTGGGTGATGCCGTTCACGCCTGAGCCGGGGTCCATCGCGATGGTCACCGGGATCGCTCCTGTTCCCGGAGGAGTGAACGTGATCGCAGTCCCCGCCGTGTCGGTGGTATCGAGCGAGCCGTCCCCATTGAACGCCAGAGTGCCGCTTCCCGCGATCGAGTCCGGGTCGCATCCGGGGAGGCTGGTCTTGTCCACTTGCCAGCTCCACTCGGTGTCCGAGCTCTTCCAGAGGTCGACTTTCACGTCGTACTTGGTGCCGAGTGAATCGTACGCGGTCACCGTAGTGGTGGTGAAGGAGTTGGCGTTTGCCGGGTTGGCCATTGTGTCGACGGTGAATCCATCGTCGGCCCTTGTGGTGTTGAGATCGGTGGTGTCGAAGACCGGTTGCGAACCGTCGAGATTGCCGCCCAGCTCCATGGTGCTCGTCGGATTCGCCGCCGCCTTCTGGCCGAACGGAAGCTGGATGTCGCCGACGGTATCCGAGAATGTGCCGTTCACCGCCATCTTGCCCTGCACGATGAAGCCGTTGTCCGGTTCCACGAGATTACCCTGTGCGTCGATCTGGAAGTTTCCGGACCGTGAATAGAAGCTCTGGTTCCCCTGCCGCGCGACGAAGAACGAATCGCCGTTGATTGCGACGTCCGTGTTCACGCCGGTGGACTGCAGGTTGCCCTGCGTCATATTGGTGTTGATCGAACCGATCTGCATGCCGAGTCCCACCTGGATCGGGTTGATGCCGCCCTGGTTGCCCGGTGGACGGCTCGCGCCCTGCAGGAGCTGCGCGAATCCCTCCTTGAACGTGACGGAGCTCGACTTGAACGCGACGGTGTCGACATTCGCGATGTTGTTGCCAATGACGTCCATTTCAGTCTGGTGATTCTGCAGACCGGACACGCCGGCGAAAAGCGATGGCATCATGGTGCTGGTGCTCCTGGGTCGGTTTAGTTGGAAGTGACGGAGGCGATGGAGCCGATCGGAATCGTCAGCGGGCCGCTGGTTGCCTCCGCGCCGCTGCTGCTGAACGTGACGCCGTCGATCTTCGCGGTGATCATCGAGGCGGGATTTGTGACCGTGCCCGACGCATCGGTGAGGGTGAACTTCACGTTGTACTCGCCGCTGGCGAGGCCGCCCGTCAGGCCGGCGAGCGAAACGGACTGCGTGCCCGCCGTGACCTGTCCGAGGTCCTTCGTCGCAACTTTGTTCCCGTTCGAGTCGGTGATCGTCAGGATGAGGTCGCCTCCGGTGGAGGGGACCGTCGTGCTCACGGTCGTGGTCCCATTGGAACCGACTGCGACCTGGCTGCTGGCGGCCGTGACGGTCTTGCCGATGAGGCTCAGCGCCGCGGAGTTGTTTACCGCGCTCGCGAGATCGGTGGTGGTCGTGCCCTGTCCCTGCAGCGTCGTGTTGATGGTCGTGAGTTCCTGGAGCGAGGAGAACTGAGCGAGCTCCGATGCCATGGCGGTGCTGTCGGTCGGCGCCGTCGGGTCCTGATGCGTCATCTGCGCGACCAGCAGCTGCATGAACGCGTTCTCTCCCAGCGAGTCGTTCATGCCGGCGAGAGGATTGGCACCGCCCGAACTGGTCGAGCCGCTGAGCGGAAGCTTGTTGGTCGTCGAGGACGTCCCCGTGATCGGTGCGGTCACTGCTGAGCTCCTTGTTGATCCTTGCGAGCGCGTTGGCGAGAAGGGTCCTGCTGGGACCGTTGCCCCTGCGCTTCGCCGCGCGTGCGTGATGATGGGGATCCAGCTTGTGCGAAAAGCGTGCCAAGGGGAGGCGCGGATCGATCACCGCTCGCTGCCACCGCGCGAGCGAGGTCTCCCGGGGATGCCATGCTCGCACCTCCGGCGACCCGCACGCGAAGCGAGTCTGCGTCCAATCCGCGCGCCTGCAGCGCGCTGGCGAGCTGCTGGACGTTTCTTGCCATGTCGGTGGCGGCAACTGGATCGTGCGTGTCAATAGTTGCGCCGACCATCGCACCGCGAACGCCGACGCGAATGCGATCCAGTCCACCGTCCGGATTGTCGAGTTGCAACAGCATGTGCGACACCGGCAACGCGTCCTTTGCCTCTTGCAACGCGATCAGCGCCGCAGCGCGCGCAGCGGTGCCGGTATCGGCGACCGGCGCGGTCGTTCCAGTCTCGATCGTTGACGATGTTTCGGCGCCGGAAATTTGCGACGCGGCCGCGAGCGGCGGAGCGGCCGTCGTCCTGGCGGGCGCAACCGATTCCGCCGCGGGCGCGGCGGTGCTTGAAGGGTCGCGGCGCCGGCGATCACTTCCCGGGTCCGTGGACGATCCGCCGCCCGACGCAGAAGAGGCTGCCGGTGTCGCTTCGCCCTTGTACGAAGCGCCACGAGCCGGTGTCTCGATCGTGGGCGCCGATGAGTGATGCGATGCTGGTGCGGGCGCTGCGGGCACTGCGGGCGCTGCGGCCGAAGCGGGCGGAGTGATCGCCGCTCGGACAGCCGGCGCCGACGCCCGCTCCGAATGCACGAGCGCCGCGACCGGCGCGGTGGGCGCCACCTGCGCCACCTGCGCAACGGGTGCGACCACAGCCACTCTCGCGACCTGAGCGAGCTGAGCAACCTGAGCAACCTGCACTTCCGATCCAACAGGTGCGGCCTGCGCCGGCTGGTCGACCTCGTCAACCTGAAAAGCCGCGACAGCTTGCGGCGCCTGCGCGGCAACGCGCGCACCGGACAAGATGAACGGCGTGTTCACCGACGTCTGGTGCGTCGCGACGGGCGTGCCCTGTACGCCGATCCCGGTGATCTGCGCCATGCTCGTGATGGTGCCGAGCGGGTCTTCGCGCAACTCGACGTGTCCGGGATCGCGCGGGCCGAGCGTCGACAAGCCTTCCTCGCTCGCGATCTGCTGCAGATGCTGGAATCCCACGGGATTGTTCCACGAGCCGTCGATGAGCAGGTCTGCGGCACGGCCCCGCGTGTGCAACGAGTGGCTCGTCCACGTTACGATCGGCCCCGATTTCGTCCGTCCCTGCTGAAGGAGCTGATCCTGCCGGGCCTGGTTGCGGTACGTTTCGGTGACGGAAACGGTATGCCCGTACTCCTCGCTCATGCGCTGAATCACCGTCTCCAGTTTCGCGCGAAACACCGGCTGGAGCGCGCCGAGATCGCGCACGATCATCGATGCGTTCAGCGTGCGCGCGATGCCCGTGAGATCGCTCGCAGGGTCGAGCGTTTTGTGCGCATCGGTCTTGGGCTCGTCCGACGAATCTTCCGTCGACTGCCCGGCGTCGCCGCTATCGTCGCTTGCGGCCGGCTGAACCGCGGCCGTCGGAACGCCGGCCGCCTTGGGCTCGATCAATAGCGCGAGCACACCGGCGAACGCCGCCTGCTCGGCGGGAGTCATTGTTCCCGTGCCGACGGCGACCATGCCCTGTGACGCGGTCGCGTCGGACGCCGTCGCCGGAACGGTCGGGAGGGGCAGCGTCGCCGTCGCGATCATCACTTGCCTGTCCCCGGACCCGTCAATGCCTTGCTGATGGTGGCTGCGCGTGCGGTCGGAAGCAGCGCGAGCAACTCGGCGGCCTTCTTGTCACTGAGTCGGCCGAGTATTTCCCTCACGTCCGAATCGTCCATCTGTTCGAGCACTTTTGCGGCCTCGCGGGCCGGCATCGCGGTGAAGATCTTGCTGAGTCGCCCGCCGGCCAGCATCGAGCTGACCGGCGTGATCTGCTGTTGCGTGGCCGCTGCGGTTTGGCCGGGCGACTTCGGCGTGCCCGGCGTGCCCGGCGTGCCCGGCGTGATCTGTGCTCCGGCCGCGCTGGGCGCGCTGAGCGCAGGCAATGCCGACGCGAGGACGACGGAGTCGTGCGCCGCCGCCGGCGCAGGCTGCGCGGTGGCAGGCGAGCTCTTGGTCGACTTTGCCGTGTCGATTGTCGCGGCGCTGTCGCGCGCAGCCGAAGAATCGGGCGACGTGGTCCGGTCCGTCAGCGCTGCGGAAGAAGCGATCGGAGGCGCCGCGACGGGTTTCCAGCGCAGCACCACGATGCCAGTAGCTCCGCCCAGCGCGATCGCGAATGTCGCGACGAACATCAGGATGCGTTTTGCCATGCGCTCATTCGTCCGGTGTGCGGGTTTGGTCTGGGCGCTCGGCGAATCGCGCGCGTCCGATCTCGTCCATCACCGCGCGATCTGCCCGCTCCTCGGCGATCCGCCAGCTCTCGTGGTGCCGCTCCTTCAGGCGATCGAGCACGCGACGGTCCGTCACACTCTCGCCCAGCTGCACCTGCTTCTGGTGCACCTGGTGTGCTGCCTTGGAAACCTTGTACTCAGCTTGCGCGGCACCCGCGTCGAGGCGCTCGAGCAGCACGGCGACCTGGCGGAGTTCGGACACGCGACCGCGTGCGCCGGCCGGCGGCAGCAGCAGTTCGCGCGCCGCCGCCCGCTGCGTGGCGAGCAACTCCTGCTCACGGCGCGCCTCTTCCTCGGCGTTCCTCGCCGTCGCGAGCCCGATGGCCGCCTTGCGCTCGGCGAGTTCTCGGAGGTCGAGCAGTCGCTGCAGGCGGAACCGGAAGTGCGGGGCGGTCACGCGGTCTTCCGCACGGTGGCGGCGTCGAGGCGAGCGACGAGTGAGAGAAGCTCGCTCCTCGTCTTCGCGATCGGCGAGTGTTCGGATGGCGGCTGCCTGAGGAACGCGAGGACCGGATCGCGAAGCTGCAAGGCGGCGTCGATCGCCGGATCGGTGCCCTTCAGATACGCGCCGACGAGGATGAGATCCTCTTTCTCGCGGAACGCTGCCTCCGAGCGAAGCAGCTTGAGTGCCGCCGCCTGCTGTTCGGGCGTGGTCACGTGATCCTTCACGCGGCTCTTGCTCTCGAGCACGTCGACGGCCGGATAGTGGGCGGCGCCCGCGAGCTTTCGCGTGAGCACGATGTGGCCGTCGAGAATCGAGCGAGCCGCGTCAGCCACGGGCTCGTTGAAGTCGTCGCCGTCCACGAGGACGGTGTAGATGCCCGTGATGCCGCCGGTCGCAGCGTTGCCCGCGCGCTCGAGGAGACGCGGCAGCGACGCGAACACCGACGGCGGATATCCCTTGGTCGTTGGCGGCTCGCCGACGGCGAGCCCGATCTCGCGCCACGCCATGGCTACCCGGGTCACGGAATCGACCATCAGCATCACGTGCTTGCCCTGGTCGCGGAAATATTCGGCGATCGCGGTCGCGACGAGCGCGCCGCGCGCCCGGACGAGCGCGGCCTGGTCGCCGGTCGCGACGATCACGACGGAACGCGCCAGTCCTTCCGGCCCGAGCGCGTTCTCGATGAAGTCGCGCACTTCGCGTCCGCGCTCGCCGAGCAGCGCGATGACGTTCACGTCAGCCTTCGCCTGTCGCGCGATCATGCCGAGCAGCGTGCTCTTGCCCACGCCGCTGCCGGAGAAGATGCCGATGCGCTGGCCGCGGCCGATCGCGAGCAGCCCGTCGATCACGCGAACTCCCGTTTCGAGCGGCTCGCTGATCACCTGGCGGTGCAGCGGATTCGGCGGCTCCGCCGCGAGCGGCATGCGTTCGGTGAGTTCGAGCTTCGGTCCGCCGTCGATCGGCTGGCCCAGACCGTTGAGGACCCGGCCGAGGAGCGACTCGCCGACCTGCACGCCCATCGACCGGCCAAGCGGCACGACCATGGAACCCGGGTGAATCCCTTCGAGCTCGCCGAGCGACATGAGCAGCACACCCTTGTCGTGAAAGCCGCAGACTTCCGCGAGCACCGAGCGGCCGTCGGAGAGCGAGGAGATGCTGCAGATCTCGCCGAGTCCCACGTCGATGCCGGCGGCCTCGACGACGAGACCGGTGATGCGCACCACCCGCCCGTACGACGCGAGCCGCGGCAGCTCGGCGACGCGTCGCGCGAGGAGCTTAGGCATGATGGTACGCGATGCGCCGGTAGGCGCGCTCCAGCGCGGTGTCCACGCGACCGTCCACGATGCGTTCGCGTCCCTCGACGACGCATCCGCCGATGCCGATTCGCGGATCGCCGATCCAGTGTACGTCGCGCGCCGTCTTGCCGGTGCCGGCGTCCGCGCTGTCCGAGTTCGCCTCGATGATCGAGAGGTCGTTCGGGTTCACGCGCACGCGCACCGGCTGATCGATCCGGAACTCGGCGACCGCCCGTTTCACGAGGCGAGAGACGAGTTCGGAGTCGGCCGTGATTTCGCGATCGACGATATGCCGCGCGATGGCGCACGCGAGCGCGCCGATGTTCTCCTCCAGCGCGCCGTTCCAGCGCTCTTCGCTCGCGCGTATCACGTCGAGCGCGTCGACGACCGAATGCAGCGAGTTCCGGAGACGCGCCTGTTCCGTCTGCTCGCCCTCGCGGCGGCCTTGCTCGAATCCGAGCGAGTAGGCCTCGGTGACTTCCTTCCCGTGCGCGGCCGCCGCGTCGGCAGCGGGATCGCCCACGTCGGCGCCGGCCTTGTGCAGGCCGGCCAGGCTGTCCGGCCGCCAGGTGCCGCCCCGTGTCCGGACGGCATCGCCGCGGATGATGAACGGCCTAGCTGACGAGGTCATTCTCGCTTCCGTTGAGCACGATCTCTCCCGCCTCTTCGAGTGCCCGCGCCTGCGCGACGATCGTCGCCTGCGCCGCCTCGACATCCCGCACGCGCACGGAGCCGAGCATTTCGATCTCTTCCTTCAGCGCCGCCACCGCACGCTGCGACATCTGCGACATGATGCGCTGCCTGAGTTCGCCGCTCGCGCCCTTGAGCGCGAGCGCGAGCGTCTTCGTCTCGATGTCGCGCAGGATGCGCTGCACCGCGTGGTCTTCGACCCCGACGATGTCCTCGAACACGAACATCAGGTTCTTGATCTGCTCCGCGAGCGCGCTGTCCTGGCCGGAGATCTTCTCGAGGATCTGTTTCTCGAGCGAGCCGTGCAGCAGGTTGAGGACCTCGGCGACCGCGGCCGGACCGCCCGCGCGCGACATCCCCTGCTGGAACTCGAGCTCCGTGTCGGTGCCTAGCGACTTCTCGATCAGGAGGAGCATCTCCGGCGAGACCTTCTCCATCTTCGCCATGCGGAAGGCGATGTCGCCGCCGAGCGCGGGGTCGAGCTCCTTGAGCACGGCCGCGGTCTGCGGCGAAACGAGATGCGCGAGGATCAGTGCGATCGTCTGCGGATGCTCGTTGCGGAACATGTTGGCGATTTGCTGCGGGTCCGCATTGTGCAGCCGCGAGAGTCCGGCCGTGTCGGCGAGCTGCGTGACCACGCGCTTGAGGATGTTCGAGGCCTTCGTCGAGCCGAACGCCTTCTCGAGGATCTCCTTCGCGTAGTCCACGCCGCCGCTCGAAAGCGCCTCGCTCGCGACCGCGGATTCGATCCACTCGACGAGCACGCTTTCGGCGAGATCGGGCTGCACGCGATCCATCTTTGCGATCTCGAACGAGATCAGGTCGACCTCGTCGCTCGTGAGGCGTTGCGTGATCTTTGCCGCTTCCTCCGCGCCGACCGCCATGCAGAGGATGGCAGCCTTTTGGCGGCCGGTCAGCTTGTCTTCGGTGGATCGACGCGCCACGGCGGTCGAGGTCATCTCAGCCGTCCTTGATCCAGGACTTCACGAGGCGCGCGGCCGAGTCGGGATTCTGCGCGACGGTCGAAATGACCTTGTCGCGGATCTCGGTGTTGGCCTGGGGAATGACGAATTTCGGGGCGGCCGAGATGGCGCGCGGCGCGGGGACGACCGAGAGCGACGAGTTCGGGACGTGCGCGCCAGCCGGCAACATGTTGGCGCCGCTCATCGCGAGCGCGCCGGGAAGGGCGAGGCCCGACGCGCCGCGCGACGACTTCAGGGAGCGCATCGTGAACATCGCGAGCAGGAACGCGAGCAACAGCGCGACGCCCGTCACGGCCGGACGCTGGTACTGCTCGACGCGCGTCGCGAAATCGACGGGCGGCAGCGGTGGCACCTTGATCCTGGGTTGATCGAATGGAAGGCTGACGACCGAAACCGCGTCACCGCGGGTCGAGTCGACTCCAAGCGCGCTGCGGACAAGCATCTCGATGCGCGAGAGCTCCTCTGCCGTGCGCGCCTGGTAGCGCGGGACCGTGTCGGTGGCGCTGGACGGTGGAAGTCGCTTGTCGTTGACGAGCACGGCCACCGTCACGCGCTTCACGTTGCCGATCGCGCCGGAAAACACTTCGGTGCTCTTCGTGTTCTCGTAGCTGTTCGCGATGTTCGTCTGGGCCGCGCCGCCCTGCTGGCCGGGTGTTATTTCAGACTTCTGTTCGCTGGCGAGCGCCTGCTTCTCGGGATCGATAGCCTGCGTGGTGCGCTCGACCTTGTCGAAGTTGATGCTCGCCGACACGCGGACGCGTGCATTGTTCGGGCCGACGAGCTGCGATATGAGGTCTTCGGCCTTGTGCTCGAGATACGTCTCCACGCCCTGTTGCACGCGGAGCTCGTGGCCGCTCAGTCCAGCCGCGGAGTTGCCATCGTTGGGTTCCGACCATTGGCGGCCGGTCTCGTCGTGGATGCTGACGTTCTCCGGCGCGAGTCCGTCGACGCTCGCGGAGACCAGGTGCGCGATTCCCTGGACCACATCCGCGCTCGGCTCGCCGCCCTGCTTGAGCGCGAGCACAACCGAGGCGGTTGCCGATCGCTCATCGGCGCGGCGGAACGCCGACTGGTCTGAGAGTGCGAGGTGAACCTCGGCGCGGTCGACGCCGCGCATGCCGCCGATCGTACGCTCGAGTTCGCCTTCGAGAGCGCGGCGGTAGTTCACCCGCTGCGTGAAGTCGTTCCAGCCCCAGGTGGGGCGGTCGAACAGCTCGAGGCCGGGACGCGCGCCGTTCGGCAGTCCGTCCTTCGCGAGCGCGACGCGCGCCTTCGCGACGTCGCCCTCGGCCACGAGGATGGACGAGCCGCCCGCGTCGAGCTTGTACTTGATGCCGGCCTGGTCGAGCTTGTCGGCGAGTCCCGAGGCGCTCTGCAGCGGAACGTTGGTCATCGCGGGCACCCAGTTCGGCGCGTTCGCGACGCGCGAGATGACCATGATGAGAAGCGCCGTGCCGAGCCCCACCGCACCAAACATCACGCGGCGTGCGCCGCCGGCGCGATGCATCAGATCATTCAGCATGAACTATCAACCCTGCATCGAAATGAGGGACTTGTACGCGTCGGTGAACTTGTCGCGCACGGCGATCAGCATTTCGAGAGAGAGCGACGCCTCTTCTGATGCGGCCATCACGGTGTGAAGCTCCACGTTGTCGCCGCGCAGGAATGCGTTGAGCGTGCTGTTCGCGCCGTCCTGTTGCGCCGAGACCGTGTTGATCGCTTTCGCGAGCGTGTCGCCGAACGACCCGCCTTCGGCGCTCTTGCCAAGTACAGGGACCTGACGAGCGCCGGTGTCTCCGCCGCCCTGCATGGGAATTCCTTGCGCGAAGGCGCTGACCGCGGCGCCGATCGGAGCCGTCATCGTCAGGCCCTCACGTCCACGCGACCGCCTCGGGCGACCGGAAGCGCGGACGCCGTGGTGCGGTTCGGCATCATGACCTTTGAATAGGTCAGCAGGCCGCTCGACATGTTGTTCGCGAAGTAGGCGCGCTCCTCGCCGGTGAGGATGCTCCATAGCGCCGGATCCGTGCCCTCGGGCGCCTGCGGCGTCAGCGCAGATGCTTTCCCCGACTTCGATGCGCTCGGGCCGGGCGCGCCGAAGCCGGTCGCAGCCGTGCCGCCGGTCTGAGGCCGCGGGTCGAGCGGCCGGCCGATCGTCTGGTCGATGCGCGTGGCGAGCAGGTCCTGCAGCGAGTTGTTGACGCCTGTGACGCTCATTTTCGATTCCTTAGATATCGATGGCGGCTTTCAGCATCGACTTCGTCGCCTGAAAGACGGTGGCGTTCGCTTCATACATGCGGCGGGCGTCCATCAGGCCCACCATCTCGTCGGTCACGCTGACGTTCGGATAGCGGACGTAGCCGTCGGCGTTCGCGTCGGGATGGCCCGGGTCGTACACGAGCGGGCCGGCCGTCGCGTCCTCCGCGACGCCGGTGACCTCGACGCCGGCGCCGGCGGCCGGTTGCATCTCCACCGTGCGGCGGCGATACGGTCCGCCTTCCGCCGTGTGCGTGGTCTCGGCGTTCGCGACGTTCGTCGCGATGGTGTCCATGCGGAAGCGCTGGGCGGACAGGCCGGTCGCGGAGACGGCGAGCGTGCCGAACATCGGGCGGCCCACGGGCGGCGCTCCCGTGGGAAGGAGCGGAATTGGATTCGACATCTATTACTTGCTCTGCAGGCTTTCATGCAGGCCCGCATAAGTTTTCTGGAGGAGCTTGGCCGTGGTGGCGTAGCGCAACTGTTCGTCGGCGAGGTTCACCATTTCAGTCTCGACATCAATCGGCGCTTCCTGGCCGGCTGGCGACTTGCCATCGGCAGCCGGGAGCGAAAACCCCTGAGGCGGCAGCGAAGCGCGCGATACCCGGTCCGCTATCGTTCGGGTCCGTTGCGCGCTCGCATCGAGACTTGCCTTCAGCTGACTGGCCAACGTGGTACGGCCGACGAAGTCGATGGGCATGTGAATGGGTCGAGGTTTCGCCATTCACTAAAGCAACGACGATGCCACACGCCTTCGGCGTGCCGGCGGCGTTCGTCGTGATCGCGGTAACCGTTTGATTACAAACAGTTACGGATCATTGCGTCGCAAAGATCCGCGCGAGTGCGCGGGTGCGAAAACAAATGACGGGCGGCAGCAATTGCCGCCCGCGCGATCAGATGTGGAAGAGTCCGTGCAATCTCAGGTCGAACTCAACTCGCCTGTTCTTCCTCGGCGCTCTCGGTCGGACTGTTCAGTTTGTTCCGGAGCGTTCTTACGCTGATGCCGAGGAGCTCGGAGGCCCGCGTCCGATTACCACCCGCCATCTCCAGCGCGCGGGTGATCAGCGTGCGCTCCACCTCCGCGACATTCAGCGTCGTGAGGGTGACGCCGGGATCAATTCCGCTGGTGGTCGCAGGGCCGGTCGTGTTGGGCACGCCAACCGCGGTCCCGCGGGCCGGCGTCGCCACCGCCGTTCGCGTCAGCGCGCGCATGCCGTGGATCGGCGTGAGTCCATAGCGCGCGGAGTCGAACGCGTGGGCCTGGACGATCGAATCGTCCGAGAGGATCACCGCGCGCTCCACCGCGTGATGCAACTCGCGCACGTTGCCGGGCCACTCCTGCGCCTGGAGGTAGCGGAGCGCCTCGGGAGAGATTCCGCGCACTTCCTTGCCCATCTCGGCGCCGCACTTTATCGCAAAACGTATCGCGAGCAGCGGAATGTCCTCCGGGCGTTCGCGAAGCGGAGGAATGAGAATCGGGATGACGCTGAGCCGATAATAGAGGTCGCGGCGAAACGTTCCGGCGGCGGCCTCCGCGGCGAGGTCGCGATTCGTCGTCGCGATGATCCGTACGTCCACCTTGATGGGCGACGTGCCGCCGACGCGCTCGAACTCCTGTTCCTGTAGGACCCGCAGCAGCTTGGCCTGGAGATCGAGGCGCATCTCGCTGACTTCGTCGAGCAGGAGCGTGCCGCCGTGCGCCCGCTCGAACGCGCCTTCCACGCGCTTGACCGCACCAGTGAACGCGCCGCGCTCGTGACCGAACAGTGCGCTCTCGATGAGCCCCTCGGGCAGCGCGGCGCAGTTCAGTTTCACGAACGGACGATCCGCGCGGTCGCTCTGGTCGCAGACCGCGTGCGCGAAAAGCTCCTTACCGGTGCCGCTCTCGCCTTGCAGCAAGACCGTGGCCCGCGTGCGCGCCGCCATCGCGACCGTCTGCAGGATCCTGCGGAGCGCCGTCGATTCGCCGATGATCCGGCGCTCGTTACGCAGTTCCATCACCTCGCGCCGAAGCGATTCGTTTTCGCGACGAAGGCGCACGAACTCGAGCGCATGTTCGACCGCGACCTCGAGCTGCTGCGGCCGGATCGGCTTGGTGATGTAGTCGATCGCCCCGGCCTTGATGCTCGCGACCGCGTGCTCGATGCTGCCGTACCCGGTCAGCATTATGAGCGGCACGTCGTAGCCTTCGTCGGCGAGGAGGCTCAGGAATTCGAGGCCGGTGACCCCGGGCATCCGGTAGTCGGATACGATGAGGTCGACGCTCTCCCGCGCGAGCACTCCGAGCGCTTCCGCGACACTACGGGCGCCGACGGGCTGGTGCCCCGCGCGTTCGAGGGTATCGTGGAGTATCAGGCCGATGGACGGTTCGTCGTCCACGTACAGGATCTGCGCCATTCCGGTTGCTGCGAGAGAAGTCCGAGGCCTGCAAGACTAATGCAGTGAGTGACCGACCGGCAACTCTTGCCTATCGGCTCAGGCCGAACGTTCGAGCAGCCTGATTTTGGGACCCTGCATGGCGGCGCCGTAGCGCGAAGTTGCCTTGGACGACCTCGAGAGGCGATCGAGGTCCTTCGCGATGCGCTCGATCTCCAGTCCGATCGACTGCACCAGGGCGACGTGATGCTCGCGGGCATCGCATGCGGCCTCGAGGACCATGTCTTCTTCCGGACCGCCCTTGCAGGCGGCGACCGCTGGAGCGATTTCGTCGAGGAGCATCGCGGCCTGGTCGAGGATTTCGGACAGTGCGAGGGAATCGCCTCGGGCGTGCGTCAGGGCGTGATCGAATAGTCTCGAGAGATGCGAGAATCGTTCGATGGCGAACGTGGCAGCCGGTGTCACGAGAGCTGTCCCTTGGGCTGCGATGCGATCTGGTCGAATGCGTCGCGCAGCTCGCGAATGAGTGAAATATTCCGGTCGAGGCGCCCGAGATCCGGACGCATCGAGATTTCGAGGAGCTCGCCGAGGACGAACAGGTAGAGCGCGAAGAGGCGTTTCGCGATGTCGCCGCCGCGGTCGCGGTCGAGCGACGTGAGCAGCTGGCAGAGCAGGCCGCGCGCCTTGTCGACGGACGAGAGCAGGACTTCGTGATTCGACATGGCGATGCCGACGCGTGCGCGGGTCAGCGATGCGAGCACGCCGTCGAATGTGATGACCACGAGCCGGCCGGGCGGCGCCGAGAGCACTTCGGCCTCGCGGTAGGCGCTGGCGCTGGCGCTGGCGTACGACTTCCTCATGCGTTGGACTCCGGAACGGTATTCCCAGAGTATCGGCTCACGCCGTGCTGGACGTGACAGGCGTGAGCTGATTGATCTGTGATGTGAGCGTGGCGCCGAGCGACTGCGCGGAGGACATGGCCGATTCCATCTTCACGTACTCGGCGGTGAGGTTCGTCTGCTCTGTGGCGAGCTGCTGCTGGATGGAGTCGATCTGCGACTGGAGGTTGGTCGCCGCCTGCTGCGTCTGGTTGATCTCGAGGGCGATGGAGCCGGTGTTCGCGGCCGTGAGGCCGGTGGCGATCTCGTTGGTGAGGCCGCCGACGCCGAGTGAGAGAGCGACGGTGCCGGTGCCTGCGGCCGTGCCGGTGTAACGAACGATGAGGCCGGCGCTGGCGTTGGTCGAGGCGCCGGTCAGGTACTGGCCGCTCCCGGTCGCCGCAACGCCGTTGATGCTTCCCGCCACGTTCAGGCCCGCATACTTCTGCGCCGCGATGCCGAGCGCGTTCGTGCCCGACACCGTGAATCCGCCGGTCGTGCCGTAGTCGCTCGTGACGAGCTGCACTTGGCTGCCGGCCGTCCTCACCGCCTGCAGGTGCATGCCCTGCTGCGAGAACGCGTCGTTCATCCGCTGCACAATCGTGTCGATGGAGTCGCCGTTCGCCAGCGTGATGGCGGTGCTCTTGCCGGTCGCGGTGTCGGCGATGGACATCGTGTCGGGCGAGCCGGCGGTCGCGGTGTACGTCGAGAACGCCGATCCCGTGACGCTCGCCATGGTGGCGGCCTGCGAGATCGTCACTGCGTACGGAGTGGTCGACGCTTTCGCGGACGTTCCGGCCGAGACGAAGCTCAGGCCGCTGCCGGTCGTCGTGCCCGACGTCACGAAAATGTTCTTCACCGCAGCGAAGTTGTTCTGTAGTGCGGCCTCGAATGTCGTGGTGTTCAGCGAGAGCTTGCCGGTCGAGTCGGTCATGAGTCCGGCTTGCGAGGCGGCCGTGTAGGTGCTTCCGCTGGCCAGCCCGGTCACCGACTGGATCAATGCCGACGTGATCGAGTAGCCCATCGACTTGATGGACATGTCGTTCGCGAGCGGGCCCGCGGTGGTCGTCTGCGCGCTCGTGGAGCTGAGCGTGCTCGAGCTGCTGCCGTTGTCGGTGTTGGTGGTGATGAAGCTCTGCACCGCATTGTAGGCGGTGACGTAGCCGTTGATCTTCGATTCGATCCCGGAGGTGTCGCGCGCAATCGTCAGGTTGACGGTCGTTCCGGGCTCGGCGTTCTGCAGGTTCAGCGTTACGCCGGCGATCGCGTCGGTGACGGAGTTCGAGCTGCGGGTGAGCGTCTGGCCGTCGATCTTGAACTGCGCGTCGGCGCCGGCGGTCACTTCACGGCTGCGGCCGACGGTTCCGCCGTTGCCGGCTCCGAACGAGCCGAGGCTGACCGTGGCGCCGGTGCCGCCGCTGTGGCTGCGCGTCACGGAGAGGGCGAGCGAGAGTTGCGAGTCTCCGGTGGTGCCGTCGGTGAGGGCGATCTGTCCCGCAGTCGTGCCCGTCGAGGTAAGCGACGCATTCGCAGCGCGGGACGTGGTTCCGAACCCCGAGGTCGGATCGTTGATGGCGGCGAGAAGGTCCGCCATGGTGGAACCGTCCGCGACAGTGAACGTCTTGGTCACGCTCGATCCGTCGCCGCGGGTGCCGCCGATGTTGATGGTGTCGCCGGTGGCGAGGCCGAGCGACTGGCCGTTTACCTGAAAGTTCGAGAGCAGTGTGCCAGCAGTCGCCCCGGCGCTCGTGCTCGTGTCCGTGAACGTGTTCGCGCTCTGCACCACCTGTGCGATGCCGCCGGTGCCGGCTTTCGTGAAGCCGAGCATTGCCAGTGCGCGGACGCTGTCGGAGGCGGGCGTGGCGGACGGGTCGGCTTCTACGGTGCCGTCGGTGACGAGTTGGTAGGTCGTGGTGGAACCGACGGTGGTGGACTGCACGCTCGCGGCCTTGGGGTTTCCGGTCGCGGTGTTGATCTTGGCGGCGATGGTCGTGAGGGAGTCGGTGCTCAGGTCCACTGCGATCTGCTTGCCGCCCACGAGGATCGTCGTGCCGGCCGGCGGTGTGAGACTGAGCAACGAGCCGATCGATTGCGTGGCGCTCGACATCGCGAACGTCTGTGTCGCGCCCGAGGCGGCGATGTTCGCGACGGCGGTGCTGTCGGTGAAGCCCAGCGCCGCGAACGTTCCGACCATGGTGCCATTCGTCGACGTGTCGTCCACCACCGAGATCCCCTGCGAACCCGTGGTGGCACTCGTGAGCACCAGGTGCGACCCGCCCGTACCCGAGAGGATGGTCGCCTGCACGCCGCTCGGCGTGGTGCCGGCGTTGGCGGCGTTGATCTTGTCGGCAATCGAGCTGAGCGAATCGGTCGAGGCGATCGTGATGGCGACGCCGTTCAGGTCGAACTGGCCGCTGATGTTGCGGGGCGACGTGGAACTGCTGAACGATGTACCGCTCAAGCTCTCGGCGGAGGCGAGCGAGAGCACCTGCATCGCATACGTGCCGGGTTGCGCGCCGGTGGTGGCGGTGGCCGAGAGGAGCGCGTGTTGCGACGACGGGCTGTTGGGCGCGGTGGCCGTGAAGAGATCGAATGCGGTGGGATCGGCGAGCGCGGCGGCGGCCGTCTGGAATGTTCCCATCACAGTTTGGAACTGCGTCCATGCGGCGCTCGCGTTGGTATCTGCCGTTTGTTGGGTAGTGACGGGAGTGAGTTCGC
The DNA here is from genome assembly GCA_003171215.1 of Gemmatimonadota bacterium. Taxonomy (GTDB): domain Bacteria; phylum Gemmatimonadota; class Gemmatimonadetes; order Gemmatimonadales; family Gemmatimonadaceae; genus Fen-1231. Next base: position 74,780 of record PMYN01000016.1, on the reverse strand, counting down.
GCGCGGAGTCGGCGGCCACGATCTGCTGGATCATGGTTTGCCACTGAATGCCGCTGGCGAGGCCCTGCACGGTGCCGATGGGAGTCGTCATCTTCTTGCTGCGTCAGTGCTGATGGTGAGACGGGAGAATCCCCGAGGCCGATTTCGGCCCCGGGGACGCTGCCTGCATTACGCCTGCCGCGTTCGCCAGGATTACTGGAGAAGCTTCAGGACGCTTGAGCCGGCCTGGTTCGCCTGGGCGAGCATCGCGGTGCCCGCCTGCGCCAGGATCTGGTTCTTCGAGAAGCTGACCATTTCAGATGCCATGTCGACGTCCTTGATGGTGCCTTCGGCGGCCTGGTAGTTCTGGACTGTCGAGCTGAGGTTGCTGATGGCGTTGGTCAGGCGGTTCTGGCCGGCGCCGATGGTGCCGAGCGTGCTGTTCACCGAGGTGATCGCGCTGTCGAGGGCCGTCAGTGCCGCCTGTGCGTTTGCAAGCGTGTCGACGGACGAGCTACCGATTCCGAGCGTCGAGGTGCTGAGGTCAAGCTGGCCGCCGTTGAGGGACAACGTGTCATTCGTGGCGTACTGACCCGAGGCGCCAACGAGGAATGTGGCTGAGCCACCATCGACCACGAGCGTCGTGCTGTCAAGCACCGCCCCAGCGTCGACGAACGCCCGTTTAGCACCAGACGCATCGACTGTTGAGGCACTTCCAGTGTCGATCGTGATGCCAAACTGGGAGAAGCTGATCTTTCCGGCTCCGGGCACGACAGTTTGGGTTTGCGTAGTCGTGACCCCGTTGGATGTGTTACTCATCGTGGCAGAGTTACCGGACTCGCTAATCGAATACGTGCCAGCCGCGGTGCCCGAGAGCTTCACGTCATCCACACCTGCGATTGCCAGGAGCGCCGAACTCCCAGTCTTGTTCACCGTCGCTCCGAAACCCCCGCTGATCAGTTTGCTGCCCTGGAACGTTGTGGTGTTGACGGTACGGTCGATTTCGCTCTGGAGCTGCGTGAACTCCGCGTTGATCGCGGCGCGGCCATTGGAGTCCACCGTGTCGGACGCTGCCTCGGTTGCGAGCTGTTTCATCTGGTTGAGCATGCCCTGGATCGACGTCGCGGCGCCTTCGGCGATGTTGTAGATCGAGCTCGCCTGGCTCGCGTTGCGCGAGGCCTGCTGATACGCGCCCACATCGGAATCCAGCTTGTTGGCGATGCCGAGGCCCGCGGCGTCGTCGGCGGCCGAGTTGATGCGGAAGCCCGACGACAGTTTCGCCGTGGACGATGCGATCGCGTTCTGCGTCTTGTTCAGGTTTGCCGCGGCGCGCATCGCGCTCACGTTCGTGTTGATATCCATGACCCGCTCCTTGCGTAAGTGAACGAGGGATTCCGTTCCCTCATCGGCCACGGCGTGGGTGTCGCGGCTTCAGGGTTCAGTATCGGAGCGATGGGCGGAGACTTTAGCGACATCGAGTTCGTTGCGCACGTTGCGCACGTTGCTGGCGTTGAGCATGTGGTTTCCGAGCGCCGTGGTCTGGATGGCCGACCACACACCGGCGACCTCTCGAGCGCGAGAGCCGAGAGCACGCACGCAACCGACGAAATGGCCGGCACCCATTCCTTCACCGCCGGCTGGCAGAAGAGCCGCATTGCGGCGAGGCCACGCGTCGCCACTAGTCGTCACGAGCGGGTCGGCATGATTCGCCGGGTTCGGCAGGCAAGAAGTGCCCGCGGAGGAGGGAGGCGGGCATCGTTGCGTCAGTCGAGCGCGGTCGCCGGGATCGGCTGCCGCACGCTCCAGGTTCCCTCACTCGCGACGATCTGTGCCCCAACGCGCGCCCCCACATTGATCACGACCGGCCCCCGGAGGTTGGCCGTCGCCTCGGGCGCGTCCGCTGACGGCAACGTCACGATCGCGAACACCGCGATCTGCGACGGATCCTGCGCGTCGAGCCGTTCGATCTCCGCCGGCCCGAGGTGCGCCGTGTAGCCCTCAAACGCCACGAATGGATCGATCAGCATGAACGCCAGCGCGCCGTGATCCGCCGACTGCAACCACGCCGTGCCCGGCTTCTTGCCATTGATGAGCAGCCAGCGCTTGCAGAGCGAGAAGCCGAGGAGTCCGTCGCGGAACTCCAGGAGCTGCTCCTCGTGGATGTCGATCGGGCCGAACAGACGGGACATGACGTTGCTGGGCGCGCACGCGGGCGATTCGACTGCGATGGCGGGCATCATGTCAGGTAGTTGGCGAGGGAGAGTCCCATGACGCGCGACGTCGCCGCCATTGCGGCCTGATAAGCGGTCTGGCGGCCGGTGAGGTTCGTCATCGCGGTCTCGATGTCGACGTCCTGCAACGTGGCATTGCTGGTGGTGAGCTGGTTCGTGAACGCCGTGATGTTCGAGCCCGTGATCTCCAACCTGTTGGCCCAGGCGCCGGTCTGGCCCGTCAGCGACTGCACGTTGGTGAGCTGATTGTCGAGATCGGTGAGCGTGTTGGTGACGGCGCCCTGGCTTCCGCTCTGCAGCGCCGCGGCGAGGTTCGCCAATGACGCCAGCGCTCCCGACGCCGGAACACCGCGGGAGCCGTCGGTGCCGAATACCTGGGTCCCGTCGTGGTTCGTGGGAATGAGCTGACTGGGCGCGATCTCGACCTGGCGCTCGCCACTCGCGGGCGGGCTGGCGGCCGAAAACGTGTACGCGGCTTCCGAGGTATTGACCGTGAACGGCGCCGTGCCCGAGTTCGTGCCGCCAAACAGATACTCGCTCCCATCCTTTGTATTGGAGAGCTGCACGGCCTGCGCGAGCAACTGGTTCACCTGCTGCGCCGTAGTCTGCATCGTGGCCGGCGTCGCCGTCGCCGTGGCCTGTGACATGGCGAGCTGCTGGGCATTCGTGAGGAGCGTGTTCATCTGGTCGAGCACGCTCTCCTCGAGATTGACGCGCCGGGTCGCGGTGTCGGCATTCTTCTGATACTGCGCCAGCGCGTTCAGCTGGGTGTTGTTCTGCATGACGCCGGCGGCGGCCGTGGGGTTCTGCGACGCCTCGGAAAAGCTCAGGCCCGACGATACTTGCGTCTGGGCGGCGTCCACCTGATCGCGAAGCTGCGCGAAGTTGGTGATGGTGGCCGTCGTGTTCATCCTGTCGCTGATTCGCATCCGGTACCCCCGGTCGATGCCGTCGAGCCTGACGCGAGTGGCAGGTGCAGAAAGCGTGCCAGTGCCGCGGGGGCCTCTCCTTTACTATCGGATGGTCGAACGAGGACTGAACCGGAGACTCAAGTTTCGGTGGCCGGCCCCGATACCCATACATATGAAAGCGCTCGATCACCTGTCGGTGCGGCCGGAGGCCTTCACCGGGGACCTGCACTCGCGTCTCAAACTCGTCCGGGATCGCGTGGGAGCCGAGTCCGTGCACCTCGACCAGGTTGCGGCCATCGCCGAGTCGTACGTGGTGCCGCTGCCGCCACCTCTCAAGCTGGTGCGCTGATGGCGCCTGCCCGTTTCTCGGTTCCGACTCCTCGCTGGGCTGGCCTCGTGAGCGCTTCACTCGACGCGTTCAAGGACGGCGCGGACCCGGGCGCGGGCGAATCCGACTCGTCCGCGGCGGAGGACACTGCGGGGACCGCGCCTGCCGACGGTACCGAGGTCGACGACCTGATCTCGAAGGCCGCCGTGGCCGTCGAAGGGCATGCGGCGTCCGCGCAGCTCTCCCGTTTCCGCATGGCGCGGCTCTCCGCCGACGCGGCCGCCTCGCTCCGCTCCGCCATCGCCAACGAGGCTCCCGCCGTGCCCGGCAAGCCGTCCCGCGGTGTCACATCCGGAACCCGGCTCGACGTCCAGCGCTGAGCGCATCAGCTCAAGCACGCTAAAGTTCGCGGCGCCCGGACCGATACTGAATCGTACCAGGAGGAACCACGGCCATGAAGATCAATAACGGGTATTCGAGCGACGTCACGCCGCGCAGCACACGCGCGGTCGCAGATCCTTCCAATGTCGATCGCTCCGCCGCGACCGGCGCCGCATCCGGCCCGCCGCAGGCCGCGCCGCGTGACAGTGTCGAAATCTCCGCCGAGGGCCTCGCCCGCTCCAAGAACTCGGCACTGACCGAGCAGCGCATCGCGCAGATCCGGCAGAACGTGCTCCAGGGCGCGTACGACAGCTCGAACGTGGTGGATCAGGTGGCAAAGAAGATTCTCGCCAGCGGCGATCTCTGACCACACGGCCACGGCGACCACAGCGACCGGAACGAGTCCATGAAATTCCTGATCATCGACGATTCGGCCACCATGCGCCGCATCGTCGTCAACTCCCTGCAGCGCATCGGCATCACCGACGTGGTGGAGGCGTCGGACGGGAGGGAAGCGCTGAACAAGTTCGACTCGTCCGTCGGATTCATCATCACCGACTGGAATATGCCGAATATGGCGGGGGTCGATTTCGCCCGCGCGATTCGCGCCCGCGATGATGGCAAGGCGGTTCCGATCCTCATGATGACCACGCGATCGCTGCGCGAGGACATCATCACCGCGCTCGAGTCGGGGGTGAACAACTACGTTGTGAAGCCCTTCACTCCACAAGTGCTCAAGGAGAAGATCGACGCCCTCGTCACCGCCAGCGTGGCGGCGTGACATGACCACCCCGCGACCGATGGCCGAGATCCTCTACGACTCGGATGCGTCACTGCGACTCATCGCCAGCGAACTGCGCAACATCCTCGCGCGCGAGCGCCCTACGGACCCCGACCGGATCCTCGAGGCGATTCGGCTCGGTGACGGCGAACCGATGGATTCAGCGTCTCTCGGATCGCCCTCGCCGGCGTTGCAGAAGTAAGCGCACGCGGCGTTCTCGCACGGCGTCTGTGCCGGCGGTCCGGCGGAATACTACCCGAAACTGCTCGTCGAGTAACACTTCGACGGAATCACTCAAGTTCCGGAAAAACCTGCCGATAATTACCGTAGAACGGGCGCTATCCCCGCAGCTCGCCGGCTCTCTCGAGGAACGCGCTGACCGCGTGCGGCACCCGTTGACCCAGCGTGCGGTCACGAACGGAACCGCGGAGATTTCGGGTCTCTTCCGGACGTCTGGTGGGGTGCATGTCGACGTGGCCGCCGTCGTCCGCAACGCCGCCGGCCGGGCCATGGCCGTGGTGATGCTACGCGTGCGAGCCAGCGATGGACTGTTCCCGATGATGCAGCGCTGGCCTACACCAAGCCGCAGCGCGGAGACACTGCTCATTGAACAGGTCGGCTCGGATGTCGTGCGCCTCAATGCGCTGCGGTCGACCTCCTCTTTCGTCCATACGCTCGTCCGATCCTCCGGTCGTGGGCGCCGTGCTTTCGCAGCAGGGCGCCTGGGACGGCACGGATCAGCATCGTGTACCGGTGCTCGCAGAGCTCCGCGCCATACCGGATTCGCCCTGGTTTCTCGTCGTGAAAGTCGATCTGGCGGAGTTCCTCGAGGGCGAGCGACCAGCGCTTGCACCTCGCCCTCAAGGCCGGCAACGTCGGACTCTACGATATCGATCTCGCCAGCGGCGGTGTGACGGTGAGCCCCGAATATGCCTCGATGCTCGGCTATGCGAGCGAGCACTTTCGCGAAACGGCGCGGACGTAGCCGCGCGGTTGCATCCGGATGACAGGGGGTTCGTAGCTATATCTGACGTCAGAATGCCAAACACAGGGCGGAAACGGTCGAGATATCGCTCGCGTCGCTGAAGAAGATGCCGATACTCGCCTTATGCACTCTCTCTTATCGGCGTCGGATCCACCAACCGACGAGGTGTCGCGAGGCCGCAAAGTTCCGGTGCGGCCTGACGCCCTCCCTGCCTGGCGTGCCCTAGTCAGGGTGCGACGCCGCTACGTTTGGGGGACGATGTTCGGTCTCATCGCTTCGGCCATCCTGATTGGTGGCTGGACGATGTATCGAGTCGAACTCGTCCGGGCTCGCCAGAGGCAGCATGCGACGCTTGCGACCATCGCCGCGCTACGCGTGGGCCAGGCCGATGATTGGCGGGAGGATCGGTTGAACGATGCGGCCGCGCTGGCGGGCCAGCGCCCCGTCCGCGAGGCCATGCTGAGGCTCGATCACGCCTCCTCCATCGCCGCCGCGATTTCCGTGCGGGATATTCTGGCCTCCGCGATACGCGCGAACGGCTACGTGGATGGCGCGGTGATGGGAACGGACGCACACATGCGCTCGGTCGTCAACGGTTTCCGGTTCCCTCTCGGCGTCACGTCGCAGCGCGCCATCGAGGAAGCGTTCACGACCGCGCGGCCCGTGATGTCGCACTTCTTTCGCACGCCCGACGGCGTGATGGTAGATGTGATTGTCGCCGTTCGGGACACCTCCGGGAAGCCGCTGGGCGCGATCCTCCTGCGCGCCCGAGCGAACGACCGACTGTTTGCTCAGTTTCGGCAGTGGCCCGGTGCGTCACGTACCGGCCGGACGCAACTCGTGCAGAGCGTCGACTCCCAGGTCGTACTCATCAACGACAATGAGGGACCCCTCGCGCGCTCGGCCTTCGCGCCCTTGTCGCACACCGATTTTCCCGCAGCTCGCGTGCTCCGCGGGTATTCCGGGGCGATGGACACGTTCGATCAGCATGGCGTGCGCGTGCTCGCCGATCTTCGTCCGGTACCCGGCACGCCGTGGTTCGTGGTCGTCCAGCTGAACGAATCGGAGTTTCTGGACGGCGAGCAGGGGCACGCCGCGCTGATTCTGCTCACGACGTTGTTCGGCATCCTTCTCGCCGGCGCGGGCATCGCGCATTGGTATCGCACGCGCCAGAAGGGTCTTGAGCAGGGGCTCGCCGCCGTCACGCATCAGCGGCAGGAGGCGAACGAGGCCTTGCGCGAGAGCGCCGCGCGCTATCGCGCGATCCTCCAGACCGCGATAGACGGGTTTCTGATGTTGGACACCCGTGGTCACATCGTCGACGTCAACGCGAACTACTGTCGGATGAGCGGCTTCTCTGCGCCCGAACTGGTTGGGCGCCATGTCGCCAGCCTCAACGCGGTCGACTCGCCGGCCTGCGTCATGGCTCGGCACCAACGCATCGCGCAGGGTGCTGAGGCGCGGTTTGAGACTCGACACCGGCGCAAGGATGGCACCACGTTCGACGTCTCGGTGAGCGCGCAGTTCGATGTCGCAGGAGGCGGCGAGTATGTGGCGTTCATTGAAGACATCACAGTCCGCAAGGCGTCGGAAGCCGCGCTGATCGCCGCGAAGGAGGCAGCGGAGTCCGCGGGAAAGGCGAAGTCGAACTTCCTGGCGATCATGTCGCACGAGATCCGCACGCCGATGAATGGGGTGTTGGGCATGACGTGCTTGCTCGCGGAAACAACCCTTACCGACGAGCAGCGCGTATATGTCGAGTCGTCGCGCCGATCGGCGGAATCACTGCTGGTCATCATCAATGACATCCTCGATTTCTCAAAGGCCGAAGTCGGGAGGTTACAGGTCGAATCCATCCCCTTCGACCTGCGGGTCGTGATCCAGGACGTGGCCGATCTGCTGGCGGTGAAGGCAGAGATGCAAGGCATCAGCCTCGTCGTGAACACACCTGGTGACTTGCCGCGGCGCGTGGTGGGCGATCCGAGCCGGATCCGGCAGGTGTTGATCAATCTCGTGGGCAACGCGATCAAGTTCACCGAGGAGGGAGAGGTGAGGGTGGAGGTGGCGGGTAGCACGAATGAGGAGGGGATCCGATATCGCGTCGACGTCACCGACACGGGCATCGGGATCTCGAGCAGTCAGTTGGGCGCGCTCTTCCAGCCCTTCACTCAAGCGGACTCGAGCACTACGCGTCGTTTCGGTGGCACGGGTCTCGGCCTGTCGATCTGCAAGCGGCTCGTCGAGCTGATGGGCGGCGAGATTGGCGCGAACAGCGTGCTTGGATCCGGCTCCACGTTCTGGTTTACCGTCTGTTTGCCGAAGGCGAACGTGGTCGACGACCCGGCGCCGCTGCCGGTGCGGCTGGCCGGCGTCCGCGCGCTGATCGTGGACGAATCCGCGGAGAGCCGCGGCGTGCTGTCGGGTTGGATGCGGGACTGGGGCATGCGCGTGGACGTCGTGTCGAATGGTGTCGACGCGCTCGAACTGCTGCACTGCGCGTCGCGCGCCGGCGACCCCGTGCGCGCCGCAATGTTGGAGTCGGTGATGCCGGGAATGGATGGCGAATGGTTGGCGCGCGCGATTCGGGCGGACGCGTCGCTGGTGCCGATCTCTCTCATCGTGACGGCTTCGCAGGGACGGCGCGGCGACGCCGAGCGATTCCGTCGGGCCGGCTTCAACGCCCGCCTGTCGAAACCGCTGACTCCGGAGCTCGTGAGAGCTGCCGTCGACGCGGTGCTGGCGCGGCCGCCGGGATGGCGCGACACCGATCAGTTGATCACGCGGCACTCCCTCCTGCAATCCGGACGATTGTCCGCGACGCAGTGCAGGGTCGTGGCGCCTGAGGCGTCGACCGCCGCGCACGACGATGTCGTCCCTCGCGAAGTGTTGCTCGTCGAAGACAATCCGGTGAATCAGATGGTGGCGACCAAGATGCTCGAAAAGCTCGGTTGCCACGTCACGGTGACGCACGACGGGGTCGCGGGCGTTGCGGAGGCGATGACGCGTCCCTTCGACCTCATCCTGATGGATCTTCAGATGCCCAGGATGGATGGACTCGAGGCGACTGGGCAGATCCGGCGCGGTGGCGGTCCGAACGCCGACGCGCGGATCGTGGCGACGACGGCGAACGCGATGCCGGGCGACCGGGAAATCTGCCTGGCGGCCGGCATGGATGACTACGTCTCGAAGCCGGTCACGCCCGCGTCGCTGCGCGAGGCGCTCGAACGGGCGGCGGCGGACACGCCTTCACGGCACGCGCCGCAGTTCGCCGGAGTCGGGTGAGGCGGCGCGGCGCACCGACAATCCATCGGAGAGCCAGAGCGCAACGCGGCACCGCTCCGGAGCGTGGGCCGTCCATTGCGCCGCCAGCGCCGCGCCGACGAGCCGGCCGGCGACGTTCTCCGTGATGTCTTCGCGAAACAGCTCCTGCACCTGGCCGCCGCGGCTCTCCGACGAGGACATTCCAATGCGACCTTCCAGGCGCGAACCAACGAGAAATCGAACCAGCTCGCGCTGCGATCGCAGGCGCGCGACCGAGCAGGCCTGGGTGGGCGCCGCCGGGTCGACGACCGCGGTCCCGACCGCGATGACCGATGCCGCCGCCCTGCCGGGGAGCGAGACGGCACCGTCACCGTCCGACAACGGAGGGCTGGCGATCGCGTCGAGCACGGCAAGCGGAACGCCCGTTGGCGCCTCCGTTGAGGGGCGCGCCGGCGCTGGAGCGAGCGGATGCTCCTCGTCGAGCGACCGCCACATGACGTCCACCGCACTTGGCCGAATGCACGTCTTCCGCGCACCGGAGCCGCCGGTGGCGCGCGGGGGTCTCGGAGCCGGGCAGGTAATGGCGGGAAGGCGATGCGTCGTCGGCAGCGGGGCCACGCCCAGTTCGGAGATTCGCGCGACCTCCTCGGGCGCGAGCCGGATGTCCACGAGCGCCGTGTCGGTGCGCGCCGGTTCTGCGGCGGGGAGCACGAGCACGACGTAGCCGGATCCCAGTGTCGTCGCGGCGCCGGGGCCGCCGGAAGTGTGCGCTCGAAAGCCCTGCACGAGCGTAATCGGCGGCTTGCCCGGAAGCGCCGTGGTCGAGAATCGGTGCTGCGGCTGCCCGGTCCATGGTGCGCGGAAGGACTCGATGACGTCGATGCCCCAGTCGTCGAGCTGGAGACGGAACCGCGCCTCGTCGAAGGTCGTCCGCAGGTAATCCACCACCGCGAGATATCCCTGAGTGGAACGGATGTGCACCAACTCCTGTCGCTGTTTCGCGGTGTCGGTGAACGCCACGGCGAAGCCGCCGGCCGAACGAAGGTCCGGAAAGAGGGTCGGCACCCTCACCGCGCTCACACTGGTGAGCACGGGCGGGTCGAAGCTGCCAAGGCTGTCGGTGTCGTCCAACGCGGCGCGCGGATTGAGCACGCGACGCTCGCTCAGGCCGCAATGCGAGACGCAGGGAAGCACCTCGACCTGCTCGCTCGCGAGTGGCGGCACGTGCAGCGTGCGCGCACCGGCGGGTCCCGCGACAGCGGAGAGAATCGCGCGCGCGCGGTTGCGCAGGATCTCGTACGCCGGGCTCGGCGAACGGATCACGCGGAGCCGGAGCCGCAAGTCGGCGCCGCTCGCGACCGGCGGGCCGGCCTCGACTTCGTACGAATACGCGTTTGGCTGGCGGTCGATCGCGCCGAAAATCTCCGAGAGAAGGCGCCCTTCGTCCGCTCGTCGATCGGACTCGAGCGTGGCGTTCGCGGTCCAGAGTTCGCCCGGCGCGGCAATGCGCCGGGCGCGCGCGCCGGCGGCCTCGCCCTCCGCGATGCGCGAGACCATCGCCATGATGCGCACGCGCATTCCTCCGCCGACCGCGCCGCTGTCGAGCACGACGTAACGCGTGACCACGCCGCGGCTCACGGCGCGGATCGAATCGGTCATCACGCGTTCGCCTCTCGAGGTCACACTCCCTTGCACGGTGGCCCCGGCGCCAGACTCAACGGCCATCCGAATCGCCGTCGCGAGCGCCGCGGGAAACGACCGACCTTCGCCGACCGCCACCACGGGAACCGCGACGGACTGCCCGGCGCCGGGTCGCGGCGCCAGCAGGAGCAGGACGAACAGCGTCACGCCGCCGCCGAGGCGACGCGTGACGGGCCGCTTCACGGCACCGCAGGTGCTGTCGTCTGCGCCTCGAGATCCTTGAACGCCTGGGTCGCGCGCAGTCGCGTATAAAGTGCCTCGCTGGCCTTCAGCTCCTTGAGCAGGCGCGCGGCGATGTCGTCACGCGAAACCGCCACGAGCACGAAGGCGCGATAGCCGGGCGGCTCCTTCTGCAGGTATTGCTGCCGGAGCGTGGTGTTCACGAGGTTGGCGTTCACGACGGCCTCGACCGTTCGCGTGAACTGGTCGAGCAGCCGGTTTGAATCGTCGCGTCCGACCTCCTCGGCGAACTGCCTTGAGAGCACCTTGTACGTCGCCTGCATTTCCTCGGCGAGCGTCGCGCGGGCGACCGTTTGCGCCTTGGTGAGTGCGAGCTGCATGTCGCTCGACGTGGCCGATCCCGAGGCGACGACGAACTTCGCATCCCGAGGCGGATTGACGTACCAGTCGGGCACGATGCGTCCGGCGTCGGTCCTGTCGATCTTCGGCAGGGTGGTGACGCGCGTGCCGCCGCCGCACGCGGCGCAGAGCGCGATGATGCAGGTGTACGCGGCGCGGCGACGACGCGCGGAGCTGCCGGGACTTGTCATGCGAGACTCCGAAAAGGCGAGAGACGTACCTGACACCGTCAGTCTCGGCACCGGAGCATGAAAACTTTAGCCCGGCCGGGAGGTGACCTACTCGCGGTCCAAAACCTCCCGCACCTTGGCGGCGAACGTCATGAGCGCGAATGGTTTCGCGATGAAGTGCGCCGCTTCCATGAGCGTATGATGTCCGCTGCTTCCGCGCGCCGGGAACCCCGACATGAAGAGGTACTTGAGTCGCGGACGGGTGGACAACAGCGTGTCAACCAGGTCGCGGCCGTTCATCTCGGGCATTATCACATCGGTCAGCAGCAGGTCGATCTCGCCCGCATGCTCGTCCGCCGTCCGGATCGCCTCCCCGGGCCCACCGGCACAGAGCACGGTGTAGCCCCGCTCTTCGAGCGCCTTCGTGGTCATGCGGAGCACGGCAGGGTCGTCCTCCACCAAGAGCACGGTTTCGCGACCGGACGGCGCGAGGGCCGTGGCACCTGAGGTCTCCGCGACCTGCATCCGACACTCGCATCGGGGCAGATAGATGTCGAAGGTCGTCCCCTGATCCGGGGCGCTGACCACCGTAATAAAGCCATTGTTCTGCCTCAAGGCGCCGTAGACGGTTGACAGCCCGAGTCCCGTGCCTTCGCCGACGGCCTTGGTCGTGAAGAACGGCTCGAAGATCTGCTCCAGTACCTCGCTGCTCATGCCGCACCCGCTGTCGCTCACCGTGAGCCGCACGTACTCCCCGGGCGTGGCGTCCCTGTGCGTGAGCGCGAGACAGGCTGGCGCATCGATGACGCAGTTGGAGGTCGAGATCGTCATGCTGCCCACGTCCGCGATCGCGTCGCGGGCGTTGACGCACAGGTTCGCCAGCATCTGGTCCAGCTGTGACGGATCCATCGATATCGGCCAGAGCGCCGCCCCCGGCTGCCACGAAAGGCTGATGTCCTCGCCGATCAACCGCTGCAGCATCCTGAGCGACTGCGTCACCGTCTCGTTGAGGTCCAGCACGTGCGGCACGATCTGCTGCTTGCAGGCGAAGGCCAGCAACTGCTGTGTGAGCTCGGCCGAACGCGCGGCGGCGTTGTGAATTGCCGCCAAGTCGTCGTAGAGCGGCTGCGCCGGGTCCATCTGCATCAGGGCCAGTTCCGCGTGCACGAGGATCACCCCGAGCATGTTGTTGAAGTCGTGGGCGACGCCGCCCGCCAGCCGGCCCACGGACTCCATCTTCTGCGCGTGCTGGAACTGGGCCTCGAGCCTGTTGCGTTCCTCCTCGGCCCGCTTGCGGTCGGTGATGTCCGCGATGGATCCCTCGAGGATGCCCTGGGCCGGATAGAGCCGCAACGACGTGACGCACTGCCGCACCTCGCCACGTTTGGTCAGCATGCCGCACTCGAAATCCGTCACGCGCCCCTCGGCGTGGAGTCGCCGCACTATCTCGATCCGCTGTTGCGGATCCGCCCAGTGAATCACCGACGGCGAACCCTGGAGTTCCTCTCGCGTGCGCCCGAAAATCCTGACGAACTGATCGTTCACGGCCACGATTTCCGAGCCGTCGAGCCGCGTCCTGAACATGCCAACTTCCGCGTTGTTGAACAGGCTGCGGAACTCCTCCTCGCTGTTCCGCACGGCTACCTCAGCTTCCTTGCGGTCGGTGATGTCCTCGACCGCGCCGACGGTGCGCACGGCGTGTTGCGCCTCGCCCTTCCCCTCGAAGAACGTCTGCGCCTGCTTGGCCACCCACCGGACGGCGCCGTCATGGCGGACGATCCGATGTTCGGCGGCAAAGAATCCGTCACCTGACGGGTCGAGGACGCGCTGCATCGCCTCGAGGACGCGTCTGCGATCCTCGGGATGGATGATGTGGTGGTACATCGACATGGTGACGGGCTCGTCCGCGCCCCAGCCGTACAAGTGCCGCAGCGGTGCCGACCAGAAGATGACATCGGTCACGAGGTCATGATCGAAGATGCCGATGTCGGTCACGCGGATCACCTGTTCCAGGCGATCGGAGGTCTGCTTCAGCGCCTGCTCTGCCCGCTCACGCTCGCTGACGTCGCGGAAGGACCACACACGGCCGCTGCGGGCGCCCTCCAGGAACATGGGGACGGAATGGCGCTCGAACACCCGGCCGTCCTTGAAGCGCAGCGTGTCCGCATCCACGGCGTCCGAACCGTACAGCGCCCGCACCTTGGCGAGAAACCCGGCGGGATCGACCAACTGGTCAAGCACGAACTCCAGCATCTCCCGGTCGTCGCCGCGCTCGACGACCGGCTTGGGGATGCGCCAGAGCTCGGTGAATCGGGGGTTCGTGTGCAGCGTATTGCCCTCGCCGTCCACTGCGAGAATCCCGTCCACGGTGGAGTCGAGCGTCGCCCGGAGTTGCGCCTCGATTCCCTGCAACGCGTGCTCGGCCTGTTCGCGCTGCACGAGGTCGGTCGTGAGCGGGCGCAGCACCAGAGTGTAGAACACGGGGAACAGCACGATCAGCAGGAGCGTGGCGTCGAGCAGCGCGCCGCCCCAGGGCGACAGCGGCCGCAGCCGCGCGAGAAACAGCATCACCAGCGCCTCTCCGCCGAAGATGCTCGCGCCCAGCGCCAGGAACAGGCGGATGGCGGACATCCGCCGGAGACTGCGCAAACGGATCCTCATGGCTGCGCTTCGGAGAACGCCCACACCACCACCTCCGAGGGGCGTTCTACCGCACGAGCCGTGGATCGCTCTCCTGACTTGATCAAATTATGCTGGTGAGTCCGTCCGATACGTGGCGGCAGGCGCGTGCGTTCGCGTCGCGTCCCCCACATGGCGGAATGCACGCGTATTCGCGGTAATTACGGCTTGGGCGTCGCCGGCGTTGACGCTAGGGCCCTCTCCGCGTGATTACGGAGTAGCGGTCGCCGAGAGCTGAACGGGATTCAGCGTCGCTGCGCTCGCGGTCGCGCTGTTCGATCCGGCGAGCGTGCCAAGCGTCCATTTCACCGTCACCTCGCCGAACGAATTCGTGAGGGCCGTTTGCGGAGAGATCGCGCCGCCGCCGCTGACGACCTGGAACTGCACGGGGATTCCGGTGAGCGGCACGTTGTTGTCGCCGGTTACCCGAATCACGATGCTGTTCGCGAGTGCCTGGCCTGTCTTGCCGGTCTGATTGTTGCCTTGCGCAGAGACGATCGCCGTGGGGAAGAGCGCGTCGGCCAACAGAATAGCCGGAGCTGTCACCCCGGTCGACGCAGCAAGCGACTGCACGGGCGCACCCTGGCCGAGTGTCCACTTGACCGACACTTCACCGTTCGCGTCGCTGAGCGCGGAGGCCGGCGTGACGGTGCCACCACCGGTCGCGATCGCAAACACCACGGTCACATTTGGAATCCCGTCGCCGTTGATGTCGATGACTCGCAGCACGACGGGCGTCGGCAGCAGGGTACCGGCCTGCGCCACCTGATTGTTTCCCTGCACGATCGTGAACCCGTTCACGGCAACGGGTGCCACCGGCGTCTTCTTGCAGCCGGACTGCGCCAGCATCGCGAGAGCAGCGCCGGCGAACGCAATGCGGGAACGGATTCGTGTGAGCGTCATAGATATCTACGCTCAGTATCGGCAGTCGGCGTGTCCGGCTTGAGATGCGTAGTACGCGCAGTATCCGTCGTCTGTGACGATCACGACGGTGAAGCGCGTGCAGCCGTAGCGCACACCGGGAGCGCCGGCCGTGACGAACGGACCGGCGCTACGGGACCCCGGGAATGAGCTTGATGATGTCGTTGCCGTTCTTCTTGTAGTATCCGGGCCCGTCCGGGCCGGTCTCGTTCCACATCGTTGCCCGGTCGAATACTAGCTGGAGAATTGGCCGTCCTGGTTCTTCAGGGCTACGACGTTGCCCCGATCGACTTCTGGGACACTCTCCATTTCGACTTGAGTCTGTCGGACATGGACCTCGCAGGCGCATTCTCGATCTCAGACGTGGAACATTGCCTCACTATCGTGAGTCGTCTCTGGCACAAGATCGCGGAGGCCGCAGAACTACACATATCGCGTGCCAGTCAAATCGCGGAGGCGCCACAAACGCGACGTCCTGATGTGGCCTCCGAGCTCGGGCGCTCTCGAGTCTAAGTGGCTCAACTTTTCGCCTGCGTGCTTCGACGCCGCACGGCGAGGAGCGACCGGATACTCAGAATCCCTACCGCCGGTCCCAGCGCGAGCATCGGGAACGCCAAGCTCCACCCCACCGCACGCACCACGGGCGGCACCGCCTGAATCGTGAACGTTGTGAGCAAGAACCCCAACGACGTCTGGACGGTGAGCGCCGTGCCTACCGCGTGAGCTGGAACGCTCTCTGTCACTAACACGCTGAACTGCGCCGAATCCGCAATCACAAAGAACCCCCATACCAGCGCGAGCGGCACGAGCAGCCACAGACTCCGTCCGAAGGTGAAGCCGATAAGCAGCGCGCACGTGCCGCTCGCGGCCATGGCCCACATGACGAGGCGCTCGCGGCCGACCCGGTCCGCGGCTAGGCCGCCCCAGACGCACCCGATGCCGCCGACAGCGATGACGCCGAAGGCGAGCAGCGAGGCTTCCGCTGACGATGCCTCGACGGTGCGGCCGGTTTGGGCTGAAAGACTTGCCGCCACGAACGCCGGAATCCACGTCCAAAAACAATACAGTTCTGCGATGTGCCCAAAATATCCGCCGCTCGCCAGACGCCATTCGCGATTGCGAATAACGGAGTTCACCAGGCCCCAGGAGAACGGACGCGGAGTGAACGGATAAGGCCCGTCGCGATACCCGAGCATGATGATGGCGGCGGCGACGAGCGCGCTGGCCGAGGCTGTCAGGACGACCGGCACCACCCCGGCACCAGGAAACGCGTGAACGAGGTAGGGGCCAGCCTTGCCGACCGTCAGGGCGCCGACCACGGTCCCCACGGCGAGCCCTCGGCGGGCCCGGAACCACGTCGCCGCCATCTTCATTGCCGGCGGGTACACGCCGGCGAGGAAGAACCCGGCCGCGAATCTGGAAACGAGGGCAGGACCGAATCCGGAGGCCACAGCCAGCCACGCATTGCCGAGCGCGCCCAAGATCGCCGACACGGCGAACAGGCGCTTGGCGGGCACGATATCGGCGAGGTTGAGCACCGCGGACACGGCGGTACCGGCCACAAAGCCGAGCTGGACCATCGTGGTGAGCCAGCCGACCTGCTCGCCGGTCAGGTGCCAGCGGACCTGCAGGATCGGCGCGACCGCGCTGCCTGAAAACCACAGGCTCATCCCGAGCAGCTCGGAAACGGCCAGCAAAACAAGCATGCGCCAGCGGTCCGGATCGGTATCCGGCTCCGGTCGTGGGGCGGTCACCGACGAAAGGGTCATCTGGCCATCTGGCGGAGAGCTCCCGGCGGCGTCTTTGGCACCGATCTTGACACCGGTGTCTCAGACACCTCGTCAAAACTCGGCCATTTCACAGGGAAGTGTGGTGTGCGAGACATTCAGTGAGGATAAAGTTCGGCCATGTGGCCGAGGTAGCCGCCAGTGGCGAGCCGCCAGCGGCGTTCGCGAATCACCGAGGCGACGAGTGACCACGCGCGACGAACCCGAGTTGCACGGCGGTGGTCAGCGCCGCGACTTCACCGCCCGAGAGCGAGAACTGTTCGCGAAGCTGGCCGGCCGCCGCGCTTCCCGCGAACCAGAGCGACATGCCGAGCAGTTCGGCCAGCGAAAGCAGTGCGAGCATCGCCCATCGTCCGGGCGCTGCATCATCCGCTACCACTCTACTCCCACGGCGTTACCACTCGTGCTGTCGGCGCCAGACTTTCCGGTCGAGACGCCAGGACTTCTTCACCGAGAATTCTTCGCTGCCCGGGAAGAGCTCGGGATCCTCCATCGCATCGTTGAAATTGTTGCCGTTGGCCGAGCTCTGATCGGCCCAGTGCAGGAGTTCGGCTTCCAGCGTCATCGGCCGCACGGCGGCGCCGTGCTCCTGGATGCCGTGATGCGACTGAATGAAGTGCTGGAGTTCGAGCTCCTGCGCCTCGCTCAGCGTTCCTTCGGGCAGCGTCCGCAGGCGGCGGTCGAGCATCAGCGATCCGAGCACGATATGCTGGAGGAGGAATCCGCCCTGCGTGTAGTCGAACCCCGCAGCGGTGATCGAGTACGTCTCGACCTTGCCGATGTCGTGCAGTAGCGCGCCGGCGGTCACGAGGTCGACGTCGCCGCGCATCGTCTTCGCGGAAGCGCGCGCGATGGTGCCGACCTCGACGACGTGCATGAGCAGGCCGCCGATCTGCGCATGGTGCCCGCGCGGTGCGCCCGGCGCGCGCTCGAACTTCACGCGAAACGCATCATCGCCGAAGAACAGGTCGACCGCCGCGCGCAGTTGTCGCGAGCGCATCTCGCGGCGCCACTTGTCCACCGTTTCCCACAGCTTCGCCGCGTCGACGCTGACGCGCGGCAAGAATTCGTCGATGTTCACGGCGGACGCCGCAACCACGCGAAGCGGCGCGGTGATCTTGAGCTGGCGGCGTCCCTGGTAACTCTCGACCGCGCCGATGACCTGCACGACGCTCCCCGCCTTCACGCCCTCGAGAAACGGAAGCTGCTCCTTCCACACGTTCGCCGAGATCTGCCCGCTTGCGTTCCCGAGCTGCAGCACCGCGAACGGGTCGCCGTTCTTCGTAACCTTGTCCTCGCGGCTGCGCACCATCAGTTCGTGCTGCACACGGGCGCCGACGGTGAGCGCCGCGAGATCGAGTGCGCTCATGATCTCTTCACGGCTGGGTCACCCACACGATCTCGCCTTCCTCGTCGATGCCCATCAGCGACTCCAGGCCGCAGACGCCGCACGTCTTCTTCGCGACCCACGCCTCGTTCAGTTCCGTGCGATTCGTCTTCGGCGCCGGTTTCACCGTGAGTTTCTTGTACGTGTATTCGCCGCAGCTTTCGCATGGGTGCGCGCGGGCGATTCGCTCCGCGCGCTCACGCGTGATCTTGTCCATAGGTTACTTCAGCTGGCCCAATGGGCCGGCACCGGGAAGTGCAGGCGGGCTCGTGTCGACTTGCCTGCCGCGAAGCAGCTCGCGCATCGAGCCGATCGCGCCCATCACGCCGGCGGCTTCAGCCGGCAGGAAGATGGTCGACCCCTTGCCCTGCGCGAGCGACGGCAGCGCTTCGAGGTACTTGAGCCCGAGCAGGTACATCGCGGCCTCGCCGGGCGGCAGCGAAGCCGTGAGCAGCTTCACCGCTTCTCCCTCGGCGTTCGCCATCGCGAGCCGCGCTTCCGCGAGTCCCTGCGCCCGGAGGATCGACGCTTCCTTCTCGCCCTGGGCCTTCTGGATCTGCGACTCGCGCAGGCCTTCCGATTCGAGGATCGCGGCGCGCTTTCCCGCCTCGGCGTTCGTGACGGCCGCGCGGCGCTCGCGCTCGGCGCGCATCTGCAGCTCCATCGACTGCTGGATGTCGCGCGGCGGCTCGATGCTCTGCAGCTCGACGCGCGTGACGTCCACGCCCCAGCCGAGCGAGGCTTCCTCGATCGTCTCGCGCATCCGCTTGTTGATCTGGTCGCGGCTGACGAGGCACTGGTCGAGCTCCATCTCGCCGACGATGTTGCGGAGCGTCGTGCGCGTGAGCGTCTCGAGCGCGTACGGCAGGTTCTGCACGGCGTACGTCGCCTTCTGCGGGTCGGCCACGCGGTAGTAGATCACCGCGTCGATGTCGATCGTGACGTTGTCCTTCGTGATGACGGGCTGGCTCGGGAAGTTGAGCACCTGCTCTCGCAGGTCGATGCGATTCGTCGTGCTTGCCATCAGACGCTTCTGGCCGCTGGCGTCCGACGCGAGATAGCGCACGTCGATGGACCGCGGCTGCTCGATGAACGGGATCAGGATATTGAATCCCGAGCGGGCGACGCGGTGGAAGCGGCCGAGGCGCTCGATGACCATGACTTCGGCCTGGCCGATGATCTTGAAGGAGCGCGCGCCTATCCACAGCGCGCCGATCACGACAGCGACGAGGAAATAGAGGAATGGCATGGGAAGCGGGGCGTGAGGAGAAACCGAACCGTCCCGCTGATACTACCGCCGCGCTTCCGGCCCGGCAACGCACGGCGCGATTTTGCGCCGCGCGCATCGGTCAGGGCTTGAAGTCCGCGATGTAGAGGTTGACGTCGCCCGACTTCGGATCCGCGCGCTGGGATGCCCAGATGAGCTTCGTGCCGTCGGGGCTGAACATGGGAAAGCCGTCGAATCCCTCGTCGACGGTAATCTGCTCGAGGCCGGAGCCGTCGAGGCCGATCATGTAGAGGTCGAAGTTCCCGCTGCGCGGATTCTTGTAGTTCGACGAGAAGATCAGCCGCTTGCCGTCGTGGGTCCATGACGGGCCGAAGTTCGCGCCACCGAGGTGCGTGACTTGGTGCTGGTCGCTGCCGTCGGCGTTCATCACCCAGAGCTCCATCTTGTTTGGCCGCACGATGTTCTGCTTGAGGAGATCCTTGTAATCCTTGAGCTCGGCCGGGTCGGTCGGGTGATACGCGCGGTACGCGATCTTCTTGCCGTCGGGCGACCACCACGGGCCGCCGTCGTATCCCGCCTGATGCGTGAGTTGGCGGACGTCGGTGCCGTCGACGTTCATCGTATAGATGTCGAGGTCACCGTCCTTCAACGACGTGAACACCATGCGCTTGCCGTCGGGCGAGAGCACGCCCTCCGCCGTGTAGGTGTTGTAATTCGTGATGCGCTTGAGGCCCGTTCCGTCACGTTTGACGGTGTAGATGTCGAACGGGTCGAGGCCCCACACGTAGCCCTTTGAGGGATCGAGCTTCGGCGGGCACTCGGCCTGGTTCGCGCCTGACGAACCGAAGAAGAGCGTCTTGCCGTCGGGAAGGAACCACCCGCAGGTCGTCTTTCCCTTTCCGTTGGACACCTGCTTGAGGCCGGTGCCGTCGGTCTTCATCACGTACTGCTGGTCGCATGTCCGGCCTTCGCGCGTGGACTGGAACGTGATCCACCGGCCGTCGCGGCTGAAGTACGCTTCGGCCTGAGTGCCGGTGTTGGTCAGCTGGTGGAGGTTCGAGAGGTGCGACTCGCCCGGCAGCGCCTCGCGCGCGATGTTGACCTGCGCGCTGGCCGCGGGCGCCGCCGCGATGACCGCGGCGGCGAGAACGGAGATGGAAGATCGCATTCGCCTACTTCTGTTTCGGCTTTTCGAACGTGCCGGGGTTCGCCGCGGCGAGCGCCAGCAGATCCTTGGTGGTCGCGCCCTTCCGCAGGATTTCAATCGCCCTCAGCAGCTGGCGGTCATCGGAAACCTGGCGGCGCTTCGCGGTCGAATCGCCGAACGCGAACCCGGAGATCCTGCTGTCCAGCACGCGATCGAGGTAGCGCGAGCCGGCATCATAGACTTTCCGGTCGACCACCACGCCGCGCTTCGCGAAGCGCTGATAGAGGTCGTCGCGCATTTCGGCGGTGATGACGAAATCGGGCTTCACCTTGGTCTTCATCTCGAGCGCATACGCGTCGAGCGCGAGTGCCGTCTCGAGCCCGTTCTTCCCGGTGAGCTCGTGAGCCAGCTTCTGTTCCGCGGTCGTCAGCGTGTCGTACGGTACGTAGACGTCGGGCGTGATCGCGCCGCCGCCGTACACCACGCGCCCGGCGTCCGACTTGAACTTCGGGCGCGCCTTGCGCGCCGAGTCGCTCTCGAGCGAATCGGGGTGCGTTTCGATCAGCTGTCCGTCGTCCGTGAGGATCCTGTCCTTCTGGATCGAACGTCCGCTCGGCGTATACCACTTGCCGGTCGTCAGCTTGATCATGTAGCCACCGTCAAGCCCGTACGTTCCCTGCACGAGTCCCTTGCCGAATGACGTCGTGCCGAGGAGCAGCGCGCGATCGTGATCCTGCAGTGCGCCGGCGACGATTTCCGATGCCGACGCGGTGTAGCCGTCCGTGAGCACGACCATCGGAAGCGACGGTACCATCGCCGCACTCTGGGTGGTGTACGTCACCGGCGGTTCGCCGCGGCCGCGCTGGGTCAGGATTTCCTTGCCCTTCGGGATGAAGAGGTTGGTCATCTCGATCGCCTGATCCAGATATCCGCCGCCATTCTCGCGCAGGTCGAGGATGACGCTCTTCGCGCCTTCCGCGGTGAGCCGCTGCAGCGCCGCGGCGACTTCGGGAGCCGCCGTCGCGTTGAACTGCTGCACCGGGATGTACGCTGTCTTGTTGTCGAGCATGATCGCGAACTCGACGGCGGGTATGCGGACGACGCGGCGGACGAACGGCACCGCGAACGGTTCCGGTACGCCCGCGCGAAGGAACTTCGCGGTGACCTTCGTTCCCGGCGCTCCCTTCAAATGCGCGGAAACCGAGTCCGTCTTCCAGCTGTGCGCGCGAACATTGAACGTGTCGACGTAGACGATCTGGTCGCCCGTCATGATGCCCGCTTCGGCCGCGGGTGTGTGCGGGAAGACTTTGACGACGGTGATGTTCCCGTGCTGGTCCTCGATCGACATGCCGGTGCCGGCGTAGAAACCGCCCGTGTTCTGGTTGAAGGCCTCAACCTGCTTGGGCGAGTAGAGCTCGGCATACGGATCCTTCAGTTGTGCGATCAGCCCTCGCGCCGCCTTCTCATAGAGCGCGCCGACATCCACGGAATCGACGTAGCGATCGGCGACGAGGCTGAGCACCTGATCGAACAGCTTTGCGCCACGCTGCGCGCCGCGATCCTGAAGGACGAACGCGCCGGCAATAATCGGGACGAGCAACAGGCCGACGACGGCGGCCTTGGGGAAGCGAGGCATGGGGCTCCAGCTGACGGAAGGATGGACACGGAGAATACCCTCTCCATACGCCCTTCGCAAAGGAGGGTTCCTTTCAAAAACCCTTCAGGACACCTTGGGGCCGAGCGAATATTCCGCGAACCAGGCCTTTCCGTCCTGTTCGAAGGACGCGGCGCGCAAAAGCCCGGCCGCCACGAGCATTTCGTGCGCCGGCTGCAGGACGCGCTGAAGATGCGACGGATATCGCTGCACAAGCGGCAGTTGCGCCGCCAGGCGTTCCAGGGAAATCCGCCAGGAAGGTCCGCTCTCGGCCCGGGCGACTTCCAGCAACCGGTAGATCCGGCGGGCCACCGGTGAGTTGAGAGCGAAATAGCGCGGCGCCGAGAGCGTTACCGTGTGGCCGGCCGCCAGGTTGGCGCGGACCGCCGACGAAAAGACGATGCGCGCGTCACCCGGCTCGTTGTTCGTGAGCAGGGAGAAGAGCGCGAGCTGGTCGCGGTCGGTCAGTCGACGGCGATCGATGTGGACGGATGAAAGCACGGTGATCTGTCCGGTGACCGCACTGTCGGCGGCCGCATCGTGATACACGCCGTGCGACTCGAGCGTGGTGCGCTCGAGTCTGGTCAGCGCGGCACGCAGCTGCTCGTAGGTGCGGCCGTCGACACGACGCCCCATCGAGCGCAGGAATGCGTGAAGCGTGAACGACACGGCGCCGTCGGCCGGCGAACCCGCCTCGTGGAAACGCCGCAGCAGTTCGACGTACACATCCTGGTCGAACGTGCCTGGAAGCCGCTCTCCAGGTGCCGGCAGCACGCGCCAGCGGCCCCCGCCTTCCGCAGTAAAATCGATCGCCGAGTCATCGGCGGAGTCGCTGAGCCGAAAGAGCGGAAGCGCCTCGAGTGAGCGATCAAGCACTACGAGGCGAGACAGCTGCCGTCGGCGGGGGGCGGTCAAGCGAGTTCGATGACCTGGCCGGTGATGTTGGCGGCCTCTTTCGAACAGAGGAAGGCGATGACTCCTGCGACGGACTCCCGCTCCACGTACGCGAATTTGTCACCCATCGACTCGAGATTCACGCCGGTGCGGATGGCCGTCGGCGCAAGCGCGTTCGCACGGATGCCGTTCGGCCGCTCCTCCTGAGCCACCGCGCGCATCAGGGCGGTGACTCCCGCCTTAGACGCCGCGTAGCCTGCCATGCCGGCCACCTTCCCGCCCGGGAGGATCGCGGCCGCGGCCATGAACACGATGCCGCCGCCAGCCGCGCGCATGAACGGAATGCAGGCGCGCGTCGCGCCGTACGCGGATCCGAGGTTGATCGCGAGCTGTCGCTGGAAGACTGCCGGATCGCTCTCGGCGACCGGCCCGCTCATCGCGAACCCGCCGGCGACGTTCGCCAGCGCGTGAATGTTTGCGCCGTTCGTGGCGGCGATTCGCGCGAATGTGGCGGCGGCCGCGGCGGCGTCGGTGAGATCGCAGCCGTACGCGTTGACGGCGAGCCCGTCCGCGCGCATCGCGGCGGCAAGCGTCTCGGCGCCGGCGCCGTCGCGGTCGATGATCGCGACGGCCGCGCCGCGTTTCGCGAACTCCCTGGCGACGACTTCGCCCACTTGTCCGGTGCGCCCGACGCCGGTGACGACGACGGACTTGCCGTCGAAGCGCTGCGCGGGCGTGGCGCCGTTCATCGCAAGTCCTCGCGCCCAAGTGCGGCCCGGATCGCCTCGCGAATCGCGACGAGCGCGTCGTCGGTAGCCGCGGGAGAGTCGTGCCGGACGCTGAGCTCGATGCCGTCGGCGACGCCGATGCGACGCCAGGACTCCGGCGCGTCGTCGTCATGCGCCACCGCGCGATCCGCACCGGCCCCGAGCGCTGGGGCAAGCGACTGCGCGACACGTTTCTCGAGCAGATCACCCGTCACCCCGAGCATTTCCGTCTTGATGACGTCGAGCGTTTGTCCCTCGCGCTGCCGGATCTTGATGGCGAGCAGCTGCAACAGGTGCCGATAGTGGTAGGTCGCGGCCGTGCCCTTGCCTTCGGGATGGTCGAGGAGTCCGCTCGCGACGTAGAACCGGATCGCTCGCGCACTCGGAGTGGCGCGAGCCGATGCGTTCGTGGGCCGCATTCCCGCGGCGTCGACCAGTGATGTGGCATGCGCCGCGAGCCCGCGAGCGTTCCACGGCGCGTGGCGCGCGTGCGCACGGAGCAGAGCGACGGGGGAGTCGGGCATCCGCGTAGGATAACTCTGGCGCCGGGAAACTTCGAGGAACGCGCCCGGCATGAGGGCGCGTTAAGACTGCTCTCCTACTTCTTCGGACGTGCCTTTTTCGTCGTTTTCTTCGTTTTCGGCGCCGGTTTCTTCGGGCTCTTGGCCTTCTCGGCCTTGATTTTCGGCGACTTCTTCGCCGCCTTGATCGGCTTTTTCTTGGGCGCGGCGGCCTTCTTGGCCTTCGGCGCAGCCTTTGCCTTGGCGGGCTTCGCGGCCTTGGCCACGGGCTTCGCCGCTGCCTTCGAGACGGGCTTCGGAGCTGGCTTCGGAGCTGCCTTCGGAGCTGCCTTCGGAGCTGCCTTCGGAGCTGCCTTCGGAGCTGCCTTCGGAGCTGCCTTCGGAGCTGCCTTCGGAGCTGCCTTCGGAGCTGCCTTCGGAGGCGCAACGCCCTTCTTTGCCACGGCCGCGCCGAGCGCCGCGCCAGCCGCGGCGGGAGCGACCGTGACGGCGATCTCGGCGACCGCGGGCTTTTCGGCCGGACGGCGTCCGCGGCGGCGAGGCGTGCTCAGTCCGCCGCCGAAGAGGTCGGGCTCCTCTTCCTCGGTTCCCTCGCCTGCGTCGACGAGCTCGGTGGTCTCTTCGTCGTCATCGTCGGATTCTTCGGCGCTGTCCCACAGCGAATCGCTGTGGTCCTTGTTGATTGCCCAGCCTCCGTCCTCGTCCTCCTCCTCGTCGTACGGAATGCCGCCCGTGAAGCCGCCGAGTTCTTCCCCCTCGTCGTCGCGGTCGAAGGATTTCTCGTTGTGCATGTCATCGCCGCGAGTCATTGTGCCTCCTATCGAAATATAAATTGGCGGATCCTACAACCGCTGAATACACCGGGCGCGGCAAGCCGTCAAGCGCTGGCGCCACACTGGAGCGGACGTGCGCGTGTGCGCCGCCAACAGTTAGTGCGCTTCGTCGCCGAAATGCAAGGACGTGTGCCCGAGAACCGTCCGGCGCAGCGCCTCAATTACGGCCGGGTCCAGATGGGTCCCCACGCTGTGCGATAGCAGCTCTATGGTCTCGTGCGGCGTCAGCGGTTCGCGGTAGGCGCGCCGTGAGGTGAGCGCGTCGAACGCATCGACTGCGGCGAGGATCCGCCCGCCTAGCGAGATCTGTTCGCCGGCGAGCTGGCGCGGATAGCCGCTGCCGTCCCACCGCTCGTGATGATCCTGGATGGCGGGGAGCACGCGAGCGAGCGGCGTGAGCGGAGAAAGGATGTCCATGCCGATGCGCACATGTTCCTTCACGCGCGTGTATTCCTCCTCGGTCAGCGGACCCGCCTTGTGCAAGAGCGCCTCGGGAATGCCGATCTTCCCGATATCGTGCAATTGGCCCGAGAGACGGAGATCCTCGACGGCGTCGTCGGGAAGTCCCATCGCCGACGCGATCGCGGCGCTCATCGCGGCGACCCTCTGCGAGTGACCGCGAAGGAACGGGTCCTTCGCTTCCCGCGCGTTCACGAGCGCGCGCACGATCGAGATGGAAATCTCGGCGAGCAGTGCCTGTTCGCGGCGCAGCTCCCCCGTGCGAAGCGCGACCTCCTCGCGAATCATCCGTTCGATGTTCCGCTGCTGGATTTCGAGGTCGCGCTTCCGCACGGCGCGCTCGACGGCCTTCGCGAGGTCGTCGAGTTCGACGGGCTTCATGAGGTAATCCATCGCGCCCTGCGCGAGCGCTTCGGTCGCAGTGGGGGCGTCGTTCACAGCGGTGAGCATGAGCACGGCCAGATCCGGACGGAGCTCGATGGCGCGCGGCACGACCTCGGTGCCCGACATCGACGGCATGCGCACATCGCAGAGCAGGACGTCGAATCGCTCCCGCTGCAGCGCGTCGAGCGCGTCGGCACCGTTCTCGACGACCGCCACGTCGTAGCCGCGCGACTTCAGGAATTTTCCGATCGCATTGCGAATGGACTCCTCATCGTCCACGACAAGCACGCGTCGCGTCGTGGGCTCGCCGATGGAATTGAAGACGCGCGAAATGCGCGCGGCGACGGGAGTCCGATCGCTCATTTCGCCGCGGGTGTCCGCGGCGCAGCGTCTTCGACGAATTCCACCGTCACGCTGCGCGGAATGAATCCAGCCGCAACGCCGCGACCGAGGAACTCTCGAATTGCGCGGCGGCCACGGTCGCCATAGTCGAGGGTCCAATCGTTGACGTACATACCCACGAAAGTATCGGCCTTGGACCGGTCGAGGCCACGCGCGAACCGCATTGCATGATCAAGGGCCTGCTGGCGATGTTGCAATCCATACGCAATACTGTCGCGAAGATGTCGCGAAATCATCTGCATCAGCGGCAAGCCAAGGTCCTTTCTTATGACGTTGCCGCCAAGTGGAAGCGGAAGTCCGGTCTCCTGGAACCACCACTCGCCCATGTCGGCGACCAGATGCAGGCCGCGGTCGCCGAACGTGAGCTGCCCTTCGTGGATCAGCAATCCGAGATCCACGTCGCCGTTCACCACCGCGTCCTCGATCCTGTCGAAGGGCGTAAAAACGGGAACGAAATCGGGCTCGTACAAGCGAAGCGCCAGGTATGCGCTCGTGAGCGGTCCGGGAATCGCGATGCGCTTGCCCCGCACGTCCGCCCGCGTGGCCGGTGTGCGAGAGACGAGTCGCGGCCCGTACCGATCGCCCATCGACGCGCCGCTCGTAAGCAGCGCGTAGCGATCGGTGAGCGACGCATAGGCGTGGATGGAGACGGCGGTGACGTGGAGTTCACCGCGAAGCGCGCGCTGGTTCAGCGTCTCGATGTCCTGCAGTTCGTGGACGTACGTGATCCCGTCGGTCTCGACGAGGCCTTCGGCGAGCGCGTAGAACATGAATGCGTCGTCGGAATCGGGGCTATGGGCGACGTGAATCTCTCGTGTCACGGCTTGCGGTCTCCGGTCGGTTTGAGTGCCGCGTCGATGTCGGCCTTGTGATCTTCATACTCCTTCAGCTTCTTCGCACGCTCGGCGGGGGCGGCTGCGACGAGTCTCCGCTGATACTCCGCCATGGCACGCGCGTCCTGGCGCAGTCCGGCGGCTTTCACGGCCAGTACAAGGCCGAGCAGGTGTGTCTTGTTCGCTGCGAGGATAGTATCGGCTTCGGCGCGCGCGAGCTGAACGTCGCCGCTCACCACGCCGATCATGCCGACGTCGTAGCGTGCGTGTGCATCCGGCGGACCGAGCATGTCGAACGCCTGGATGGCCATGGGCGCGAAGATCTTCAGGCTGTCGAGCTTGCCTTCCTCGCGGTAGCGCATCACTCGGTCGAAAAGCCGGCTGGCGCGTTCCTCCGGACTCATCGAGGAGATGTCCGACGCCCGCATTCCTGCGGGAACAGGCGTGGCGTCCAGCGCGGCGTCCGTCGCGGCCGCACCCGAGCCGCCGCGCGCGACGCGCTGCCCGATGAGAAACGCCACGAGCGCCATGACGGCAATTCCAGGAACGATCCACGGAAGCACGGACCTCGCGCTCGGCGTCGTAGTGGGCCCAACCGATGAGCCGCAGTGATGGCAGAATCGAGCTCCCGGCGTGAGGGGCTGGTCGCACGAAACGCAGTTCGCACCGGCGAGCGCGGCACCGCAATTGGCGCAAAAACGGCCGCTCGCGGGTGCCTTGCAGCGAGGGCAGGGTATCGAGGATTCGGATGAACTCATGACCGGAAAGCTAAGCGATACAAGGCATCTAACGGGATGGCGCCGCGCCCGATATTTGCCACCCGTGCGGTCGAGGCCCGATATTTCAAGGTTACAGGGCGCCCGGGCGGCGCCCGACCCCCGTGCGCGAGGTATGCGTGGCTGGCCAATCGCGATCACTGCTCGCCGACCTGACCGGCGCGTCAAAAAAAGACATCCTGAAGCTCGCCGAAGTGCACGGCGTGCGGTTCCTCCGGCTGACCTTCACGGACATCCTCGGCGTCAACAAGAACGTCGAGATTCCGTCGTCACAGTTCTCGAAGGCGCTCGACGGCGACATCATGTTCGACGGCTCGTCGATCGAGGGGTTCGTGCGCATCGAGGAGTCCGATATGCTGCTGACGCCGGATCTCTCGACGTTCAAGGTGTTTCCGGGCGGAGACCCGCAGAACCGGGTGGGCCGCCTGATCTGCGACATCACGATGCCGGAAGGTGAGCCGTTCGACGGTGACCCCAGGGCCGCATTGCGCCGACAGGTCGCCCGCGCGGCGAAGCTCGGCTACACGATGAACGCGGGGATGGAAGCGGAGTTTTTCCTGTTTCGGCCGGCGCCGGACGGCGGGCCTGCGACCACGACACATGACGTGGGCGGCTATTTCGACCTCGCGCCGATGGACCTCGGCGAGGAAGCGCGCCGTGCGATCGTCGATGTGCTCGAACAGATGGGTTTCGAGGTCGAAGCCGCGCACCACGAAGTGGCGCATGGGCAGCACGAAATCGACTTCCGCTATGCCGACGCGATGACGACGGCGGACAACATCGCGACGTTCCGCTTCGTGGTGAAGCATGTGGCCCAGCAATTCGGGCTCGTGGCGTCATTCATGCCGAAGCCGGTGTTCGGTCAGAATGGCAGCGGCATGCACACGCACCAGTCGCTCTTCCGCGACGGCCGCAACGCGTTCTTCGACCCAAAAGGCGAGTTCGAGCTGTCCAAGATTGCACGCCAGTACATCGGCGGGCTGCTCACGCACGCGCGAGGCATGTCCGCGATCACGAATCCGCTCGTCAACTCGTACAAGAGGCTCGTGCCGGGTTACGAGGCTCCCGTCAACGTCGCGTGGTCGATGCGCAATCGCTCGCCGCTCATCCGGGTTCCCGCACGCCGCGGAACCGGGACCCGCGTGGAGCTGCGCAGCCCCGATCCGTCGGCCAACCCGTATCTTGCGCTGGCCGTGATGCTGGCCGCGGGGATCGACGGAGTGGTCACGAAGGCCACGTCGCGCGAGCCGGTGGAGACGAACATCTGGGAGATGTCGCATCGCGAGAAGCGGCGCCTTCGCATCGACGACCTGCCACACGACCTCAACGAGGCGTGCGACGAGCTGGAGAAGGACGAGGTGATCACCGCCGCACTGGGCGGGCACATCAGTTCGCATTTTCTCGCGGCGAAGCGGCAGGAATGGCGGGAGTACATCACGCAGGTGTCGTCGTGGGAACTCGAACACTATCTCGCGAAATACTGAGGGACGCGATGACCGTGCGGCCTGAGACGGTCAGCCTGATGAACGGAGCGTGAGCACCTCGGTGCGTCCGCTCCTCGCGGCGCTGACGCTGAGCGCTACGGCCGCGTCTACGATTGCAGGGCAGGTGGTTGCGGGCGCGAAGCAGCCTGCCGCCTGCACCGCCGACACGCTCGACGCCGCGTTCCCGCGCAGTTGGCTGGGCACGACGGTGGGGCAGGTCACCGTCAAGGCACGCAACGTCGAAGCGCCGTTCAAGATCGTGACGACCGCCGCGCGCTACGTTCACCGTGCCACTCAGCTGAACGTCGCGCTCAACGAATTGAGTTTCGCTCCGGGCGATCGCATGGATTCGCTCGCGGTGGAGGAGTCGATTCGCCGGCTGCGCGCGACGAGCCTCTACAGCGAGGTCATGCTCGTGGGAACGCAATGCGGAGACGGCGTGACGGACTTGACGCTGTGGACGCGCGATGCGTGGAGCCTTCGCGGCGGCCTGCGACTGGCCGAGGCAGGAACGTCGCGTGCCTCGCTCTCCGAGGTGAACGTGCTCGGTACCGGCCGCGCGATCTCCGTGTCGGGAGAAAACGTCAACGGCCGCAATGCGTTCAGCCTGTCGCTCGTCGATCCGCACCTCTTCGACACGCGGTTCAGGGCTGCTGCGCTGCTGCGAACCTTCTCGGACGGCCGCGCCTGGGCCTGGGGTGTGCGGACCCGCGAGTTGTCCGATCGTGACGTGTGGCGCGTCGCGCTCACGAGCTCCCAGGAACGCAGGCTGGGCTACGATTCCACGACGAGCACGCACGTCGACATCACGAAGCGGGCGGATGCGTTCACCGTGAGCCGGCTCGTGATGCTGACCCCGACGGCGGCGTACACGGTGGTCGGCGGCGTGGAGCACGAACTCGCTGATGAGACCGTGACCCAGCCGGGCGGATCGCTCGGCAAGGACGTCGTGAAGCGGAACTTCACCGCGCCGCTGCTCGGGTTGTCGCGTCGCTCACGGCGCTTTGGGGCGATCGACTGGCTGGTGCCCGGACAGGCGCCTGCGGAACTGCGCGAAGGCCTCGAGGGCGAGTTTGTACTCGGTGTGGGACACGAGCTCTACCAAGACATGCGCATCACCCACCTTGACGGGTGGGCCGGCATCACGGAATTGCTCGGACCCCATATGGTGTTCACCGGCGACGTGTGGTCATCCGGTTACTGGTCGAGCGATTCCGTCTCGAACGGAACACTGCGAGCCAGTCTGGCGCTGTTTCGGAAGGCGATGCGGGGACTGTGGATATTCCGCGGCGCATGGGAGCGAATCTACAATCCGGACCCCGATGTGTTTGCGCTCTCCACCGTCGATCCCCTGCTGCGCCTGCTCGCACCCGCATCCCGCCTTGCCGAGCGCGCGCTGAGCCTCACCGCGGAGCGTTCGCTGCACCTGTATGCAAGGGAAGGGCGCTGGGTGATCGACGGCGCGCTCTGGGCGGCGCTCTCGGATCGCGAGCGCAGTTTCAACGGCATGACGATGGATCCCTCGAACTACCGGGCCATGATCATCGGCATAGGCCTTCGCCAGATTCGCGACCAACCTACGCAGGCGCCGATCAGGCTCGACATCGGCCGGGCCGTGTGGCGGTCTGGGCTGCCGAGCCGCTGGATCGTGTCGCTGTCGACTATACCCTGGATCAACGCCGGGCGATCGAGGGACGGGCTAAGAGAGGCGAGATGAACGGCGGGTAAAACGTCATTGGTCATTGGTTGTTGGTCATTGGCTGCATGCCAAGAACCAACGACCAACGACCAATGATCTTCTACCCGCCGTTGCCGTTCAGACCGGGAACAGCATCTCTCTGTAGCGCGGCAGCGGCCAGTAGCCGTCGCCGATGTTGATCTCGAGCTTGTCACTCGCGGTGCGCACCGCTTCCATCGCCGCCGCGCCATCCGCCGTCAGGAAACGCGCCTGCTTCTCGGAGTCGTGATGCAGGGATTCGGCCTTGTCGATCGCCCTCACCAGCGCGGCCGCGTTCTTCTGGAGTCCGGCGACGATCACCCCGGCTTCATTGGCGGCCTGAAGCTGCGGCGCCGGCTTGACGCCGGCCGACTTCGCCTGCGCCGCGGCTGATGCGAGCGAACCAAGGTACTCGTAGCCCGCGGGGAGCACCATCGTGTTCGCGATCTCCGCGAGCGTGTGCATCTCGATGAGCATGTCCTTGATGTAGCGCTCGAGCCGGATGTGATAGCGCGAGTCGATCTCTTCCTTGGTCAGGATGCCGAGGTTCATGAACAACTCGCGCGACGGCTTCGTGATGATCTGCGCGAGCGCCTCGGGCGTGCGGCGGAAATTCGGCAGGCCGCGCTTCTTCGCCTCCTTTACCCATTCCTCTGAGTAGTTGTTGCCCTCGAAGCGAACCGCGGTCGTCTGCTTGAACGCGTCGCGAATCACCTTGAGCACCGCGTCGTCGCGCGACTCCGTGGTCTTCAGTTCCTTGCGGATCGCGTCCGTGAGCTCGCCGATTGCTTCCGCGACCGTCGCGTTGAGCAGCATCACGGGGAAGGCGATCGACTGGCTCGAGCCCACGGCGCGGAACTCGAACTTCGCGCCTGTGAACGCGAACGGCGACGTGCGGTTGCGGTCGGTGTTGTCCTTCGCGACGTCCGGCAGCTTCGCGACGCCGAGCTGGATCATCGCCTGTGCCGCGCCCTGCTTGCCGGTCTTGCCCGCCGCGATGTCGTCGATCACTCGCGTCAACATGTCGCCCATGAACACGGAGATGATCGCGGGCGGAGCCTCGTTGGCGCCAAGGCGATGTTCGTTGCCCGACGTCGCGATGCCCGCGCGGATCAACCCGGCGTGCTTGTGCACGGCCTTCAGCACGGCCGCGAGAATCAGGAGGAAGCGGATGTTCTGGTGCGGCGTCTTGCCGGGCTTCAGCAGGTTCACGCCGTCGAGCTCGTTGTCGGCCGTGATCGCCATCGACCAGTTGCAGTGCTTGCCCGATCCGTTGATGCCGGCGAACGGCTTCTCGGCGAGCAGCGCCTGCAGCCCGTGCCGCAGCGCGACCTTCCGCAGGATCGACATCACGAGCTGGTTGTGGTCCACTGCGATGTCGGTCTCCTCGAACACCGGCGCCATCTCGAACTGGCATGGCGCGACCTCGTTGTGCCGCGTCATGATCGGCACGCCGCACTTGTAGAGCTCGAACTCCACCTCGGCAATGCAGGCGAGCATGCGCTCGGGAATTCCGCCGAAGTAGTGATCCTCGAGTTGCTGGCCGCGCGGCGGCGGAGCGCCGACGAGCGTGCGCCCGCCCATCACGAGATCGGGGCGCATGGCGAAATGCGTGCGGTCGATCAGGAAATACTCCTGTTCGGGACCGAGCGTCGTGAACACGCGCAGCGCGCCCTTGTCGCCGATGAGATCGAGCAGCTCGACGGTCTTCTGCGAAAGGATGTCGCTCGAGCGGAGCAGCGGCGTGAGCTCGTCGAGTGCCTCACCGTGGTAGCCGATGAACGCCGACGGAATGCAAAGGGTCTTCGCGCCGGGCGATTCGAGGATGAACACCGGCGAGGCGGGGTTCCATGCGGTGTATCCGCGCGCTTCCCACGTGGCGCGGAGCCCTCCGGACGGAAAGCTCGAGGCGTCCGGTTCGCTCTGGATGAGCTGGTCGCCGGTGAACTGCTCGATCGGGAGCTTGTTCTCGTCGAACGCCAGGAAGCTGTCGTGCTTCTCGGCGGTCAGTCCCGTCTGCGGCTGGAACCAGTGGCAGAAGTGCGTGACGCCGCGGGAGAGCGCCCACTCCTTGATGACCTGCGAAACGGCGGGGGCAATGTCGAGGTCGAGCTTCTTGCCGAGCCGGATCGCCGCGACGAGCTTGGCGTAGATCTCCTTCGGCAGCTTGTCGCGCATCTGTCGCGCGCCAAGCGTGTTCATCCCGAAATACTGCGAGGTCGGGACGGGCGTGTCGTTCGATGCCGGGATGTCGGGTGCCGTGACCACGCGCGTGGCGATCGCACGCATGGCTGCGGAGCGCGGAGAGAGCGAGGAAGACATGATTTTTCGCGGTCGAAGGCGGAGGTCGAGGGCGGGCAGGTCACTGTACGGTGCCGTGCTATTCGTGCAGATTCTGCAAATCTATCGACAAAATTTGCAGAATTCAATGATGAAGTTGCAAAATCGGTCCGCATCTCCGGTCATCAAGGCGAAGTCAAAGGGGGGCAGCGNNCGCTGCCCCCCTTTGACTTCGCCCTTGCCGGCCCAGCCGGCTATTGCGGGGGTCGACCGCCCCGTCCGCCGCCGCCCTGGATCGGGCCGAACACGGATTGCGGATGCTTCACCGCGTCCGGCAGCTTGGCCCACTGCTCCTTCGTCAGGATGATCTGGGCTTCTGCGATCGAGCGGGCGCCGAGTTCCTGCGCCTCGCCGAAGATGCCGCGCAGCTGCACCTGCACCGCCGCCTGATCCGCGTTGTTGCCCATGCTGCGCATCTTGGCGGCGACCTTGAGGCCGAGCGTGTCGATCTGGTGCACGAGCGAGTCGGCCAGCACGGTGAGCAGCGACTTCTGCGAGGCCGTCAGGTCGACCTTGAGCGTATCCGCGCGCGTGAGGATGGTCCGGAAGATGTTCGGGACGAAGCGCTGCACCATGCGCGTGTATTGCACCAATGTGTCCGTCGGTGCGGCGTTCCCGCCGCGGGCGCGAGCCGCCGCCTGCGCGGCAAGTTGCGCCTGGCGCGCGTAGTCGGGGCCGATCGTGTACCGAGCCGTCAGCTGCACCTGGAACGGCCGGGTGATGATCAGCTGGTTCGAGCGCTGGTCACCGAACTTCTCGTTCACGGAGTACGTGAAGTTGTTCGTCACCGGGTTGAAGCCTGTCACGTAAAGCAGCTGGCTGTTGGCACGCGCCGGCTGTCCCCACCCCTGAAGGTTGTTCTGGCCGTGCAGCAGGAGGTCCGCGCCGGCGATCGGATTGGTCAGCGCAAACGAGATCATCAGGTTGCGCTTGAGCCCAAACCGGTCGGGGCGATAGTTGACCTGCATGCTGACGTTCGGCTGCCATGCCGTGGTGCACGAATTGCGCCCGGCGATCTGGCCGAGCTGCGACTCGAGGCAACTGCGGATGCGTGAAGGCGCCGCGGCCAGCAGCTTGCTCATGCCGTTCGCGATCGCCGTGTCCGTGGTCGTCGCGGGATTGTAGATGAACGCCCGGTCGTTGGAGGTTCCGTCGCCGTTGATGTCGCCGCCCACGAGCGGGGTGTAGGGAGTACCGGACGTATACTGGACCACGGCAGTCAACTCGACGGAGGGGTGCACGGGCCACGTCGCGGTCAACTGGATGTTGTGGCGCCGCTCGTTGTCGCTCGTTCCCCACGGCGTGATGTTCGGGTTCCCGGCCGTCGTCGGTGAGCGGAAGAGTCCGCCGGCGGAGCCGCCGGAGGCGGTACTCTGGTCGCGCGAGCGCTGGTACGTATACGACAGCGACATGTTGATGCCCTGCGGCGTGAACCCGTTGATCGACGCCGTCACCTGCTTCGCTTCGGAGCCAAGGTTGGAGTTCACGCTGTACACGTCACCGTACGCGCTCTGCACCCGCGAGTTGAGCGACTGTAGCGCGCCCGTGGTCGGCACGATCGCCGCCGGCGTCACGTACACCGGGCGGTTGCCTTCGTTGGAGAGCATGAACTGCGGCGCCGACGTGTTCAGGTTGAGGTCGGTGACGCCGTAATAGTTGGTGCCGCGCGCGTACGTCGCGTCGACGTTCACGGTGTAGCGCTGGAGGATGCGGCGCTGCACGCCGAGCGAACCGCGCCACGCGCGGGGCGCCTCGAAATCCGGGGCGAACGTCGTGACGTTCGGCTTGTTCGCCGACAGCACCGACGGGCCGGAGTTCACGCCGCCGAGACACTGATTGGGGATGGCAGCCGGATCGTTGATCATCGCCGACCAGTTGGGAATCGGCGTCGCCGAGCCGATGCAGACGAGCTGCGACTCCGAACCCGGAAGGCCGGTGGCGTCGAGTGCGTTCGTGAACAGGCCGGTCGGGGCCTTTCCGCGGAACTCGCCGATGCCGCCGCGAATGACGGTGGTCGAGAGGCCCTGGAACATGTTGGGCCCGCCGCCGCCACCGGCGCCACCACGGCCACCACCGCCGCCACGACCACCGCCACCGCCGCCGAATCCGCCGCCCTGACCTTGTGCGACGCCCTGCTGGCTGTTGTTGCGGTTGGTGGTGTCGCCGGGCGCGCGAACCAGCACCGGCGGCAAGCCCTCCGTCCACGTGAATCCAATCCGCGGGCTGAGATGCGTCTCCGATGGAAAGTTGCTGGTGCTGCGACCAAATAGCGTCTCAATGTCGGGGTTATACGCGGGCCGTCCGTCGAACCGCGTGCCTTCCGCGCGAACGCCGTAGACCATCTGGAAGGCGCGCGACACGCGCCACGCGTCGCCGAGATAGACCGCCGCGTTCTCCGTGTCGCCCGTGTGGATCGTGGGCGTGAGCGTGCGCGTGAACTGGCTCGGATTGTTGCTGTCGAAATCGGTGAGCGAGTTGTAGCTCCACGACCCGAGCTGGTTGGATGTCTGGTTGTTGTTGAACGTGGTGATGTTGCCGAAGAAGCCAAGCTTGAAGCGGTGCGCGCTGCCGGCCTTGAAGTAGCTCGCTTCGTCCGTCAGCTCGACCTGCTTGGTCTCGCTCGACGTCGGCATTCCGGCGTTGCCTCCGAACACGAAGTTGCTGATGCCTGTCAGGCTGTCGGGCAGGGCGGACGTGACGCGAACCGAGCCTTGCGGCATGGTCAGGAACGGTTGCGAGTTGTTCGTCGCGTCAGCCATGTACAGTCGCGCTTCGTTGATGATGCCGTTGTCGAACTGCGAGCTGAGCGACGTCATGAGTCCACCGCCGAGCGACCTCGTGTCGCCGCCGTGCCCCGGTACCGAGAGCGTGCTCAGTCGCGTCGCGTCGAGCGACGTCCAATTCCAGTCGCCGCGCACGGTCAGCGTGTGCCGGTCGCCGAGCGCGAAATCCATGCGCGTCAGCGCGGTGGAGCGGTCCGTGAGGGCGTCGGCCGGGACGATGAGCGACGACGTCGGAATGCCGTAGCGCGACAGCGTGCCGAGGAAGTGCGTCACCGAGTCCGGCGCGGCATTCGAACGCTCGAGCAAAAGGTTGTTCGCGTTCAGCAGCGTATTGATGTCCTGGGTCCGCGCGCTCCCGTTTGCAGAGACGAACCAGAACGACTGGTCCTGTACGAACGGGCCACCGACCCCGAAACTGAGCTGGTTCGACGTGAATCGCGCGGTCGCCTGCGACGACGTATCCGGAAACTGGAAGTCCGGCTGGTTCATGACGAAGCCGGACGAGCCCTGGATGACGTTCGTGCCGCTTCGCGTGGTGCTCGCCACCTGGCCGCCCGTAAATTGGCCGCGGGCGACATCGTACGTGTTGGTGATCACGCGCGTGTTGCGGACGGCCTCGGAAGGCACGCTGCCCGATCCGAACGACAAGCCGTCGAGGGTGATCTGGTTCTGGTCCGCGCGCTGCCCGGCGATCACGAACGAATTCGCCGTCGAGTCCGATCCGCCGAGCAGGATCACGCCGGGCGCCAGCGAGGCGACGAGCGCGGGATCCGACGCGTCGACCGGCAGGCGATAGAGTTGCTCGCCACTGAGCACCTTCTCGGTGCTTCCCGCCGTCGGCCGCTCGTTTCCGTTGGGGTTCGGCGCCGCGCGAACGACGATCTGGCCGAGCCGCTGGCTCGTGGGGCTCATCTTCGCGTTGGCCTCGAGGCGATCCTCGTCGGCCTGACGATTGAGGTTGAGAACGAAGGGTGCCATCCCGATCGCCTTGAACGTCACGCGGTAAGCCCCGCCGCCGTCCGGATAGAGCAGCGTGTACTGCCCCTTCTCGTTCGTCGTGCGGAATCGCGTTACCTGCGTCTCCATGGACATCACTTCGATACGCGCTCCCGCAATGGGCTCGTCGTTCGGACCGGTGACCTTACCGGTGATGATGTCGGTGGTCGATCCAACTTGAGCGCGGGCAACGGCCGGCACGCCGAGCGCCATCAGGCAAAGGGCGACGGCAAGGAGTAGTCGTTTCATGTCGTATAAGACGCATGAGACGACTTCCGCGTTCACTCGTGTTCAACTCCGTGCTACGCTACCACCAGCCCAGGAGTTTCCACCATCCGAGACCGGTTACCGTCCAGATCGCGATCGTCGCGAACGACACGATCAGCCCCAGCCGCCACCAGTCACGCTGGGTAACGTAGTTGGCGCCAAAATAGATGGGCGCCGTGGTGGTGCCGTAGTGGGTGAGCGATGCGCTCAGGTTCGAGAAATAGGCGAGAAAAAGCACGGCCATCAGAGGGGGCGCCCCGGCGGCGACCACGACGAGCAGGAAGGGTGTGAACATGGCGGTTGCGTGCGCCGTGATGCTCGCGAACCCGTAATGTGCATAGAAATAGATCAGCAGCAGGACTGCGAGCGCGCCGCCCCAAGCCCACCCCACCGTCATCGCCGCCGAAACCTGCGCGAACCGCTGCGTCACGCCGCTCTGGCTCAGCGCCTCGGCCATGCCGAGCAGCCCGCCGTACCATATGAAGACGTCCCACGCGGGCCGCTCGCCCGTGATCTCGTCCCACGAGAGCACACCGCTCAGGAAGAGCACGCTGATGCCGAGCAGCGCCACCACCGCGTAGTTGATGTGGTGCAGGGCCGTCGTCATCCAAAGTCCCGCGACGAGCGCGAAGACCCACAGCATGATCTTCTCTTCGCGGCGCATCGGGCCGATACGCGCGAGCTCCTCCTGCGCGAGCCGCGCCGCGTCCGGTGTGTGCGTGATGCCGGGCGGATAGATCTTGAAGAGCAGCCACGGAATGAACGCGAACGAGACCAGCGCCGGCACCGAGGCGCCGAGCAGCCACTTCGAATACGTCAGATCGACGGCGACGGTGTCTTTCGCGAACTTCGCGATCAGCACGTTCGACGCCTGGCCGGTGAGGAACGTGGCGCACGCGACGACGTCACATTGGTAGATCGTGAACAGGAGGTACGCGCCGAGGCGCCTCGCCGTCGGCCCGGGCTGCGAGTCGTACGCCTCGGCCAGGCTTCGCGCGACGGGAAACACGACGCCGCCGGCGCGCGCGCTGTTGGACGGCAGGAACGCGGCAAGGAGCGTGTCCGTCGACACCAGCGCGTACGCGAGCCCGAGCGAGCTGTGCCCGAGCGCGCGAATGAACAGGAACGCGATGCGCCGCCCGAGTCCCGTCTTGAGCACCCCGCGCGCCAGGAAGAACGCGCAGAGCACGAGCCACACGATCGGGTCGGAGTAGCCGCTCAGCGCCTTGGCCGTCGGCAGCGTGTTGGTGAGCGCGATCGTCGAGACGCCGAGGAAGACGATCGCGCCCGCCGGCACGGGCCGCACGATGGATCCGACGATGGTCGCCGTGAAGATCGCGAGGAGGCGCCACGACTCGGCGGAGATCCCCGTCGGCGCCGGAAACCAGAGCACGACGAGCGCGGATCCGACGACGGCGAGCCAGCGAGTGAGAATGGACATGCGCGCCGAATATACGGTTCGCGCGCCGATGCGGAATGCGCGATCCGACTTGAGTACGTATCGCGCGCGGACTAGGTTCCTCTCGAAGCGGAGAGCGGCGCCGTAGCCAAGTGGTAAGGCAGGAGACTGCAAATCTCCCATTCGTCGGTTCGATTCCGACCGGCGCCTCGTGAAGAAAAGTGTTGCATGATGGTGGCAAGTGGTGGTACCGTATTGCCGTCGGCCTGGAGACGCGTCCGGGCGCACCGGGACGACGGAAGTACAGAAGGCCGGAAACTCGAGAGAGTTTCCGGCCTTCTGCGTAGATCGACCCTTCAGCGTCTATTCGTGCGCTGCGCCGCTACGGCTCGCGCAACGTCCACTGCGTCGTCCACGCTTCGAGCCCTTCCTCGCTCATCGGCCGCGCGATGAAATAGCCCTGAACCACGTCGCATCCGAGCCGGGCGAGCAGATCCCAGTCGGGACGATCCTGAACGCCCTCGGCGACGGAGACCATCTTGAGGCTCCGCGCGAGCGCGAGGCTCGCCTCGACGACCGAGCGCTGCGTGGTGGACCGCGAGCATCCATTCACGAACTGCCGGTCGATCTTGAGCTCGTTGAACGGCAGCTTGTGCAGCTTCGAAAGACCCGACTGGCCCGTGCCGAAGTCGTCGATGGAGAGCGTGAATCCCTTGAGCCGGAGCCGCGTCGCGACGTCGATCAACCGCACGGCGTCCCGTGCCACGTGGGTCTCCGTGAGCTCGAGCGTGATGCAGTCGGGTTCGACGCGATGCTCGAGGCACATCGCGTTCACCCGCTCGGGAAGATCCAGCCGGTCGAAGGCGCGCGCCGAGAGGTTGATCGCCACGCGGAGTTCACGCCCGGCCTCGCGCCACCGGCCCACGCACGCGATCGACTCACGCAGCGAAAACTCGGTGAGGGACGCGCTGAGATCCTCGGAGCCCTCCATCAACGGAACGAACGACCCCGGGTGGAAGAGCCCGAGCGCCGGATGCTTCCATCGCACAAGCGACTCGACGCCGGCGAATTTTCCGGTGCGCAGCCAGATCTTCGGCTGGTAGACGAGCTGGAGTTCCTCACGGATGAACGCGTTCGTCAGATCGCTTTCGGGCGCCATTCTGTCGTCGTCGGCACGACGCGGCGCGATCTCGCGCATCTTGCTGAAGAGTGCCTCGAGCTTCTCGCGCGTCAGCGGCTTCGCGACGGTCCCGAGGATGCGCAGCCCCTGTAACTCCGCCAGCAGTCCGGCGGTCTCGACCACGCGCTCTTCCTCGCCGCTCATGATCGCGATCGCCGACTCGAGCCCGAGCGCTGCGAACGCGCGAATCGTCTCGATGCCGTCGCGCTCCGGCATGCGCAGGTCGCAGAGGATGAGGTCGAAGAAGGCTCCCGGCTGCGTCACGGCCGCGAACGCGTGGCCCCCATCTGCAGCCTCGGTCACCTGGACGACGCCGGCGCTCGTCAACATCGTGCGAACCCAGTTTCGCACGTGGCTCTGATCGTCGATGACCAAGACCTTCAACGCCCCTGCCTCGAAGTCCGCCTCCTCGTTCCGGACCGATCCATCAGCCATTCGGAGATTCCCTCGTCGTGACAAATCCACTCACTCAGGAAGTAACAATACCGGGGTGCTTCCGCGAATGTCGAGGCGCCGCCCCGCCATTGAGACACAGGTGGCGTGCCATCGCGGGAAACGATACATAAGAAGCCATGCGAGGAGACGAAGCGATGCCGCGACGCCTTAAAAAAATCGTTGTGTTCGCCGCGTTGCTAGGCGCGGGACTGCTCGCGCCGTGGTCCGGCGCGTTCGCGCAGCAGCGGACGATTCGCGTCATGGGCGACGATGGCCAGCCGGTCGCCTTCGCGAACGTCACCCTCGCGGGCGAACGGCCGAAGATCACCAACGAGAAGGGTGAGGTGGAAATCGGCTCGGCCTCACGAGCCACGCTGACCGCCGACGTGCACCGCCTCGGTTACGAACCGTGGTACGGCAAGCTCGCGATGGGCGACACGGTGATGAGCGCACAGGTCACGCTGCACCGCATCTCGCGCCGAATGTTCACGGTGACGATCACCGACAGCTCGCACGGCGCGAACGGGGTCCCGGCCTACCTGCGCGGATTCTACGAACGACTGCTCGCGCGCCAGCGGGGCATCGGCAGCGGCATCTACCTCACACCCGAAGAGCTCGACAAGCGCAATTCCAGTGTGGCGAGCGCGCTGCTGCAGGGAGTCAACGGGGTCTCGCTGCAGCGTACGTACACCGGCAAGACCGTCGCGATGAGCTCCAGCGGCACATGCCAGATGACGGTGCTGATCGACGGTCGTCGCGCCTGTCCCGACAACGGATGCGACGCCGGACCCCCTCCATCCCCGGCCGCGCCGGGTGGTGCGTCGCGCCGCGGGCGAAGCGTGGTCGCGCCGCCTCGCGACGAGCAATTCGTCCTGCTCGACAACCTGGTCAGCGTGAACGAGGTCTCCGCGATCGAGGTGTATCCGCGTGGCGCTTCGATCCCGCCGTCCCTGCCGACGGCGGACGCCTCGTGCGGACTCATCGCGTTCTGGACCGGCGGAAGGAAGGCGCCTTAGACAATCCCGCCGCGGCGCTGCCGCTCAGTCGTGCACGATCGGGAGTGCCTCTCGACTCCACTCATCGTATCCGCCGCGGAGATTGATGACGTCGGGCACGCCGTGACTGAGCAGGATGCTCGACGCGATGGCCGAGCGGGTGCCGCCCTGACACTGCACGACCACCGGCCGGCCGCTGGGAATTTCGCCGAGCCGCTGCGCGAGAAGTCCAACCGGAATGTGCAGCGCGCCGGGCACGTGGCCGTGCGCCCATTCCGATGCGTTCCGCACGTCGACGACGGTCACCTCTCCGCTCGTCACGCGTGCGGCGATCGCCGT
This sequence comes from Gemmatimonadota bacterium, assembly GCA_003171215.1. GTDB lineage: Bacteria > Gemmatimonadota > Gemmatimonadetes > Gemmatimonadales > Gemmatimonadaceae > Fen-1231. Next base: position 32,866 of record PMYN01000016.1, on the reverse strand, counting down.
CGATGAGGTCTGCGCGACCCGCTCAACCGCGCCGCCGGCGTCCGACCAGATGGTGAGCGCCTCGGCCGGGAACCATCCGGCGACGCGATCGAGTCCGATTTTCGCCATCTCGCGCGCGCCGCGCGTCGCGTCGACCTGCGTCTCCGCGATCAAGTACGCGTCGAGGTCGTACGGCAGGAGCCAGCCGGCCCACGTCGAGAACGACTTGCCAAGTGGAATGTTGAGCGTGCCGGGCGCATGTCCGTCGGCAAATGCCTCGGCGGATCGCGTGTCGATGACAACGCCGCGCTCCGCGAGCACCGGGCCGAGGAGGCGCGCCTCGAGACGCTCCGGCTGCGGCCACTCACGGAGGAGCGACGGGCCGTCGCGGTTGATGCGCTTCATCTCCGCGAAGTATGCGGGCGGCTCAGGCTGTCCGGCGAGCACCTCGCGCACGAACGCATCCTCGTCGAGCGTCGTCAGTCCCCAATTGGCGGCACGCTCGTATCCGATGGTGGACTGCGGCAGCGCACCAAGTGCCTTGCCGCACGCGGAGCCGGCGCCGTGGCCAGGCCAGAGCTGAACGAAGCCGGGGAGGTCGCGGATGCGCTGCAACGAGCGGAAGAGCGTGTGCGCGGATGCTTCCATGGTGTTGGCGACCTTCGCCGCGCGCTCGAGCAGGTCGGGGCGGCCGACGTCGCCGACGAAGACGCAATCTCCCGACACGAGGCCGACCGGCTGGCCGGACGTCGCGAGATCCGTCACGAGGAATGCGAGATGCTCCGGCGTGTGGCCGGGCGTGTGCAGCACGTCGAAGCGCACACGGCCCGCGTGGAACGCGTCGCCGTCGTGGAGGAGCGTGGCGCCATCGCTCGCGGCGAATCCGTACTGCCAGTCGCGCCCGCCTTCCGCGGAAAGGAGCAGTGTCGCGCCGGTGCGCCTGGCGAGATCGCGGCTGCCCGATACGAAATCGGCGTGGATGTGCGTTTCGGTCACGCGCGTGATGCGCAACCGCTCCGCCGCCGCCGCGGACAGGTACTGCGCGATGTCACGGTTCGCGTCGACGACGACGGCTTCGCCGCTCCCGTCGCAGCCGATCAGGTAGCTCGCCTGCGCGAGGCCTTCATCGTAGAAACGCCTGAAGAACATCGGTCGATCGCTCCTGAGCGACTACAGCATTGCGTGGTTTTGCCAGAGCATCAGCGCCGCAATCACGAGCAGCAGCACGGCGAAGCCTCTCTTCAGCATTCGCTGTGGCACGAACCGGACGAGCGCCGTGCCCGCGAGGATTCCCGCGATCGCAACGGCACTGAAGGTAATCACGAACAACCATGGAATCGCGCGAACGTCGCGCTGCCCAGCGAATCCCGACACGCAGTTCATCGCGATGACCAGCAACGACGTGCCCACCGCCTCGCGCATCGGCACCTGTCCGAACACGACGAGCGCGGGAACGATGAGGAACCCGCCGCCGATGCCGATCACGCCCGTGAGCGCACCGACCGAAAGCGCGACGAGACACAACGCGCGAGACGGCACCTTGGGGACGCGGATCTCTGCCGCGTCGCGCCCCGCCGAGCGCAGCATCATTACGGCAGCCGCGGCCATGACGATGCCGAGAATCAGGAGCTGTGAGCGCCCATCGAGCAGCCCTGACGCGCGTGCGCCGCCGAACGCGCCCACCATGGCGACCACACCGAAAAGGACCGCGCTCGAGAGCCGCACGTTTCCGGCGCGCCAGTGCCCGATCGCGCCCACGAGACTGGTGACGCCCACGACGGGAAAGCTCATCGCGATCGCGAGCTTGGGATCGAATCCGAGCACGTACACGAAGACGGGAACGGTGAGGATCGATCCGCCGCCGCCGAACAGGCCCAGCGTGAGTCCGATGACAAGTGCGAGGGCCAGTCCGACGGCGATCATCTCAGAGGTCCAGCAGGGGATACCATCGGCGCGGCGCCTTCCGTTCGACGATGAGTTCGGCGGCGGCCGCGATGCGAAGCAGCATGCGCTCGCCCCACGGCCGGCCGATGGCCTGCAGTCCGATGGGGAGTCCGCCCGAGTCGTAGCCGGCGGGGAAGCTGATCGCCGGATGTCCGGTGAAGTTCGACGGAAAGGCGAACCGCATGATCTCGGTGGTGGTCGAGAGGTCCGACTCGCCGTACGGTTGCGCGGCGGGGTTGATGCGCGGCGCCACGACTCCTGTGGCCGGCGTGACGATCGCGTCCACGTTCGCAAGCGCGCGCTGGAATGTCGCGATGGCACGAGTGCGAATGCGCTGCGCCTTCACGTATTCCGCTGCGGTCGAGCCGCGCGCGCTCGCCAGGTTCGCGCGCGCGTCGAGACCGAAGTCGTGCCGGTGATCGCGGTCGTACGGCATCATCGCGGCCACCATCTCGCTCGTGATGGTCACGATGTGCGCGACGCGCAGCATGTCGAGCTCGGGGATCTCCACTTCGCGCAGTGCCGCGCCCCGTTCGACCAGCGCACGCAGGAGCGACTCGCAGCGCTGCACGATGTCCGGCGTCGCGTGGCGGAACCAGGGCCAATAGACGCCGAGCGTCACGCCGCGAAGGTCGGCCGGCGGAGCGTCGTCGATCTCGACTGCGGGATGCGCGAGGCTGAGGTCGTCGAGAGGATCGGGGCCGGCGATCAGCTGGTACGTTCGGGCGCAGTCCCGCACCGACGCGGCCATCGGGCCGATGTGCGCAACGCTCCAGCAGAGAGGGAATGCGCCGTGTTCGCTGACGCGGCCGAACGTGGCCTTGAGCCCGACGATCCCGCACATCGCCGAGGGCATGCGTATCGACCCGCCGCCGTCCGCGCCGATCGCCACCGGCGCCAGACCGGACGCGACCACCGTGGCGGGGCCGCTCGACGATCCGCCGGTGTGGAACCGGTCGTCGTACGGATTGCGTGTCGTGCCGTGATGGGGATTGAGGCCGGTGACGTTGATGCCAAGTTCGTGCATGTTCGCCTTCCCGACGAGCAGCGCTCCGGCGGCGCGCAGGCGTGCGACGACGGTCGCATCGTGCCCGGCGCGTGAGGATCCGATGAAGCTCGTGCCCGCGGTCGTCGGATAGCCGGCCTGGTCGAGTTCGTCCTTGATGGCGACGGGTACGCCATCGAACGGGCCGAGCGGTGCGCCGGCACGCCAGCGGGCACCCGATGCCTTCGCTTGTGCCATCACATCGTCAGGATCGACGGCGATGAACGCCTTCAGCGACGGCGCGTCGCGCTCGCTCTGGTCGCGCTGAGCGAGGAACCGTTCGGCGACCAGCTCCGGGGTGGTGCGCCCCTCGCGATACGAGCGCGTGAAATCGTCGACGCCCGGAAACCGGAATCCGGGTGGCTCGCCGGGCATGGCGGAGCGGGCGAGCGCCGGGGTCGCGCGCTCGTCGGCGGAGAGCATCGGAAAGAAGGTCGGCGCTTCGTCGACCTTGTCGGTGCCGATGCGGGAGAGCCCGGCGTCGTTCTTCAGTCGGTGCACCAGCATCGGGCCGACGAGCGGGTTCTCGAGCGCCGCCGCGAACACGCGCAGGGCACTCGTGCCGAGGCGCGGCAGCTTGAGAGAGCGGAGATCGTAGGTCATTTCGGCGTTCCGAGGTATTTCGCGACGCGGCCGCGAGGACCCGCCGCCCACCCGGTGGGGCCGGCGAACCCCACCCCCCAATAGGTGAGCGTGTCGCCGAACACCCACGTCGCGCCGAAATCGCGAGTGATCGCCGTGCCGTGCGCACCGACGGCCACGAACGTCGGTGGTGAACTGTTCGGCACGAACACGAGTCCGGTGGACACGCCGTCCGGGCTTTGCAGGCCCGCGCCGGTCCACGTCACGCCGCCGTCGCTGGTGCGGAGTGCGTGGTCGGTCGGGCCGCGCGCGATCGCGTAGTCGCCGCCGACGGCGAGGCCGTGCCTGGCGTCCGCGAACGCGATGCCGAACAACCCGGCGCTCGCGCCCCCCGGCAATCCGCTGGAGGATACGCTCCACGTCCGTCCGCGATCGGTGGAGCGAAAGACGCGCGCCTCGGCCCCGCCGCCCGTCGCGATCCACGCGTTGGACGAACCTTGCACGGTGAGCTGGGTGTTGCTCGCGGCGAACGCGGCCTCGCCCGGCAGCACCGGCGGAATGCCTGCGGGAGGCGTTCGCGCCCAACTCGAGCCGCCGTCATCCGTCGTGAGGATCACGAGCCGACCGCCGACCGGGTCGCTGAACGTGAATCCATGCCGGGCATCCCAGAACGCGAGTCCATCCAGAAAAACGCCCCTGGTCGTGTCGCTCCACGTGAGCGACCAGTGCTTTCCGCCGTCGACCGTGCGATATATGCGCGCCTGTCCTTGCTCGGCGGGCCCGGCGCTCGCGATCACGGCCGTGTTCGCGTCGAAGGCCTTGATGCCGCGAAAATCGAGGCGCGCCGCGCCGGGCACCGTGTCGGCCGTCCACGTGGCGCCGCCGTCGACGGTGCGGAACACGCGACCGGCGCTGCAGCCGGCCCAGGCGACGAGCGCACTGACGGCGGAGACGCTGCGGCAGCTCGACGTGGAGGGAACGGACTGGCGCTGCCATCGCGCGGGACCGCCCGCGTCCGACTCCGGGAGCGGACCGCGCGAGCCGGATGCCGATCGGCTCATGCCGGAACATGCAGTGACGGCGATCAGCGCCATCAGCGTTGCGCACCGCGTCGGAGCGGTCATGCGGTGTATCCTCCATCCGCCATGTAGATCCCGCCGGTGCAGAATCGTCCGGCATCGCTGCACAAGAATAGCGCGAGCCCCGCAATGTCGTCGGGCTCGCCCAGGGTCGGGATGGCCTGGCGGTTCATCATGTGCGCGAGAATTCGCTCGTTCTGCCAGAGCGTGCTGCTGAAATCCGTCCTGATGAGACCGGGACAGATCGCGTTCGCGCGAATCTTGTCCTTGCCCCATTCCTTCGCCAGGACCTGCGTCAGCGAGACGAGCGCGGCCTTGCTCACGCTGTAGATGCCAAGTCCGGCGTCCGGGGTGACGGCGCCGATGCTCGCGATGTTCAGCACCACCCCGGCGCCGCGCGCGATGAAATGCGGACGCGCCTCCTTGGCGAGATCGAACGGGGCGCGAACGTTCACGGCGATGATCTTGTCGAATGCGTCGGTTTCGGTGTTCTCGACAGGCCCGAAGACGGGATTCACGGCCGCGTTGTTCACGAGGATGCCGATGCCGCCGAACGCGGAGACGGTCGCATCCACGAGCCGTTTCGCCTCGCCGGGCTTCCCGACGTTCGCCGCGATGCCCTCGGCGTTCGCGCCGGCGGCCAGCAGTTCCTTCACCGTGGACTCGACCGCTTCCGGCTTGCGGCTCGCGACCATGACGCGCGCGCCCGCCTCGGCGAACGCGAGCGCGATGGCCTTGCCGATACCTCGCGTCCCGCCGGTCACCAGCGCCACGTTGCCATCGAGTGAAAAGCGATTCGCCGTCATGCGTACTCCGAAGCTGGGGACTGCCGCGTTACATTTGACTTTATGATGATGCCTGCGCGCCTCGTTCGCACCCTCACGACCGCCGCTGCCGCCGTGCTGATCCTCGCCTGCCGGGGCAAACCGCCCGAGCACGGCCTGCTCATCGACGATCCACAGCCCGCGCCGGCGCTTCACCTCGCCGACGCGCAGGGCCGCGCGTTCGATCTCGCCGCGCGGCACGGACAGCGCACGTTCGTCTATTTCGGTTACACGCATTGCCCCGACGCGTGCCCGACGACGCTGGGCGACTGGGCCCGTGCGAGGGGGCTACTCGGATCGAAGGGCGCCGCGGTGCACTTCGTCTTCGTGAGTGTCGATCCCGAGCGCGACACGCCGCAGGTCGCGCAGCGCTACGCCCGGCAGTTCGACTCGACCTTCACGGGCCTCGTCGCGTCGGCGGCACAGCTCGACAGCATCAAGACCGCGTGGGGTTTCGCAGTCGAGCGCGAGGAGATGCCGGGAATGAAGATGGGCGAGTACGGCGTGTCGCATCCGGCGGGCGTGTATTTCGTGGACGGCGACGGCAGGATGAAGTTCGTTTTCGCGCCCGGGTCGAAGCCGGATGAGATCGCGTCGGATCTGAAGCGGTTGATGTGATGCCGCCGCGCGCCATGTCGCGCCAGTGCATCCTCGCGGCGGTCATATGTCTCGGCGGCACGCCGCCGGCGCTCCTCTCGCAACCGAACGCGCACCCGGTTCCGCCGCCGGCGACGGCGGTTCCCTGTCCGCAAGCCGATACGGCCTGCGTGCCGCCTCCCGTCGCGCGAGAGTTTCGCGGCGTATGGGTCGCGAGCGTGCGCAACCTCGACTGGCCGTCGCGACCGGGCCTGCCGCCTTCGCTCGCGAAGGCCGAGCTCATCGCGCTGCTGGATCGCGCGGCGGCGCTCGGACTCAATGCGGTGCTCCTGCAGGTGCGGCCGGCGGCCGACGCACTCTACGCGTCGAAGATCGAACCATGGTCGGAGTACCTGACGGGCAGGCAAGGGGTCCCGCCGGCGCCGCTCTGGGATCCGCTGCAGTTCGCGGTGGAGCAGGCGCACGCGCGCGGCCTCGAGCTGCACGCGTGGTTCAATCCGTACCGCGCGAAGGAACCGTCGGCAAAAGGGCCGCTCGCGTCGACGCACATCGCGCGGCGCCATCCCGAACTCGTGAAGAAGTACGGCACGCAGCTCTGGATGGATCCGGGGGAGCCGGCGGTGCGCGCGCAGACGCTGCGCGTGGTGCTCGACGTGGTAAAGCGCTACGACATCGATGGCGTGCATCTCGACGACTACTTCTATCCGTATCCCGAGCGCCGTCCGAACGGCTCCACGGATTTTCCCGACGACCGGAGCTGGAAGGCGTACAAGAGGCGCGGCGGCAAGCTCGCGCGCGACGACTGGCGGCGGGCCAACGTCGACGGACTGATCGAGACGATGCACAAGGAGATCGCGAAGGAGAAACCGTGGGTGAAGTTCGGGATCTCGCCGTTCCAGCTCTGGCGACCGGGATATCCGGAGTCGGTCATCACCGGACTCGACGCATACGCCACGCTTTACGCGGATTCGCGAAAGTGGTTCACGAACGGATGGGTGGACTACCTGTCGCCGCAGCTCTACCGTCGTGTGGACGAGGAGCGCAGCTACGGCCTGTTGATGCGGTGGTGGGCGGCGCAGAACGCCCGGCAGCGCCACCTGTGGCCGGGGCTCTACACGTCGGGCGTGCGAACGGGTGCGGCCACGGAGTGGCGCAGCGGGGAGATCGTCGCGCAGGTGCTCGCCACCCGCGAGCAGCCCGCGGTCGACGGCGAGGTGCACTTCTCGATGGAATCGTTCCTCACCGACCGCGACAGTGTGGGGACGGTGCTTCGGCGCACGGTGTACGCCCAGACGGCGCTGGTGCCCGAGTCGCCCTGGATGATGAGCAGCACCCCCGCGGATCCGGTGACCGGACTCAAGCGGGGCGCGCACGGCGACACGCTGTTCATCGCGCCCGGGTCGGCCGCCGCGGTGCGCTGGTGGATGATCCAGCTTCGCACGGCCGGCGTGTGGGAGACGCACGTGATCGACGGCATCGCGCGCACCTTCGGCATTCCACCGTCCCGGGACACGTCTTCGCGTCCCAACCTGGTCACGGTGACCGCGGTGGACCGCACGGGGAAGGCGAGCGGCGCGTCGGCATTGCGCCTGCCCTGACCCGCGCCTTTCTTCTTCCGTCGTGAAACGCCTCTCGCGCAACCTCACCGCGCAGGTGCTGTTCGCCGTCGCGTGCGGCGTCGCGCTCGGCGTGCTCGACCCGGCGCTCGCGAAGCAGATGCGCCCGCTCGGCGACACCTTCGTGAAGCTCGTGAAGATGGTGATCGGGCCGATCATCTTCCTCACGATCGTGCTCGGCATCGCGCGCATCGCCGACGTGAAGAAAATCGGCCGCGTGGGCGGGAAGGCCTTCCTCTACTTCGAGATCGTGTCGACGATCGCGCTCGCGATCGGGCTGACGGTGGTGAACGTCACGAAGCCCGGCGCGGGGCTCGACGTGAGCGCGATGCCGAAGGGCGACGTGTCGGCATACGCGGCGCAGGGTCAGGGACTGAAGTTCACGGATTTCGTGACGCACATCGTGCCGTCGAGCGCCGTGGACGCGTTCGCGCAGGGCGACGTGCTGCAGATCGTGTTTTTCGCCGTCCTGTTTGGATTCGCCGTCGTCACGCTCGGCAAGAGCGCCGCGCCCCTCACGAGCGTGCTCGAGACGACGCTCGACGTGTTCTTCCGCATCGTCGCGCTCATCATGAAAGTCGCGCCGCTGGGCGCGTTCGGCGCGATGGCGTTCACGGTCGGCACCTTCGGGCTGCAAACCCTGCTGCCGCTCGGACGGCTGATGCTGGACGTCTACCTCACGATGTTCCTGTTCATCTTCGTGGTGCTGAACCTGATCATGCGGTGGTACGGGTTCAGCCTCTGGGCGTACCTGAAATATATTCGCGAAGAGATACTAATTGTGCTGGGAACGAGTTCCTCCGAGGCCGCGCTGCCGGGCCTGATGGCCAAGCTCGCGCGGTACGGCTGCGCGCGGCCGGTGGTCGGGCTCGTGGTGCCGACGGGGTATTCGTTCAACCTCGACGGCACCAGCATCTACCTCTCGATGGCGGCGGTCTTCCTCGCGCAGGTCTATGGCGTGCCGCTCACGCTCGCGCAGCAGATCGGGATCCTGGCGGTCCTCATGGTCACGTCGAAGGGCGCGGCCGGCGTCACCGGCTCCGGTTTCATCGTGCTCGCCAGCACGCTCGCGGCGATGAAGGTGGTGCCGATCGAGGGCATCGCGCTGCTCCTCGGCGTCGACCGCTTCATGAGCGAGGCGCGCGCGATCACGAACCTCATCGGCAACGGCGTCGCGACGCTCGTGATCTCGCGGAGCGAGAATGAGTTCGACGACAACATGCGCGCCTCGGCGATTGTGGAACTCGCCGAGGCGCGCATGTCACCGAATGGCTGACGCTATTTCTTGATCTTTCTCAGCAGTTCGTCGAATCCGCCGCCGCCGCCGCCCGTCCCGCTCGAGCGCTCGACGTGCAGCACCTGCTTCTGCGTCTGCCCGTTGATGGTGATCGATACGAGGTAATCGCCCGTGCCGACGACCGGCGGTGGACCGCCGCGACCGCCGCCGCCGCCGAAGATCAGCGCGAGCGCCGAGCCGCGTCCGCCGCCGCCGAGCGCGGCGAAGAGCGTCTGCGGGTCGAGCGGAGCCTCAGCACCCGGCGCAGCACCGGGGGCCGCACCGGTCGGCGCCGCGCCTGCCGGAACCGCACCGCGTCCGCCGCCTGCACCAGCGCCGCGCGCGCCGGGAGCCGGTGTCATGTTCTCACCCGGCCGCTCCTGGAACCCGCCGCGGCCGCCGCCACCGCCGCCCCCGCCGAATCCGCCAGGGAAGAGTCCCTGAAGCCCCTCGCCGCTCGCCATCACGCTGCGGATGCGATCGACCGTCGATTTCGGCAACGTACCCTCCTTTTCGACCGTATCGAGGAGCGCGTTCAGTTTTTGCGCGTTCCGCACCGAATCGCGCTTGCCGGCCGGCGACAGCGCGATCGACGGCGGCGCCTTGCCGCGATAGTTCCACACGACGCGCTGGATGCCGGCGCGGCCGGGGCCGTTGAGCGTGGCGAGCGTGTCGCCGCGCGCGTCCTGCACGATCACCTTCACCTGGCCCGTCACCGGCTGCGTCACGCGGTAGACGATTTCCGCGCCATACGTCGGGCTCTGCACCTCGAACAGCTTCTGGCCTGCCGACTGCCCGTCGAACGCACGCTCGCCCCACTGGAACGCAGGCTTCGGCGCGAAGAGGTGAACCGCCTTGTCGGCCATCTGCGCGTTCCACTGCTGCAACGGCGCGATGTCGACGATCCAGAAACTCCGGCCGTGCGTCGCGGCGACGAGCTCGCCGTCGCGCGGATGGATCTGCAGGTCCATCACCGGCGTGGTCGGGAGCCCGGTCATGAACTTCTGCCAGCTCTGTCCCCTGTTCGTCGAGACGTACGCACCGACGTCCGTGCCCACGAACAGCAGGTCCCGGTTCTTGAGGTCCTCGCGAATCACGTACGCGAAGTCGGGGCCGCCCGTGGGCAAGTTGCCCGCGATCGACTTGAACGTCTTGCCGCCGTCGTTCGTGGCGACGACGTACGGCATGAAGTCGTCCCGGCGGTGGTTGTCGTACGTGACGTAGAACGTGAGCGAATCGAAGTGCGAGGGCTCGATGCGCGACACGTAGGTGCCGGCCGGAACTCCCGTCACGTTCTTCGTGAGCTCGTTCCACGTGCCGCCGTCGTTCCAGGTCATCCAGAGGCGGCCGTCATCGGTTCCGGCGAACAGGATGCCGGGGCGGATCGGCGACTCGTTGAGCGAAACGACGTTCGCGAACGTTTCCGCGCCGGTCGCGTCCGTCGTGATGCCGCCCGTGGTCTGCGTCGAGATGCGGATCTTGGTCGTGTCGGCGTACGAGAGATCGGGCGAGATCGGGTACATGTCGTCACCCGACTTCGTCGACTTCAGCACCCGGTTCGCGCCGAAATACAGCACCTGCGGGTTGTGCCTGGATATGAAGAATGGGGTGTTCCAGTTCCAGCGCATGTCGAGGTCGACCGAGTCGCGCTTCTGCGCCGCGCGGAACCCGTCGACGCGCTTCTTGTCGTCCTTCGACAGCGGCTTCGTCGTGTCCGGCCATGCGACGACGATCGAGTCCTCCCACTGGATGTATTTCGGGCGCCACTGCGGCTTCGCGAGGCCGAACCGTTCGCCCGTCGACACGACGTAGCGTCCGATGTTTCCGCCCTGCGACTCGCCGTAGATGATGTCCGGGTTCGTCGGATCCTGCGCCGTGACGAAGCCGTCGCCGCCGTTGAACGTGTACCACATCGAATTCGTGATCGTGCCGGTGCGGCGCCGGCTCGGCCCGCACCACGCGCCGTTGTCCTGCGCACCGCCGCACACGTTGTACGGCACCGCCATGTCGAACGAGACGTTGTAGTACTGCCCGATCGGAAGCTGGTTCAACGAATCCCAGTTACCGCCGGAATCCCACGTCTGCGCCACGCCGCCGTCATCGCCGACGATGATGTGCGACGGATCCTTGGGATCGATCCACATGGCGTGATGGTCGACGTGCACGCTGTTCGTCGTGTTGCCCGTCGTCTTCCCGCCGTCCAGCGAGAACTTGATCGGCGTGCTCGACCAGAACACGTGGTTCGGGTTCGTCGGGTCGACGCGCACCTGCGAGTAGTAGAACGGACGCGTGTCCTCGTCGTTCACCTTCTCCCACGTCTTGCCCGCGTCCGCGGAGCGATAGAGTCCCGTCGGCGACTTCGCCGGCTTGACCTTGGGATCCTTCTTCGGGTTCGCGACCGTGTCGGCCTCGACCTGCGTATACATCACGTTCGGGTCCGATGCCGCGATCGCGATGCTGATGCGGCCCTTCATCGTCTCGGGGAACCCGTTCCCCTTCACCTCGGTCCACGTCTCGCCGGCGTCGGCGCTCTTCCACAGCGCCGAGCCCGTTCCGCCGGACTGGAGGAAGTACGGGCCGCGAACGCGCTCGTAGCTCGACGCCCAGACGACGTTCGGATCGCGCGGATCGAGCGCGATATCCACGAAGCCGGCCTTGTCACTGATGAACTTCTTCAGCGCCCACGTCTTGCCGCCGTCCGTGCTCTTGTAGAGGCCGCGTTCCTTGTTCGCGCCCCAGGCGTGGCCGAGCGCGGCGACGTACACGGTGTTCGGATCACGAGGGTGCACGACGATGCGACCGATCTGCTGGGTCTCCTTGAGCCCCATGAACTCCCAGCTCTTCCCGCCGTTCGTCGTCTTGTACAGGCCGGCGCCCGGAGAGATGGAGTTTCGCGTGTTCGGCTCGCCCGTGCCGTAATACACGACGTTCGTGTCGCTCGGCGCGATCGCGAGCATCCCGCCGGAGGAGACGTGTTCGTTCTCGAACACCGGGCGGAACGTCGTGCCGGCGTTCGTCGACTTCCATACGCCGCCGCCCGCGCTCGCGACGTAGAACGTGCGCGAAGGCCACGGAATTCCCTGCACGTCCGTGACGCGGCCCTGATGGTTGGCGGGTCCGATGTTGCGCCAGCGCATGCCGGCGACCGTGAGCGAGTCGGGCTGCTGCGCCGCGAGTGGTACGGCGGAGGCGAATGCCAGCAGTGCCAGGAGCGGGAGTGTGCGAACTGTGCGCATGGGGTGGGGAGCGATGGGGGTTACGGACGGTACAGCTCGGGATACCTGGTCTTCAGGCTCTCGACCTTTGGAAGGTCGTTGTAGACGATGTAGGGCTGCGTGAGATGATGAGCGAGATAGTCCTGGTGGTAGTCTTCCGCGGGATAGAACGCTTTGAGCGGCACGACCTGCGTGGCGATCGGATGCTTGTACGCCTTCGCCTGCGTGAGCTGAACGATGGAGGCCTGCGCGGCGCGCTGCTGATCGGCGTTGGCGTAGAAGATCACCGACCGGTATTGCGTGCCTTCGTCCGGACCCTGCCGGTTGAGTTCGGTCGGATCGTGCGCGACCGAGAAAAAGACCTTCAACAGCGTCGAATACGGCACGACCGACGGATCGAATGTCACTTGCACCGACTCGGCGTGGCCGGTCGTTCCCTCGCTCACGATCTCGTAGTGTGCCGTGGAAGACTCGCCACCGGAATAGCCGGAAACGACCCGCGTCACGCCCTTAACGTGTTTGAACACGGCGTCGACGCCCCAGAAGCACCCACCGGAGAACACCGCGGTCTGCGTTTGGGCGGCGGCCGCGAGCGGAAGCGCCACGGCGAGCATCAGTGCACGAACGAGGGACGCGCGCGCCATCGATGAACTCCCGGTGTTGAGGGCGGCTACGACGCCGGCGGTACCCGGTCGTCCGGTGGTACGAAATTCGAAAGAAATTGCTTCTCCTGCGGCGTGAGGCTGCCGAGCCCCGATGCGCTGATCTTGTCGAGAATGCGGTTAACCTCGTCGCGATTCAGCTCGTGCACCGACTGCAGGTTGACGCGCTTCCAGTTCGAGAGCTGCCGGTCGGGCGGCGCAGTCACAGCGAGCTCCCTGAACCGCTTGCTTCCCTTCGTCTCTTCGAGCCAGCGCAGGTACAGATAGGCGCCCACGTATCCTCCCAGATGCGCGAAATCGGCGACGCCGCCGGTGGAGCCGTTGAGTCCGCTGTAGATCGACATGACGATGGTGATGCCCACCAGCCAGCGCGCCTCGAGCGGAAGGACGCCCCAGATGTAGATCTTGTCGGTGGGCCAGAAGCGCGCGAACGCGAGCACGACGCCGTAGATAGCCGCCGAAGCGCCGATGATCGGAGAGTGCGGCGCCAGCCAGAGGTGGAGCAGCGCTCCTGAAATGCCGCTCAGAAAGTAGAGCCAGAGGAACCGGCTCGCCCCGAGCCGCTGCTCCACGCGCGGGCCGAAGAAAAAGAGCCCGATCATGTTGAACAGGATGTGCGTGATGCTCCCGTGCAGGAACATGTACGTGATGATCGACCACGGTCGCGCGAGCGCGAGAACCGGGACGAACATCAATGTGTCGGTCACGCCGGGCATCGTCTGCTGGACGAAGTACATCCCGACGTTCGCGATCAGCAGGCGCTGCACCCAGCGCGTCATGAGCGGGTCCTGTTCACCCGCTCAATATATCAGCCCGGCCGCTCCTATTCGTCGCGCAACGCCGTGACCGGGTCGAGTAGCGCCGCGCGCCGCGCGGGAAGCCAGCAGGCCACGCCGGCGATGGCGCAGAAGAGCGCCGCCACCGCCGCGAACGTGGCCGGATCCGTCGGCGCGACCCCCACCAGCATGCTTCGCATCACGCGGGTGAGCGCGAACGCGGCCGCAAGTCCGAGCACGATCCCCGAGAGGCTGAGCCGCATCCCCTGCCCGATGACCAGCCGGAAGATCTCCTGCTTCGACGACCCGAGCGCCACGCGCACGCCGATTTCGTTCGTTCGCTCGCGGACGACGCTTGACAGCACGCCGTACAGGCCCACCGCGGAAAGCAGAGCCGCGATCGCAGCGAAGATCCCGATGAGCACGAGCGCGAACCTCGTCGGCGCGCGCGCGACGTCGAGCGACGCGTCCATCGGCTTCATTTCGGTGACGGGTACGGTGGCGTCGATGGACTTCATCTCGGCGCGCACGCTTGCCGCCAGGCGCGCCGCGTCGCCGCTCGTACGCACGACCCATCGCTGGACCGCGCCGAAGCCCTGCTCGCCGTCGGTCACGAAGTACGCTTCTCGGCCGGGCGCCGATAGCGACGTATTGCGCACGTGGTCCACCACTCCGATCACCGTGACGAACTCCGCCTCTGGGGTGCGGAAGCGGACGGACAGCCGCTTGCCGACCGCCGACTGTCCTGGGAACGCCTTCTGCGCGAGTGTACGGTCGATGATGATCGACGTCGAGTTCGGAAGGTTGTCCGCGTCGGTGAACGCGCGCCCCTCGATCAGGCGGGTTCGGATCGCGGCGAAGTAGCCCGGAATGACGGTGTACACGTCGCCCTGCTGGTACTTGTCGGGATTCGCGATCGCCTCCTCGGTGCCCCAGCGGGCGCCGGTCCACGCGAGGCCGTCGCCGTCGAATGGCAAGGTCGCCGCCGCCGTGACGGCCGTGACGCCCGGCAGCGCCGACAGGCGCTGCTGCACCAAGCGGATCCACGCGTTCCGCGCGTTGGGGTCGCGATCGAACTTCTGCGCCGTGAACTCGAGGACGCCGCTCGAGTCGAATCCAGGGTCCACGTGCGTGATCGCGATGAAGCTCCGGAGCATGAGGCCGCTGCCGATGAGCAGCACGAACGCCAGCGTGACCTCGGCGATCGCGACGCCGCTCCGGAGCGCGCCGCCGCCGGACCCGGCGCTGCGGCCGCTGGCGCGCAGCGCGAACATGAGGTCGGGACGCGAGGCGCGGAGCGCGGGCACCACGCCGAACAGCGCAACCGCGAGCAGGCTCGCGAGCACCGTGAACGCGAGCACCTGCGTGTCGATGCTGACGTCGCCCACGCGCGGCAGGTGCGCGGGCCCCATCGCCAGGAGGAGGTCGATGCCGCCCTGCGACAGCACGAGCCCGAGCGCGGCGCCGCTCCCGGCCAGCACCAGCGCCTCGGCGAGCATCTGGCGGATGAGGCGTGAGCGGCTGCCGCCAATCGCCGCGCGCACCGCCAGCTCGCGCTCCCGCCGAGACGTGCGCACCAGTATGAGGTTGGCGACGTTCGCACATGCGATCAGCAGGACGAACATGACTCCGCCCATGAGCGCCAGGACGGCGGACTTCACGTCGCCGACCAGCTCCGCGTGCAGCGGTTCCATCCGCTCTTCGTTGCCCGACGTAAGCCGCCCCGGGAACCGCGCGTCGAAGTCGTTGTTCATCTGCTGAAGCTCCGCGCGCGCCGCCTGGAACGTCACGCCGGGCTTCATGCGGCCGATGGCGCGGAAGAGGACGCCGTTACGCGGCGCCGAATAGTCCGGGCGCGCCGCGATGTAGATGTCCGGCGTCCGCTCGATGCCGAAGCGCGGCGGCACGAGCAGCTCGAACCGCGGCGGCGCGATTCCCGCGACGAGCGCGCGCCCGCCGCCGACGGGGACCAGCGTGCCGATCACGTTGCGATCGCCGCCGTAGCGCCGCCGCCAGAACTCGTAGCCGAGGACCGCGACATTGGGCGGTGGGGGTGGCGGCGGAGTGGTGTCGCCGGGGGCGCGCACGGGAGGCGCCTGGCGGACGCCGTCCGCCTCGGTGAAATCGCGGCCCGGCGCAACGGCACCGCCCAGCATGGCGAAGAAGTTCGGCGTGACGAACGCGGCGCGAATCTGGTCCGACGTGCCGTCATCGTTCACGAGCGAGATGCGAAACGAGAAAAAGCCCGTGATCCCCGAGAACTGGCGCATGTTCAGCTGCATGTCTCGCAGGTCGCCGGGCGCGAGCGGGAAATCACGCACGTTCCGCTTGGTGAGATCGGCGGTGATCAGCGCCAGCTGGCCCGGGTCGCTGTACGGCAGCGGCCGCAGCAGCACCGCATTGACGACGCTGAAGATTGCGGTCGTCGCGCCGATGCCGAGGGCGAGCGTCATGAGCGCGGTGAGCGTGAACGCCGGGCTCTTGCGCAGCGTGCGAACGCCGAAGGCGAAGTCTTTCAGCCAGGTGTCCACAAGGTTCTCCCGGATCCCGAATCGTACCCGGATCCCGAATCGTCGGCCGCAGAAGGGTTGGCCGCAATCAGGGCATCAAACGTGCCGCCGAACCGGGCGCGTAAGTCGCGGTGGAATCAGCGATTGGACAACCGAACTTCAAATGCGCCTGTCCGAATCCGGGACGTCGCGTCCCAGTTCCGGACTCAGGCGCTCACGCGATGCGCGCTCCCCACGTCGATCGGCGCATCTTCCTTCACGCGCTTCCGGCGGAGCCAGGTCTGCAGCTCGTCCAGATAGGTGTAGAACACCGGCGTCACGTACAGCGTGACGAGCTGCGAGAATGCCAAGCCGCCCACTACCGCCACGCCGAGCGGCCGCCGCGTCTCCGCGCCCGCACCCCACCCGAACGCGATCGGCAGCGCGCCCATCAGTGCCGCCATGGTCGTCATCATGATCGGCCGGAAGCGCACGCTCGCCGCCTGCAGGATTGCCTCGGCCGGCGACTTGTGCTCCTTGCGCTCCGTCTCGATCGCGAAATCGATCATCATGATCGCGTTCTTCTCCACGATGCCGACGAGCATGATGATGCCGACGAATCCATAGATGTCGAGGTCGAGCCCGAAGAGGAGGAGCGTGACGAGCGCGCCGAACGCCGCGAACGGCAACCCGGTGAGGATCGTGATCGGATGGATGAAGCTTTCGTAGAGGACGCCGAGGATCATGTAGATGACGAACACCGCCAGCACGAGGAGGAGCGCGAGCCCCTGCTGCGTTGCCATGAACGCCTGCGCCGTGCCGGCAAAGCGTGCCGAGACGTTCGCCGGCAGCAGCAGCGCGGACTCCTTCGTAATGGCGTCCACGGCGGTCCCGAGTGACGCCGTTGGCGCGAGATTGAACGAGATGGTCACCGACGGCAGCTGTCCCGAGTGATTCACCGTCACGGGTCCGACCGAATACGTGAATTTTGCGACGGCGCTGAGCGGCACGAGCGGGCCGCGGGTCGAGCGCACCCACAGCTTGCCGAGCGCGTCGACGTCCTGCTGGAACTTCGGCAGCAGCTCCATCACGACCCAGTACTCGTTCGTCGCGGTGTAGATGGTGGACACCTGCCGCTGGCCGAACGCGTCGTAGAGGTTGTTCTCGATCTCGCTCGCGGACACGCCGAGCTGGCCCGCCGATTCGCGGTCGATCTCCACCGTGACCTGCGGGTTCTCGATCAGCAGGTCGCTCGTGACGTCCGCGAGCATCGGCAGCTGGCGCAAACGCGCCTCGAGCTGCGCGGCGGCGCTGTTGAGCGTGGTGATGTCGCCGCTCTGCAGCGTGTATTGGTACAGGCTCTTCGAGGCGAGCCCGCCGATTGATATGGCCGGCGGATTCTGGACGAACACGGCGATGTCCTGCACCTGCAGCAGCGTCTTCGAGAGGTCGCGCCCGATCTGGTCCGCGCTGCGCTTGCGCTCAGTGATGGGCTTGAGGTCGATCGTCAGCTGTCCCTGATTGGCCGCCGCCGTGGTCCCCACGGACGACGTCACGGACTTGACGTCGGGATCCTTCGCGACCATCGCGGCCACTTCCTGCTGGTGCAGCACGAGCGCGTCGAAGCCCACGCCTTCGGCCGCTTCCGTCGTCGCGAGCAGCTGGCCCGTGTCGTCGGTGGGGAAGAGTCCCTTGGGCGTGGACCAGAACAGGTAGCCCGTCGCGACGAGGATCACGAACGAGAACACGAGCGTCGCGGGGCGGTGCCGCATCACGGTGGCGAGCGTCCGCTCGTACAGGCCGAGCCATGCGTCGAAGAAACGCTCGCTCATCTGGTAGAGCCGGCCGTGCTGGTCGGAATGCGACGACCGCAGGAACCGGCTGGAGAGCATCGGCGTGAGTGTCAGCGACACGAAGCCGGAGACGAGAATCGCCACGCCGATCGTCACCGCGAACTCGTGAAAGAGCTTGCCGATGATGCCGCCCATGAACAGGAACGGAATGAACACGGCCGCGAGCGAGAAGGTCATCGAGAGGATCGTGAAGCCGACCTCCGATGCGCCGTCGATCGCGGCCTCCAGCTTCGGCTTTCCCATCTCGAGATGGCGCACGATGTTCTCGAGCATCACGATCGCGTCGTCCACCACGAAGCCCACGGCGAGCGTCAGCGCCATGAGCGAGAGATTGTCGAGGCTGTAGTCCAGGAGGTACATCACCGAGAACGTGCCGATGATGGACATCGGCAGCGCGAGGCTCGGGATGAACGTCGCCGAGAAATTGCGCAGGAACAGGAAGATCACCAGCACCACCAGCGCCAGCGTCAGCTCGAGCGTGAAGGTGACGTCCTGAACCGAGGCCTGGATCGTCGCCGAACGGTCGTAGAGGATGTCGACCTTCACCGACGGGGGAATCTCCGTCCGGATCCGCGCGAGCGCTTCCTTCACACGCGCGGAGACATCCACGGTGTTCGTGCCCGGCTGACGCTGGATGGCGAGGACGATCGAGCGCGCCCCGTTGTACCAGCTCGCCGTCTTGTTGTTCTGCACGTCGTCGGTGATGTGCCCGACTTCGCTGAGGTGAACGGGCGCGCCATTGCGATACGCAACGATGATGTCGCCGAACGCGCTTGCGCTATCGAGCTGGCCCGTGGCCTGCACGGTCAGCGCGGTCTTGGGACCCCAGAGCACGCCCGTCGGCAGGTTCACGTTCTGGTTCGTCACCGCGGTGGCGACGTCCTCGAGCGCGATGCCGCGCGTCGCAAGCGCCGACGGATCCATCTGCAGGCGCACCGCGTACTTCTGCGCGCCGTACACCAGCACCTGCGCGACGCCGCCGACCATCGAGAGGCGCTGCGCGATCGTCGTCTCGCCATACTCGTCGAGCGTCGAGAGCGGCACCTCCATCGACGTGAGCGCGAGCGTCATGATCGGCGCGTCGGCCGGATTCGTCTTCTGGTACGACGGCGGAATGATCCCCTGCGGCAGCTGCCGGAGCGTCTGCGCGATCGAGGCCTGCACGTCCTGCGCGGCCGCGTCGACGTTCCGGTCGAGCGCGAACTGCACGACGATCTGGGTCTGTCCGAGGCTCGACGTGGACGTCATGTTGTCGATGCCGGCGATCGTCGAGAACGATTTCTCCAGCGGCGTCGCGACCGTGGCCGCCATCGTCTGCGGGCTCGTGCCCGGCAGCGTGGCCGTCACCGTGATCGTCGGGAAGTCCACGTTCGGCAGGTCGCTCACCGGCAAGTTCCGGTACGAGACGATCCCGAACACGAGGATGCCGATCATGACGAGCGTCGTCATGACGGGACGCTTGATGAAGAGGGTCGTGAAGTTCATCGGTCAGTTACCCGCGGACGTGGAAGCGTGCGCCAGGCCGGGAGCGAGTGCTCCTCCCTCGGCGGAGCGTCTGCTTGAGCGGCCGAACCACGTCTGTAGCTCGTCCAGATATGTGTAAAACACCGGCGTGACAAAGAGCGTCACGACCTGCGAGAAGACCAGGCCGCCGACGACGGCGATGCCAAGCGGACGGCGCGACGCGGCGCTCGCGCCCACGCCGATCGCGATCGGGAGCGTGCCCATTATCGCCGAGAACGTCGTCATCATGATCGGCCGGAATCGGACGACCGCCGCCCGCATGATCGCCTCGGCGGGAAGCGAATGCTCGGCCCGTTCGGTGGCGATCGCGAAGTCGATCATCATGATCGCGTTCTTCTGCACGATGCCGATCAGCATGATGATCCCGACGTACCCGTACACGCCGAGCTCCACCTTCGTCAGGTACAGAGCGGCCAGCGCGCCGAACGCCGCAAACGGCAATCCGGTGAGGATCGTGATCGGATGGATGAAGCTCTCGTAGAGCACGCCGAGAATCAGGTAGATGATGAACACGGTGATCAGCAGCAGAAGGCCAAGCCCCTTCTGCGATTGCTCGAAGGCCTGCGCCGTGCCGTTGAATGCGGCCGTGATGCTCGCGGGCAGGGTCTGCGCTGCGACCTCCTTCACGTGATCGACCGCCCCGCCGAGCGCGATGCCCGGCGCGAGGTTGAACGAAATCGTCACCGACGCCATCTGCCCGGAGTGCGGGATGCTCAGCGGGCCCACGACGTTCTCGAACGTGGCCACGTCGGCAAGCGGGACCAGCCTTCCGCCGGTGCCGGGCATGTAGAGGCGCTGCAGCGCGTTCGCATCGAGCTGCGCCTCCGGCACCGTCTCCATCACCACCCAGTACTCGTTCGTGGGGGTGTAGATCGTGGAGACCTGCTGCTGGTTGTACGCGTTCGCGAGCGCGTTCTCGATGCTCGCGGGCGTCACGCCCAGCGCGAGCGCGCGCTGGCGGTCGATGCGCACCCGCAGAATGGGGCTCCGGTTCAGCAGGTCCGACGTGACGCCGCTGAGCATCGGCTCCGCCTGCAGCCTGACGAGCAGCTTGGCCGACTCCGAATAGAGCTGGGCGATGTCGGGCCCTCGAAGCGTGAACTGGTAGAGCGTCTTCGCCGAGCGTCCTCCGATGCGGATGACGGGCGGATTCTGGAAGTACACCGCGAGGCCGGGAATTCCGGTCAGCCTGCGCGTGAGCTCGACGACCATCGCGTCGGCCGATGGACGCTGCCCCTGCGGTTTCAGCGTGACGCTCAGGTTCCCCTGGTTTCCGCCGCTGCCGCCCCCGCCGCCGAGCGACGACGTGAACGAGACGATGTTCGTGTCTTTCGCGAGGCGCTGCATCGCGATCCTCTGCAGGCGGACCATGTCGGCGAACGACGTGCCCTGTGCCGCTTCAGTCGTGCCGTTGAGCGATCCCGTGTCATCGGGCGGGAAGAGTCCCTTGGGGATGATCGTCCACAGCGTCCCGATGAGGGCCAGGATCACAGCCGAGAAGACGAGCGTGAGCGGGCGGTGGCGCATGACCCAGCCGAGGGCGCGCGAGTATCCGCCCACCGCCATCTGGAAGATGCGCTCGGTCGCATTGAACAGCTTGCCGTGCGACACCGTGTCGTGCGCCTTGAGCAGCCGGCTGCAGAGCATCGGCGTCAGCGTGAGCGACACGAATCCGGACACGAGCACCGCCACCATGATCGTAATGGCAAACTCGCGGAAGAGGCGCCCGATGATGCCGCCCATGAACATCAGCGGAATGAAGACCGAGGCGAGCGAGAGCGTCATCGAAAGGATCGTGTACCCGATCTCCCGAGCGCCGTCCAGCGCCGCCTGCATCGGCGGCTTTCCCATCTCGAGATGCCGGTAGATGTTCTCGAGCATCACGATCGCGTCGTCCACGAGGAACCCCACCGCGAGCGTCAGCGCCATCAGCGACAGGTTGTCGATGCTGAAGTTCAGCAGCGCCATCACGGAGAACGTGCCCACGATCGCCATCGGCAGCGTGAAGCTCGGGATGAGCGTCGCGACGACGTTGCGCAGGAACAGGAAGATCACCATCACGACGAGGCCGAGCGCCAGCAGCAGCGAAAACTTGACGTCGTTCACGGAGTGCTGGATCGAGACGGAGCGGTCCATCTGGATGTGCACGCTCAGCGTCTTGGGCAGCCCCTTCTCGATCTCGGCCAGCATGGTCTTCACGTTGTCCGCGATCTCGACCGTGTTCGTGCCGGGCTGCCGGTTGATCATCAGGAAGACGGTCCGCACGTCGCCGAACCAGGCCGCTCCCTTGTTGTTCTGGATGTCGTCCAGCACGTTGCCGAGGTCGCCGAGCCGCACGGGCGCGCCGTTCTTCCAGGCGACGATCAGCTGCTTGAACTCGGCCGCATTCGACATCTGCCCGGTGGCCTGGATCGTCAGCGTCTTGTCCTTGCCGTACAGCACGCCCGTCGGGAGCAGGACGTTGTTGTTGTTGATCGCCGCGGCCACCTGCGATACGCCGATGCCGCGGCTCGCGAGTTTCGCCGGATCGAGCTGAACCCGAACGGCGTACTTGCTCGCGCCCATCACGTTCACCTGCGCCACCCCCTCGACCATCGAGAGCTGCTGGCCGATGGTGGTCTCCGCGAATTCGTCGATCTGCTGCATGGACAGCACATCGGACGTGAGCGTGATCTGCAGGATCGGCGACGCAGCCGGGTTCTGTTTCCGGTAGTTCGGCGGCAGGATGTTCGGCGGCAGGAACGCGAGCGTCTTGGAGATCGCCGCGTTGACGTCCTGCGCCGCCGATTCGATGTCGCGGTCGAGCGCGAACGTCAGCGTGATGTTGGTGGAGCCGAGGCTGCTGTTCGACGTGATCTCGTCGATGCCGGCGATGGCCGAAAAGGACTTCTCGAGCGGCGTGGCGACGGTGGCCGCCATCGTCTCCGGGCTGGCGCCGGGCAGGTTCGCGCTGACGCTGATCGTCGGATAGTCGATCGTCGGCAGGTCGCTCACCGGCAGCTGCCGGTATCCGATGATCCCGAACACCAGAATCCCGATCATGACGAGCATCGTCATGACCGGGCGCCGGATGAACATTCCCGTGAGGTTCATGCCCCGCTCATCCCCGGGTCACGGCGTCGGCGTCTTGCCGCGTCCCCGCCCGCCGCGACCGCCGCGACCGCCGCGACCCGCTCCGCCGCCGGCTGAGTCCTTCGCGCTCCGGAGATCGACGGGCGCACCCGGCGTCAGCCGCGACTGGCCGTCCGAAACGACCCGTTCTCCCTCGCTCAGGCCCGACGAAATCACCGAGAGGCCGTTCGCCGTGCGCTCGACATTCACCATGCGCAGCGACGCGGTGCTCGCCGAATCGACCACGTATACGTAGGTACCGCGCTGTCCCGTGACGACGCACTGCGACGGAACGACGAGGGCGCCCACTTCGTCGAACAGTCGCATGGAGACCGCCATGAATTGCCCTGCCCAGAGCGTGCCGCCCGCGTTCGCGAACTTCGCCCTGAGCTGCACCGTGCCGGTCGTCGTATCGACCGCGTTGTCGATGAACGTCTGTGTGCCGCGTCCGTCCGGATTGCTCGCGGCCGGATCGACCGTTACCATCTGGAGACTCGACTTCTGTCCGGCGTCCATCGAGGAGCTCGATGTGTCCTTGGGGGTGGTGGGCGACGACGCGGCGCTGGCCGCTGCCGTCACCGGCAATCCGCCCTTGGCGCCGTATTGCAGGACGAGCGGCAGCTGCGACCCGGGAACGGCGAATCGAACGTAGATCGGCCGCACTTGGTTGATCACGACGAGCGGTGTCGATGCACCCGCGTGCACGAGGTTCCCGGTGCGCACCAGCAGACTACCGGTTCGGCCCGAAATGGGCGCACGCACCGTGGTGTTGTCGAGATTGAACTTCGCGTTGGATACCGTGGCGACGTCGGCCTCGACCGTGGCCTGGGCCGACCCAGCGGTAGCGGCCTTGAGCTCCGCGTCCGCCGACGACACCACGTTTTCCTTGCGCAGCGTTTCGAAGCGCGCGTAGTCCTGCTTCGCGTTCTCTGCCGTGGCGCGGTCGCGGGCGAGCTGCGCCAGCGCCATGTCGTACGCCGCCTGGTACTGGTGCGGTTCGATCTTGAAGAGCACCTGTCCCTTTGTCACCTCCGATCCCTCGGCGAAGGGAACATCGAGGATGATGCCATCGACCTGCGAGGCGACCGCGGCCGTCTGAATCGGCGTGACGATGCCGTTCGCCTCAAGGGTGTAGGGCAGCGTCATCTTCTTTACGGGAACGACCGCCACGGAAATGGCTGGTCGTGCCGGTTTCGCAGGCGCCTTTGAACAGGCACCTGCAACGAGGATCGCTCCGAGAGCTGCGACGAGCTTGAAGCTGCCGTGTCCGGAGAGTGGAGGACGTATCATCTTGAATGGTCGCTCGAAAGTTGGGCGGTGCTGTCGAATTCCTTCGGGGCCGCAGCATCGCGAATTAGCTCTACGCACCAGGGCCCGAAGTCGCTTGCGACCACCTTCAGCCACCTTCCGGGCGGTTACGGATGCAGGGTCAGCTTCTGCATCCGCCAGTTGAGCAGCTCGGCCACGTACAGGGAGTTCTCCGACGGGCACGAAATCTCGTGAATCCAGCCGAATTGCTTCAATTGCTTGCCGGCTTCGCCGATGGTTCCGAGCACCTTGCCGTCGAGCGTGACCTTGTAGATCCGCCCCGGCACCGCGTCAGCGACGTAGAGGAACTGGCTGGCGCCCGGATTGATGCAGATGGCCCAGGGAGCGCCGGAGGCCATGGTCGCCCCGCCACCTGCGGTACCCGCAGCAGCAGGCATGGATCCGAGCATGATGTTCGCCTCTCCGGCGAACGGAACATCGATCGTGAACTGACGGAGGAACCCTCCGTCGCTGTCAAATACCTGGATGCGGCGGTTGCCGCGGTCGGCGACGTAGATGTTGCCCTTCGCGTCTGCGGCAATCGAGTGCGGCGTGTTCAGCTGGCCCTGTCCCGATCCGCGTTCGCCCCACGTCTTCACCCATCGGCCGTTCTTGTCCACCTTCACGACGCGCGAGTTGCCGTATCCATCGCTGATGAAGACGTTCCCCTGCGGGTCCCATGCGACGTCCGTGGGGCGGTTGAACGACCCCCATCCCGGCGCCGGCGCGGGCGCTCCTGCCGGGCGCGGAGCGGCGGGTTCCGCAGCTTCCTCGCGCCGCCCCAGCACCATGATCACGCGTCCGGCTGGATTGAACTTGATGATCATGTTCGTGCCCTCGTCCGTCACCCAGATGTTGTCCTCCCGGTCGATGCGAACGGTGTGGGCGAAGGCGAATCCGTACAGGTCCTTCCCGATCTCGCGAATGAACGCGCCGTCAGGTCCGAATTCGAACAGCTGCGCGGCGGTGGCCCCGTGGACCGTCGAGCGTTCGCCGGTGCGGCTGTACACGAACACGTGTCCCTTCGAGTTCACCGCCACTCCGGCGACTTCACCGAGGTACTGGTTCGCGGGGAGCTTGAGGAAGTCGATGCTCGCGTCGAACCGGATGGCGGGCACCGGCTGCGCCGGCGCGTTGGTGGCGGCGAGAGCGAGTGCGGCGAGCAGGACGGCCTGGAAGCGACTCACGAGATTGACTCCTTGGCAAAGCGCGGTGAACGGTCAACCTATGCGGCCCGGCGTGTTGCCGCGAGTCGTGCACCCGCCGACATGTTCGCTTTTGGGCCGTCGATTCCCGAATTCGAACGCCCCACTGCCGAAAAGCGAATCAACTTCGTATGCAACTCCGTATGGGAAATGGAGTTGGGTCAAGTCCTTCACGGCACGCAAGTTGCTTTTCATCAGCGCGTCACTTCATCGCAGCAAGAGAGGAGAAGCAGCATGAGACTGTTCCGAAATTGCATCGCCGTTGTCGCCATCATGCTTTCGCCGGCGCTTGCGGCGGCGCAGCAGCAGGGCGATCGCGCGCGTCCGATTTCACTCGACGAGGCTGTGCGGCTCGCTCAGTTGAACTCACCGGTTACGGTGACGGCGCGGAATGCGCTGCGCACGGGTCGGCTTGCCGAGATGAACGCGCTCGGTCAGTACCTGCCGAGCGTCAGCGTCAGCTCTTACGCGTACAACACGTCCGGTGCGACGCTCTTCCAGGGGCAAGTGTACCCGTACAACGGCCCGCCGTGGAACTTTGGCGACGGAGTGAACGCGGGCCTTCTTCTCTTGGACGGCGGCCAGCGCTGGTTCGGCTATCGAGCCGCCCAGGCGAACCAGAGATCGTATGCTGAGAACGAAACACTGCAACGTTACGGTGTGGGACTCGCCGTGAAGCAGCAGTATTACACGGTGCTTCAAGCTCGCGAGCTGGAGGCCGCAGGGGCCAGCGCCGTCGAGGCGGCACAAGTGACGCTCAACTATGCCTCGGCGCGCGTGAAGGTAGGCGCAGCGGTGCGCACGGACTCGCTGAAGGCTGCGGTGCAGATGGGAACGGCGCGTCTCGCGCTCATCAACGCGCGAGCATCATTGCGCGACGCAAATGCAGCGCTGACGCGGCTGGTGGCATCGAATGTCCAAGTGACGGCGATTGCGGCCGATACCAACGACGTTCCGCGTCTCGACGTGGACGACGCGACGCTGACCCGGATGGCGGACGAGGGGCCCGCGGTGCGTCAGGCGGTCGCCGCGTTTGAGGCTTCGAAGGCCACCCGTCGATCGACGATCACCGGCACGTACATTCCGCAAATTCGGCTCGGTTACAACTACGGGATCAGCACCACGTCGTCCTACTTCAACTGGGGTGGTGGCCCGGGGTCCTCGAATACGCAATACACGCTCTCGGCCAGCTACCCGATCTTCAACAATTTCGCTCGCGAACTGACTGCGATGCAGTCAGCAGTCGCCGAAGATAACGCCGAAGCGAATCTCCGCGACGCGCGATTCAACGCGCGCGCCAACCTCGCCACCCTGCTCGACCAATACCGCACGGCGATCGAGACCATCAATCTGCAACAGCTCCAGATCGCCGCCGCACAGGAGGACCTCACCGCGACGCAGACCCGCTACGGACTCGGCGCGGCGGCGTACCTGGACGTGCTCACGTCGCAGACCGTACTCGACGCGCAGCGAACTGCCTTGATCAACGCCCGCTTCACGGCTCGCACGGCCAAAGCCGCGATCGAAGCCTTCGTCGGGCGCGACTTGAAATAGCGGCGGACGGGGCGCAAGTTGGTGACCTGAGAATGGGCTTCCCCGACGAGGTTTTATTTAATGCGCTCCAACTTTCGCTTCACCGCTCTTCCGCTGTTGCTGATCGCGGCTGCATCGTGCTCGCAGCCGAAGCCGGCATCGGCTCCGGCGCCTGCCACAGGCACGGGACCCGCAGCCACTCCAGCGGCGGCTCCGGCGACGACGCCCGCGAACAGGCCGGCCGGCGCGCCGGCAGCGATGGCGGGACGTGGCGGCGCACCGGCTGCGGGCGGTCCCCCGGGCGCAGGTGGGCCGCCGGGCGGCGGCCGCGGCGGACCTCCGATGACCCCCGAGCAGCGTGCCGCCCGTAGGGATTCGATCGGCACGCTGCGTGCCGCGACACGGGCGCAACTAATGAAAGAGATCGCCGGCCGCGAGGCCGAGCCGGCCGGCACGGTGTTCAAGAACGTGCAGGTCCTCAAGGACATGCCGGCGGGACGGTTCGTCGTCCTCATGGATTCCACCTGGGGCCGCGCGCTCAACCGCAACTGCACCGACTGCCATGTCGCCAACCAGTGGGCGAGCGATAGCCTCAACCGCAAGAAGACCGCGCGCATGATGGCGGGTATGGTGGAGGCGATCAACAACGAACAGCTCACCAAGCTGCCGGTTCGCCCCGGTCAGAACCCCCCGAGGATCAGCTGCATCACCTGTCATCGCGGAAACCCGGGCGGACCGGGACAGGCGTTGATGCCCTGAGCGCCGCGCCTCGCGCGTCGCTTTTATGCGATCTGCTGCGGCTCCGCGCGCTCGAAGGCGTGTCCGAGCGCTTGCATCATGAAGTAGCTCTCGGCGCCGAGTGCGGCTGCGCCAAAAACGCACGCCACCGCGGTAGCAATGGCAGGGCTGGCGCTCAACACAAACCAGATCCCGGCGCCAAGTCCGCCTGGAATCAGCAGCAGCAGCGTGAACGCGAGCAGCGATGCGACCATCGCGAGCATCGACTGCCCCATCACCTCCACGCCGCCGGCGCCGCCCGGCCCAAGTCGTATCCACCCCGGAAAGAGCACGGCGGAACCATTGATGATCGTGCAGATCGCGATGTCGAGTGAGAAAAGGGTCACGGGCAGTGAGATCGCAATCCCGATGACGACGCCAACAGGCGCGTGAACGACGCCGGGACGCGTGTACAGCGCGATGCCCGCGATCGCGAACATCACGAGTTGCACGACGAGCATCGACACCGCACCGGACGCCACCTCGGCGAGCACCAAATCGCCGCCCTGCAGCGGCAGCGTCTTGAGCAGGGGCAGGTTCATCATGTCGCTGCGGAGGTCGTTGCGCAGCACCTGGATGACGATCAGTGGCAGCATGATCGCCATGAAGCACGCCGCCGCGAATAGAACGCGCGAAGGATCGCCGGACTTCCATCCCACGAACGCGCCGCCGCCAAGGACGAGGATCGGAAGTCGAAGCAGCGCGCCGGGCTTGATCGTGCGACGCATCGCGATTGCGTTCTTCCACAGGATGGCTATCAACGGCAATCCGGTCGAAGCGAGCGCGATCGTCCGGCCGCCGGATTTCATTTCCGGATCGAGCGTTGTCGCACGACGCCCTCGAATCGCAGCGATCCGCTTGGCCTGCTCGGCGGACGCCATCGCGGCGGCTTCCTCGAACGCCGCGTCGGAGCGGAGCACCCACCAGAGGTGAAGCAGGACGATGCCGAGCGCGGGGAGCATCGCGACCCCCCAGTCGCCGGCGCTCCGCGCGAACGACGGTGCGGTCAGCAGGTGAAACGGATAGAGCGCGGTCTTTACGCCAGGCGATTCGAAGAACTGCAGGATGTTCTTGAAAAACGCGAACGGATTCCTGGCATCCGGACCCTGCAGTTCGCTGAGCGGCGCGATGATGAGCGCCGAGAAGATCGATATCGCGACGATCATTACGAACGCCTTCGCGGCCCACTTGGGTCTTGATCCGGCGGCGCGGTACTCGACCCGCGCGGCGCGCGAGAGCGCACTGCCAATGCGGTGCAAGCCCAGTGTGGTGAACATCGCCCATACCGCGATCGCAGACAGAGCGCCGGGGAGCTCGCTGATCCCGCGCCGAAGAATGAACGTCCAGATCAGGACGTTGATCAGGATGACGATCTGCGATTGCGCGAGTTTGTAGATGACGAGCCCGCGTCGCGGAACCGGCGCGGTCAGCAGCATCGACACTTCCGCCTCCGAGAACGCGAGCGCCGACATGTCGCCGCCGAATATCCAGATCCCCGCGACTATCAGGGCGATGAACGCCGGCGCGATCGCCTCGAGCGGCGAACTCGCCGGCACGCCGGCTGGCGCGGCGTGCAGGCGGCCCGGCAGGGTGGTGGCATGGCGCCCGAGCAACAGCCAGAGGTATGCGAGTCCGAGCACGAACCCGATCGCATATCGCGGCGTGCGCAAGCGACGCAATTGCGACAGCAGCCGGTTTCGCCAGGTATTGAGAAGGAGATACGCGAAGGCGGCGATCACGACCGGTCCTGCGCCCCGTCCGCCGTGAGCGTGAGAAACACGTCTTCCAGCGAGCGGCCGGCGAGCTCGGGCCGGCGCGCCAGAATCTCGTCGAACGTGCCGTACTCCACGCACTGCCCGCGCCGCAGGATGAACAGCTTGGTGCACAGCTCCTCGACCAGGTTCAGCAGGTGCGAACTCAGGACGACGGCGGTGCCGGCCCTCGCGCGGTCGGCGATCGTCTGCCGCATCTTTCGGATGCCGGCGGGATCCAGGCCGGTGAGCGGCTCGTCGAGAATGAGAACCGACGGATTGTGCAGGAGACCGCACGCGATCGCGAGTTTCTGCTTCATGCCGCGCGAAAGCGCTCC
The DNA here is from genome assembly GCA_003171215.1 of Gemmatimonadota bacterium. GTDB lineage: Bacteria > Gemmatimonadota > Gemmatimonadetes > Gemmatimonadales > Gemmatimonadaceae > Fen-1231. The sequence goes on along the minus strand of PMYN01000016.1, from coordinate 3,382 downwards.
CGGCAGCGTCTCCAGCTTGTCGGTGAGCTCGAGCTCGGCGAGCAGCCCGGGAATTCGCTGTTCGGCGTCCACCACGCCGTACAGTCGCGCGATGAAGCGCAGGTGCTCCTGCACCGTGAGGTAGTCGAAGAGGTGCGGCTCGTCCGGGATGAAGGCGAGTTCGCGCTTCGCGGCGACCGGATCGGATTGAATGTCGTGCCGGCCGATGCTGACCGTGCCCTGCGACGGCCTCATGATTCCCGCCAGACAACGAAGCGTGCTCGTCTTGCCCGCGCCGTTCGGGCCGACCAGCCCGAGGACTTCGCCGGGCCCGACGTCGAACGATATGGAATCGACGGCCTTGAACGAGCCGTACAGCTTCGTGAGTTCGCGAACGGCGATCATGTAGTTTCCCGGGGGATCGCGCGGGGATTGCCCGACAGACATCATTCCCTCAGCGCGTAAATAGCATGGTGGCGGGTTCCGCCACCAGTCGAAGTCTTCCGGAGTTCGATCAATGGCTTCCAGAAAACGCGCCGTAACGCTCGGTGCGATCGTGATCGTCATCGTCGCGGCCGTCGTCATCTTCACGCGTCCTGGGCAGCTCGTGCTCACGGGGATCGTGACGACCAACGACGTCATCGTGAGCCCGCAGGTCAGCGCACAGCTCACCAAGCTGCTCGTCAAGGAGGGCGACAAGGTCGACGCGAACCAGCTGCTCGCCGTCCTCTCTCCCGACGAACTGCGCGCCGACCGTACCTTCGCGGCGCAGAGCGAACAGGGCCTCGGCGACCAGGTGCAGGTGAGCGAGGCCGCGCTTCGCTACCAGGAAAAGCAGACTGCCGACCAGATCAAGCAAGCCGAGGCGAACGTCGCTACCGCGATCGCGCAACAGCAGGAAGCCGCCGCCAATCTCGGCATCGCGAAGCTCTCGCTGAGCCGGAGTGAGGCGATGCTGCAGGCCGGCGCGATCTCGAACCAGGACCTCGATCAGGCGCGCACGAACAGCGCTGTGGCGAGCGCGCGAGTGGATGCGACGGCCAAGCAGGTCGAATCCGCACGAGCGGCACTCGCGCTCGCGCAGTCCGCGGCCGAGCAGATTGCGGTTCGCCGGGGCGGGGTGCTCGCGGCGCAGCGCGGCAAGGCCGCTGCGAGCGCGCAGACGACGAAGGCCGATGTGCGCCTCGGCTATTCGGAGATACGCGCTCCGATTGCGGGCATCGTGGACGTGGCCGCCGTGCGTGCCGGCGAAATCGTCAGCCCGGGGCAGGCGATCGTCACGCTCATCAATCCCGATGACCTGTGGGTGCGCGCGGACGTCGAGGAGAGCTACATCGAAGGGATCAAGCTCGGCGACTCGCTGACCGTTCGCCTTCCCTCCGGCGATTTGAAACGGGGCGCCGTGTTCTATCGCGGCGTGGACGCGGGGTTCGCTACGCAGCGCGACGTCAGCCGCACCAAGCGCGACATCAAGACGTTCGAAATCCGCATCCGTCTCGACAATCGCGACCGGCACCTCGCTCCCGGCATGACCGCGTACGTGATCCTCCCGAAGAGCGTGACCGCCAGATGAGAACACCGTGACCATCGCCGTCGACGTACGCGGGATCACGAAGCGGTTCGACGACTTCACCGCCGTGAACGAGATCTCGTTCACCGTGGAGCGGGGAGAGACGTTCGCCCTGCTCGGTCCGAACGGCGCCGGAAAGTCCACGCTCATCCGGATGCTCACCACGCTGATGCTTCCCACGGCGGGAACGGCCCTGGTGGACGGCGCGGATATCGTAAAGGATCCCGACAAGGTGCGCCATGCGATCGGCGTGATTCCGCAGGGGATGACGAGCGACCTCGAGCTGAGCTGCCGCGAGAACCTCTCGATCTACGCGAAGTTGTACAGCGTGCCGAAGGAGCGGCGCGAGAAGCTGATTGGCGAGCTGCTCCAGGCCGTCGACCTCACCGAGTGGGCGGACAGCCAGGTGAAGAAGCTCTCTGGAGGCATGCGGAGGCGGCTCGAGATCGCGCGCGGGCTGGTGCACGAGCCGCGCATCTTCTTTCTCGACGAGCCGACCACCGGGCTCGATCCGGTCTCGCGCAAGAACGTGTGGGAAATGCTCGAGAAGATCAAATCCGAGCGCGACCTCACGCTCGTGCTCACCACGCACCTGATGGACGAGGCCGACAAGCTCTGCGACCGCATCGCGATCGTCGATCACGGCAAGCTCATGGCGCTCGACTCGCCGATTCGCCTCAAGGCCGCCGTTCCCGGCGACAACGCGCTCGAGGTGCTGTTCAGCGGCACGCCGGCCGACTGGAAAGCCAGGGTCGCCGCGCTGCCTGCGGTCGCCGCGGTCTCCTCGGATGGCGATGCCTATCATATCTCGTCGAAGAACGGTCCCGCGACGACGATGGCGCTGCTCGACGCCGCCGCGAATGCCGGCGTGACCGTAAAGACGCTCGCCGTGCAGAGCACGTCGCTCGACGACGTGTTCGTGTATTTCACGGGCCGCCAGCTCCACCCCGACCAGCCCGAGACGACCCCCGCCATCGCCGCCCCCGGGCGGCAATAGCAAGGAGCAGCCATGGAACGCACCTTCGCCATCGTCGAACGCGAGATGCGGCGGTTCCGGCGCAGCCCGATGCTCATCGTGATGTCGCTCATCATGCCGATCGTGCAGCTCGTCGTGCTCGGCTACGCGTTCGGCGGCCAGGTCAGGAACCTGAAGCTCGGCGTGGTGGACCAGGATCGCGGCCTGCCCGCGGTCAGGATGCGCGAGCTCGCGGGAGCGGTCGCGTCGAACGCGAAGACGTTCGTTCCGGTGCAGTATCCCGATCTCGGCAAGGCCGTGACGGCGCTGCGCAACGGCGAGCTCAACGGCGTGCTGTCGATCCCGCCCGATTTCTCACGTCGCGTGCTCGCGAAGAACGATCCGCGCGTCGCGATCATCGAGGACAACACGGACGGCTTCGTCGCCGGCTCGATGGCGGCCACCGCGGGCAGCATGGTGAGCGCGTACGATCAGCCCGCAGCGAGCACCCGGCGCGTCTCGCCGTCGACGACGCTCGACGTCGTCGAGGTCTATCCATACGTGCCGTACATCCAGTACCTGCTCTCCGGGTCCATCGTCATGTCGATCTTCATGATGGTGATGATCGGCGGCGGCATCATCTTCATCGACGACAAGTCGCGCGGGCTGCACGAAGGCTACCTCGTCACGCCGATTACGAAACTCGAACTGGTGCTCGGGTTCACGATTTCGGGCGCCATCAAGGCGGTGCTCGCCGCAACGGTGGTGGTGACGATTGGGTCCGTGATCGCCGGCGTACCCGACGCGTTCGAGCCGCTGCGGCTGATGCGGCTCTTCGTGGTCGTCATCGTGACGTCGATGGCGCTCGTGAGCATGAT
>PMYN01000121.1 GCA_003171215.1 Gemmatimonadota bacterium | reverse complement strand
GTGAAATTATTCACAATTACATCTAAATGCAATCTTTTGCCTACTCGGGAAGTCCATCCGTCCTTCCCGATTCGGCCAATTGGTTGACTGCGGCCCCGTGCCCGGCTAGCCTTCGTGCAACCATGCGCGCCCGGATCCTCCACCATCTGCATCGCCACCACGGCCCGACGGGTCGCGGCGAGGTCGCACGTGTCCGGATGACCGCCTAACGGCGCGTTCGACACCCTGCTCCGAGCCCGGCCCGTCCCAGCGGACGGGCTTTTTCTATTTCAGTCACCAACTTCTCCCATCTTTGATCTTTCGGGTCCAATTCCATGCTTCGCATAGCACTTCCCAACAAAGGCCGGCTCAACCAGGACTGCCGTGAGCTGCTCAACGACGCAGGCCTCGAGGTCAGGGCCAGCAGTGAGCGCGCCCTCACGGCATCGCTCGGCGGCGAGTTCGAGGCCATCTTCGTGCGCGCCCAGGACATTCCCGAATTCGTCGCCGATGGCGCCGCGGATGCCGGCATTACCGGATGGGATCTGGTAGCCGAGTCCGAACGGGCGCTCGAATCGCGTCTCGATCTCGAGTTCGGCCGGTGTCGGCTGGTCGTTGCCGCCCGCGACGAGGGTGGAATCCGTTCGCTGCACGACCTCCAGGGTTCGCCGCGAATCGCGACGGTCTTTCCGAATCTCACCCGGAGTTTTTTCGCGGCGGCCGGCAAGTCGGTACAGGTCGTTCCCGTCTCCGGCGCTGTCGAGGTCGCCCCGCACCTCGGAATCGCGGACCTCATCGTCGATCTCACTTCCACCGGTTCTACGCTGAAGGTGAACGGACTCCGGGAGATCGCGACCGTCCTGCAGTCGAGCGCGCGACTGATCACGGCGGCGAATCCCGCAGCCGACGAATCGCGAGGGCGTTCGCTCGACGAACCGCGAGAGCGTTCGCTCAATGAACTGGTGCAGGCCCTCGAGTCGGTGGTCGCCGCGCGCGGCAAGCGATACGTGATGGCGAACGTGCCGCGCAACCGGCTCGATGATGTGAAGAAAGTGCTCCCCGGAATTTCCGGCCCCACCATCATCGATCTCATGAACGGCGGCTCGATGGTAGCCGTACACGCGGTCGCGCCGGCGGCAAGCATCTATAAAACGCTCACGGCGCTCAAGCAGCTCGGCGGTGAAGGGATCCTCGTCACCCGCATCGAGAGGCTGATGGCATGAGCACGCTGAAGCTCGCCGTGCGCGGCAGCGTGCCCATGACCGGCACCGCAGGATGGAAGGCGCTGTTCGATCGCTCGACGAGCGCCGACGACGCGATCCGCAGTCGCACCGCGGCGATCCTCGCGCACGTGCGGCGCGACGGCGACACGGCGCTTCGCGCGCTGGCGCTCGAACTGGACGGCGTTGCGCTCGAGTCGATCGAGGTGCCGCGCCGGCTCTGGGGCCGGGCGCTGGACTCGCTCGATCCCACGCTGCGCCGCGCACTCGAACGCGCCGCCGGGAACATTCGCGCCGTGCACCGGGCGTTCCGTCCGGCGGTGCAGTCGTTCACGACGGCCGACGGTGTCGTGATCACCCGACGACCCGACCCGCTCGCCCGTGTCGGCGTGTACGCACCCGGCGGACGCGCGACGTACCCGAGCAGTCTGCTGATGGGGGTCGTGCCCGCGAAGGTCGCCGGCGTGCGCGAGGTGATCGTGTGCTCACCTCCGGCTCGCGACGGCCGGCCCGCAGCGGTGCTCCTGGCAGCCGCGGAGATCGCCGGCGCGGATCGTATGTTCGCCGTCGGGGGCGCGGGAGCCGTCGCGGCGATGGCATGGGGAACGGCGAGCATCGCCCGCGTGGATCGCATCGTCGGTCCGGGCAACGCGTACGTCGCGGAGGCGAAGCTGCAGGCCGCCGCTGTCGTCGCCATCGACGCGCCCGCAGGGCCGAGCGAACTGCTCGTAATCGCGGACGAGTTTGCGGATCCCGTCGTCGTCGCGCGCGAGATGGTCGCGCAGGCGGAGCACGACCCGCTCGCCGCGGTGGTGCTCGTCTCGGCGTCGCGAAAGCTCGCACGCGCAGTCGAGCGCTCGATCGAGCGCATCGTTCCGACCGAGCCGCGCGCGGCGATCATCCGCGATGCGTTCGCGGCCCGCGGCGGCATCGTGAGCGTCTCCTCGATCGACGAGGCGATCGCGTTCGCCGCCGACTACGCGGCGGAGCACGTGCTCGTCTGCTGCCGCGCCGGCGGCGGCGTGGCGGCGCGCGTTCGCAACGCCGGAACCATCTTCATCGGAGCGGCGAGCAGCGTCTCGTTCGGCGACTACATGACGGGAGCGAACCACGTGCTGCCGACCGGCGGCCTCGCGCGCGGATACTCGGGGCTGTCGACGGAAGACTTCTACCGCTGGACAACGATACAGCGCGTTTCGCGCGCGGTCGCTCGCTCGCTGGCGTCCGATGCGGGAACGTTCGCGGACGCCGAAGGGCTGCCCGGACATGCCGCCGCGGCGAGACAATGGAGAACGGCATGACGCCCTTGAATCGCCTTGCGCCGGATCAGCTGCCGCGGCCGGACTTCGCATCGATCCCGCGCTACTCCTCGGGGGCCGGCGCCGAAGTCGACCTCAGCGACAATACGAACCAATGGGGCACACCGCCCGCAGCGGCCGCGGCGTTGCGCGAGGGACTCGACGTGTCGCGTTACCCCGACATGTACGGCGACTCCCTCAAGCGCACGATCGCCAAGATGGCGGGCTTCGGCCCCGAATGTGTGGTGACCGGCAACGGATCGGACGACGTGCTCGATTGCGTGATCCGCGCGTTCGCGTCGCCGGGCGACACCATCGCGCATCCCGACCCGACGTTCGTGATGCTCCCGGTGTTCGCGCGCATCAACGGCATCACTCCCGTTCCGGTGCCGCTCGCCGCGGATTTTTCCATGGACGCCGACGCGCTGCTCGCCACGAACGCGCGCATCATCTACCTCTGCTCGCCCAACAATCCGACGGCGTCGCCCACGAGCGTCGACACGATTCGCCGAATCATCGACAACGCGCGCGGCCTCGTGCTGCTCGACGAGGCGTACGTGGAGTTCACCGGGCTTCAGGGCTTTCTCGCGGAGGCGCCGGGACTCGAGCGCGTGGTGGTATGCCGCACGCTCTCGAAGGCGTACGGACTCGCCGGGCTGCGCGTGGGCTATGCCGCCGCTTCGGCCAAGATCGTCGAGATCATCGAGAAGTCGCGAGGGCCGTTCAAGCTCAACATGATGGCCGAGCGAGCGGCCGTCGAGGCGCTCACGACCGATGCGGATTGGGTCGCCGCTCGCGTGCGCGAGGCCGTCGCGAGCCGCGACCGCCTCGCTTCCGAGCTTGTCGCGATGAGCCTCCCGCCCCTTCCATCGTCCGCGAATTTCCTGCTCGTGCCCACGCCCAGGGCGTTCGCGCTCGCGAGGTCGCTGCGCGAGAGCGGCATTGCAGTCCGCCCGTTCCGCGATCTTCCCGGCATCGGCGACGCATTGCGCATGACCGCGGGACCATGGTCCGTGATGGAACGCGCGCTCGCCGCGCTGCGCGCCGCACTGCGAGCCGCGCCGCGCGACGCGACCTGATGCGCATCACGCTCTTTGACTACGGCGCGGGGAATCTGCACTCGCTCGCCAAGGCGCTGCGCGGCGAAGGGCGCGACGTGCGCCTTGAAACCGATGCACGCTCGGCGGTGGACACCGACGTCCTCGTCCTGCCCGGAGTCGGCGCATTCGAGCCTGCAACGCGCGCGCTCGAAGGCGGCCGTGATGCAATGCGCGAAGCCATTATTGCCGGACTTCCGTGCCTCGGAATCTGCCTCGGCATGCAGCTCATGTTCGATGCGAGCGACGAAGGCGATGGGGCAGGGCTCGGCGTGTTCGGCGGGCGCGTGACCAGGCTGCGTACGCCGCGAACCCCGCAGATCGGCTGGAACACCATCGACGACGCGAGCGATCCGCTTTTCGGCCGCGCCCGACTCGAGACCGCATACTACGCGAACAGTTTCGTCTGCCGCCCACTCGACGAATCCGTCGTCACGGCCTGGTCCACACACGAAGGCGACCGGTTTCCCGCGGCCGTTCGTGCTGGCACGGTGGTCGGCGTGCAGTTCCATCCGGAGAAGAGCTCAGCTCCGGGGCTGGCTTTCATTCACGAATACCTGAACCTCATCTCGAACTCATAGAGTATGCTCGCCATCCCGGCCATAGACCTTCGCGAGGGCTGCGTCGTACAGCTCGTCGGCGGAGACTTCGACAAGGAGAAGGTTCGCCTCGGCGATCCGCGCGACATCGCGCGCCGCTGGACCGGCTACGGCTTCCAGCGGCTGCACGTGGTGGATCTCGACGCGGCGACGGGCCGCGGCACCAACCGCGCGATCGTGCGCGATCTTCTCGCCGACGCCGCGACGCCGGTGCAGGTCGGCGGCGGGATTCGCACGACCGAAGAAGTCGAGAGCCTCTTCTCCGACGGCGCCGAGCGCGTGGTCGTCGGCACCCGCGCGATTGACGAGCCCGATTGGCTCCGCGAGATCGCGGAAGCGAATCCCGGCGCCATTGTCCTCGCGGCGGACGTTCGCGAGCGCCGCGTCCTCACCCACGGCTGGACGCGCGAGCTCCCGCGTAACATTCTCGACCTCATCGACGAACTCGGCGGCGTGCCGCTCGGCGGCCTCCTCGTCACGGCAGTGCACCGCGAAGGGCAGATGGCCGGAACCGACCTGCCACTGATGGAAGACGTCGTGGAAGCCAGTGAATGGCCGGTGCTCGCGTCGGGAGGGATCTCGTCGATGAACGACCTTCGCGCGCTCGAGGAACGTGGACTCGCGGGCGCCGTGCTCGGCATGGCGCTCTACACCGGAGCCCTCGACCCGCGAATTCTCGCGGAGGAGTTCTCCACGTGAGCACCAGGAAGATTGTCGAGCGCAGCACGAAGGAGACCACGATTCGCGTCGAGGCCTCCCTCGGACGCGGCCTGGCGTCGGTGGACACGACGGTGCCCTTCCTCGACCACATGATGACGGCGCTCGCGAAGTACAGCGGCCTCGACCTCACGATCAAGGCGCGCGGCGACCTTCGGCACCACATCGTCGAGGACGTGGCGCTCACCGTCGGACAGGCTGTGGCCGCGCTCGTACCGAAGGGCGCCGCGAGATACGGTGAACGCACGGTTCCGATGGACGACGCGCTCGTGCAGGCCGTCATCGACGTGGGCGGGAGGCCGTTCTATAGAGGTCCGATTCCGAGCACGTTCTTCGAGCACTGGATGCGCTCGTTCTGCGACGCGGGAAAGATCACGCTGCACATCCGTGTGCTGCGCGGTGAGGATCGCCACCATGTCGTCGAAGCGGCGTTCAAGGCCCTGGGCTTCTCTCTCGGGCAGGCGCTCGCCGACACCGGCAGCGTCTTCAGCACGAAGGGAAGCGTGTCGCTGCGCACGAACCGGCGGAAACGCACGTGAGTCTGACGCGACGTTTGATCGTCTGTCTCGATGTACGGCGGGGCCGTGTCGTGAAGGGCGTCCGGTTCGAAGGGCTTCGTGACGTCGGCGATCCCGTCGAGCTCGCCGAACGCTATGAGCGTGACGGTGCCGACGAGATCGTCTTTCTCGACATCGGCGCCACGCACGAGCAGCGCGGGACGATGCTCGATCTCGCGCGCCGGACGGCGGAGCGGCTGTTCATACCGCTCACGATCGGCGGCGGCATTCGCACCGTGGGCGACATGGCGAACGCGCTGCGGGCCGGCGCGGACAAGGTGGGCGTCAACTCGGCTGCAGTACAACGGCCGGAGATCATGACCGAGGGTGCGCGCCGGTTCGGCGCGCAATGCATCGTCGCGAGCATCGACGCGAGGCGTGACGGGGATTCCTGGCGGGTGTACACGTCGGGCGCTCGTGTGCGCACGGAACTCGACGCCGTGGAGTGGGCGCGCGAATGCGTTGCGCGGGGTGCGGGCGAGATCCTGCTCACGAGCATCGACAAGGACGGCGCGCGCACAGGTTACGATCTGGAGCTGACGCTAGCCGTGTCGAGGGCCGTGAGCGTGCCGGTCATCGCGAGTGGCGGCGCGGGCATCGCCGCGCACGTGCGCGACGTGATCGTGAATGGCGGCGCCGATGCCGCGCTCGTCGCCGGCATCGTGCACGACGGCGTCGAGACCGTGGCCGGGCTGAAGCGGGCGATGCGCCAGGCGGGCATTCCCGTCCGGATGGTCGCATGACGCGCGCCGCATCGATGGAATTGTTGCTGCAGGCCGTAAAGGAGTGCGCGGAACTTGCTGGCTCGGTGGCCTCTTCGCACTATGGCAAGAATGTCGCCGTGGAATGGAAGGGTGACGGCTCACCGGTGACCGTGGCGGATCGCGGAGCGGAAGAGGCCGTGCGCGAGTGGATTCGCGCGCGCTTCCCCGCGGACGGTGTGCTCGGTGAAGAGTTCGGCGAGCGAGTCGGGACGAGCGGTCGCCGTTGGGTGATCGACCCGATCGACGGCACAAAGTCGTTCGTGCGCGGCGTTCCGCTTTGGGGATCGCTCGTCGCAGTGGTCGAGGGCGAGCGCGTGCTGGCCGGCGCCGCGTGTTTCCCCGCAGCCGGCGAGACGATCGCCGCTGCCACGGGGTGCGGAAGCTGGCACAACGGCTCGCGCGCACGTGTGAGCGACATTGCCGAAATGGGTGCTGCGACCGTCCTGATCACGGACGATCGCGTGTTCTCGTCGCCCGTCGGGCGCGACCGATGGGAGCGGCTCGCAAAGGCCGCCGCGGTGAGCCGCAGCTGGGGCGACGCATTCGGCTACCTGATGGTCGCGACCGGCCGCGCGGAAGTGATGGTCGATGCGATCGTCAACGCGTGGGACATCGCGTGCTTCGTTCCAATCGTCGAGGAAGCCGGCGGCATATTCACCGACTTTGCCGGAACCGTGACCGCATTCGGCGGCACTTCGATCGCCACCAACGCCGCGCTCGCGGCCGAATCACGAAGGATTCTATGTTCGACCTGAACGCACTTGATTTCGAGAAGGGCAGCGGGCTCGTCACCGTCGTGGCACAGGACGCGTCGACGGGACAGGTGCTCATGGTGGCGTTCGCGTCGCGCGAAGCACTCGAGCGTACGCTCGCCTCGGGCGAGATGCACTATCAGTCAAGATCGCGAGGGCTCTGGCACAAGGGCGGAACGAGCGGCAATACCCAGCGCGTGGTGACCCTGAGCGCCGATTGCGATGGCGATGCGGTGCTGGCACGCGTCATTCCCGCGGGCCCCGCCTGTCATACCGGTGCCCCCACCTGTTTCGGGGACATCGCCGCGGACACGCTCGCGGAACTCGATGCGACGATCGACGAGCGCGCGGAGGTCGGCGGGAAGGGAAGCTACACGGCAAGACTCCTTGCCGATCGCAACTTGCGCCTGAAGAAGATCGGCGAGGAGGCGAGCGAGTTCGTCACGGCGTGTGCCGACGGCGACACCGAGCGCGCCAACGAAGAAGCCGCCGACGTGCTCTATCACCTGCTCGTCGCGCTGCACGCGGCGGGAGGCTCGCTCGGCGCCGTGCGTGAAACTCTGCGCTCCCGGCGCTAGAAGATCAGCAACCGGTCGAGCCTGATGCGCGAGGGATCTCCGACGTACGCCCAGCGCACGTTCTTGAAATAGGCGCGCGCCACCCGCCGCACGTCGGCGCCCGTCACGGCTTTGAGATCGGCCACGAATCGTGAGCTCGCGTGGAAGTCGCCGCGATAGAGCTGGTTGCGCGCGAGAAAATCCGCCTGCGCCGTGATCGTTTCGTTGTCGAGAAAGTACTCCGTGATGAACTGCTGCACGAGCGGCCGGAGCCGCGAGGTCTCGATCTCGTCGTCCTGCAGTTCGTGCACCTGCTCCGACATCAGCGCGACCGTGGTGTCTGGAGATGTCGTCGTGACGTACAGTTCCATCGACGTGAGGCCGCGGTCCCGGAAGCTCGCGCTCACGGCGTAGGTGAGATTGCGGCGCGAACGGATCTCCGCGAACATGCGGCCCGAGAGCACGGCCGCCGCCACACGCAGCGCCGGCGCATCGGGGCTGTTCGCCGGAGGACCGTTGATGAACCCCTGAAGGTAGTTTGTCGGCAGCGGGCGCTGGTCGAAAATCACGTCCGCGGGCCGCGTCGGCATCGTGTCGGGCATCGTCCACGCGTATTTCCCGGCCGGAAGCTTGCCGATCGTCGAACCGACCAGCGCCTCGACCTTCGCGCGCGATACGTTCCCGACAAACACCAGCAGCATGCGCGACGTCACCATCTGGTCGCGCTCGTACGCACGCAGCTCCGCGCGAGTGATTCGGGACAGTGAAGTCTCCGTGCCGACCGGCGAGAGCGCGTACGGGGATCCGGCATACGCGATGCTGTCGGAGAGGTAGTCCAGCGTCGCATCCGGGCTGTCCGCACGCTGGCGTACCCCGCTCACCATCTGCCCGCGCACGAACTCCACGTCGCCCGAATCGAGCGTCGGATGCATGAGCCTTTCCGCGAAGATCGACCAGGTGGAGTCGAGCTCGCTCGTGGTGGTGTGAATGCTCACGAGAGTCCAGTCCTCGCTCGGCGCGACGGGAATCTCGCTTCCCGTGCGCGCGAGCGCGCGCCGCAGGATGTCCTTCGGATACTTTTGCGTGCCGCGTTCACTCACGGCAAGGAGAAGATTCTCGATTCCCGCCGTGCGCGGCGTCGACTGGCGCACGCCGCCCAGTAAATAGAGATTCGCGACGACGATCGACGCGGTCGTCTTCCGCTGGATCACGCGCACGCCGCTCACGACGTAGCTCACCGTCGCCGTATCAGACTGAGCCTGGGCCGAGCCGGCCGCGACCGCGACCGCCAAAGCGAGGCGTTTCATGGTAGGACTCCCGGCGCGACTCCGATCTTCGTGAGTTCGTCTTCGGTCAACTTGATGCGCACGCGATCCTCGTGCGTCATCAGCACCCCGACGACGTGCGGCTTGCCGATGATGTACTTGTTGGAATAGTCGCGCAGGTCCTGCGGCGTGCGCCTGGCCATCTCATCCACGTATTTCATGTAGTACTCCAGCCCCGAGGCGGCCCACCAGAATCCAATCGTGTGCGAGAAGTCCGAACTCTTCTCGGTGCCGAACGCGGTCGTCACCGCGCGGTTCGCCTTCGTGTCATCGAGTTCTTCCTGCGAGAAGTAGCCCGGCTTCACCGACTCGCCGAGTTCGAGCATCATTGCCGCCAGTCCCTGACGCAATTTTTCCGGAGTCGTCTGTCCACTCACCGTGATTGGACCGACGTTGTTGAGCGTGTAGTAGTTGACGATCACGCCCTGCCAAAGTCCGCTGTCGACCAGCTTCCGTTGAAAACGCGACTGCGGGTTGTTCAGGACGTCGGAGTACACGTCGGCGGCGAACGTCGCGTTCTCGTCCTTTCGCACGCTCGGCCCCTGCCACTGTACGAGCACCGTCACGGCGTTTACCGGTTCCTCGTCGATGACCGCGACGCTCTTCGTCAGCGGAGGCATCGGCGGCACCGGCGCTTTTACGAACGGGTCGTCGCCGCGTTTCCATGGCGCAAAAATCTTCTCCGCCGACGCGAACGCCACGGCGGGGTTCACGTCGCCGGAAATGATGAGCACCGAGTTGTTCGGCACATAGTACAAGTTCTTGATCATCCGCATCTTGTCCGGCGTCACGGTCTGCAGCACTTGTCGGTCGCCAATGACGTTCTTCCGGCTCCATTCGCCGTCCCAGAGCTTCTTCCCCATTTCCTGCTCGAGCTTGAAGCCGAGAGACGACTCGTTGCGGTCGTATTCGCCGAGCACTACCTGGCGTTCCCGCTCCAGCTCGTCCTGGCGGAACTTCGGCGCGAGCAGCGCCGACACGAGAAACTTGAGGCCGCCTTCCAGCGAATCCGCCGAGAGCGTCAGGTAGTAATTCACCTGCTCTTCCTTCGTGGTCGCGTTGAACACGGCGCCCAGCTCCGATCCGCGATCCATGAATTGGTCGGGCGCCGGATACGCATCGTTCGCCTTGAAGAACATGTGCTCGAACATGTGCGCGAGGCCGGCGTACTCCGGCGTCTGCGTGAACGACCCGTTACGCACCGTGATCTCGACGGTCACGAGCGGCACGCCGTGATTTTCCACCACGATCACCTCGAGCCCGTTCGGCATCACGCGCCGCTGGATCGTTTTCTCCAGTTCGGCGCGCTGCGCGTGCGCCAGCGGCGCCACGAGGAGCACCGGCATCACCAGGAGCGCCACGCTGGCGGCCGTCGCCGCCCGCCCTTTGATTACCCGCATCATGTCCAATGCCGTATCCGTCCTTCTCGGGAAAAGTTCGTTGATTGCCGAGCGCTTGCGGGCGAACGTTCCGCTCGCGCCCTTCACGACATTCAAGATCGGCGGCCCTGCCGACGTGCTGTACGATGCCACAGCGGCAGACGACCTCGCAAACGCGGTAGATGCGGCTCGGTCCGCCGGAATCCCCTTTTTCGTGCTCGGGCTCGGCGCGAACATCCTCATCGGCGACCGGGGATTCAGGGGCCTGGTGATTCGAAACACCGCGGACCACCTGCAGTTCCCCACTCCGAACGCCATTCGTGCCGAGAGCGGCGCCGTGATGGCGGACGTCATCCGGGCTGCGGTGACCCGCGGCTTGTCCGGCCTCGAACACTACGTCGGCATTCCGAGCACTGTTGGCGGCGCCGTCTGGCAAAACCTGCACTTTCTCGCACCCGCGCCGGGCCGCGAGCGCACGATGTTCATCGAAGAAGTCACCGCGAGCGTCGAGCTGCTGGCTCCGTCCGGTGCCCGGCTCACGATTCCCGGTTCGGAAATGCAGTTCGGGTACGACACGAGCCGTCTGCACCACACGGGCGAGATCGCGCTGGCCGTGACCTTCGATCTCGTGAAGGGCGACCCGTCCGTGATGCACCGCGTGATGCAGGAAAACCTCAGCTGGCGTGGGTCGCGGCATCCGTGGCTCGAACATCACCCGAGCGCCGGCTCGATATTCAAGAAGATCGAGGGCGTCGGTGCGGGACGACTCGTGGACCAATGCGGGCTCAAGGGTCACACGATCGGAGGAGCGCAGATCTCGCACATGCACGCCAACATCATCGTGAACCTCGGCGGCGCGACCGCTGCGGACGTGCGCGCGCTAATCGCCTTCGCCCAGAGCGCGGTGTTCGAGAAGTTCGCTCAGAAGCTCGAGCCCGAGATCGGCTTCATCGGCGAGTTCTAGCCGGATCCTTCGCTAGAACAGCTGTCCGAAGTCGAGCTGCGCGCGCCAACGTTCCGACCTGTCCACCGCGCGCGCCATCGATATTCCGAACGCGCCGCCGAACAGCCTGATGCCCCCGGCAACTGTCGCGCGGGCGGTGCCCGTAACCGTCGAGACAGGTTGCTGCACGGTTCCCCCGAGACGCTGAATTGCCGTCCGCGCCGCGCCGTCCGACGCGCCGGTCCAGCCGGATTGCGCGGTGATCGCGAGCGCCGGCGCGAGTGCGGGAAGCCAGTAGAGCCGCGTGAGCCGGATCGGCGCGGTCAGTAAGTTGAGCCGGTACATCGCGAGCGTTCGAAATACCGCGGCCTGATCGCCGGCGAACTGCTTGTAGTCGTATCCCGGCAGGCCTTCGGTCTTTCCGAGCTCGAACAGTTGCTGCGGCGGCGGAGAACCCAGCAGCACGCCGGCATCGAGTCGCGACGCGAACGTCCAGCGCCCCGCGTTGCGGCGCGCGCTCAATCGCAGGTCGATTCGCTGGAAATTGAGCTGTCCATCTCCGCGCAAATAGCCGAGCATCGCACCGAAGCCCGGCCGCAGGTACTCGGCGTTTGCGTCCGCATGCCATACCAGCGTGAAGGCGGTGCGAAGATAATTCCCCGCGTCGATGCCGCGATTGGGGAGATAGTCGGTGTGAAACGGATTCTGCGAAAGCGCGTTCATGACGGCGCGATCGTCGGCCCATCCCGCCTCGAGCCGCGCGCGCAGGCCGCGTTTTGCAAACGAACGGGTGACCGACGCCCCCGCGCTGTAGCGGTCGACGTAGTCGTAGTCGTCGGTACCGACGAGCGCACCGAGTGTCGAGCCGGAGTCGAGCGGATTGCGAAAGTCGTTCGTAATGTCGAGCGACCTTCCGGCGCGCAGCGCATACGACCACGCGCC
>PMYN01000066.1:9359-16242 GCA_003171215.1 Gemmatimonadota bacterium | reverse complement strand
GATGTTAAAGACAGTTGCTCACCCGTCGCTCGTCGCGAGAAGTATCTAAGCCCCCGTCCGCCTCACCAGCGTGAGGATCGTATAGACTGCCACCGGCTCGTCGTTCTGGTTCTTCACCTCGACGTCCCACGCCACCACACCCTGCGGTATCCCGCCCTCTGGAGTCTCCTTCGAGGTCTTCTGCTTGCAGGTGAGGCGGACATGGATCGTGTCGCCGGGATAGACCGGCTTCGTGAAGCGTAGCCCTTCCATCCCATAGTTCGCCAGCACGGGGCCGAACGCGGGATCGACGAACAGCCCGGCGGCGGCCGAGACGATGAAATACCCATGGGCGACCCGGCGTTCGAATATCCCCGCTCGCGCGGCCTCGTCGTCCATGTGCGCGTAGAACTTGTCGCCGGTCAGCTCGGCGAACCGCTCGACGTCCGCGAGCGTGATTTCGCGGGTGCCGGTGATCAGCGTGTCGCCGATCTCCAGCTCGTCGAAATATTTCCTGAATGGGTGCGGGCCGCCGGTTTTCTGCGCGGCGCCCTGCATGTATTCGCGAACGATGCCGGTGAGGACGGTCGGTGACCCCTGCAACGCGGTGCGCTGCATGTAGTGCAGCACGCCGCGAATGCCGCCGAGTTCCTCGCCGCCGCCGGCGCGGCCGGGGCCTCCGTGCACCAGGTTCGGCAGCGGCGAGCCGTGGCCGGTGCTCTCCTTTGCGCTCGTGCGGTCGAGCACCATGATGCGTCCGTGATAGGGCGCGACGCCGAGCACGATCGATCGCGCGACCTTCGGATCCGCGGTGAACAGCGATCCGCAGAGGCTGCCGCGTCCGAGCTTCGCGAGTTCGATCGCGTCGTCGATCGTGCTGTACGGCATCACCGTGTTCACCGGGCCGAACGCCTCGATGTCGTGCGGCTCGCTGTGCGAGAACGGGTCGTCGCAGGAGAGCAGCATCGGCGCGAAGAATGCGCCCTTCTCGCGGTCTGCTCCGACCACGTTGTAGTCGCCGCCGCCGAACACCAGCGACGCCGCGCCGCGAATCCTTGCGGCGTTCTCGCCCACGTCGCGCACCTGCGCGCGGCTCGCGAGCGGTCCCATGCGGACTCCTTCAACCGCGGGATCGCCGATCGTGATCCCCTCGAGGCGCTTCGCGATCGCCTTGATCACGGCTTCCTCGGTTCCCGCCGGCACGATCGTGCGCCGGATCGCCGTGCACTTCTGCCCGGCCTTCACGGTCATCTCGCGCACGACTTCCTTCACGAAGAGGTCGAACTCGTCCGTGCCGGGCACCGCATCGGGGCCGAGGATCGAGCAGTTGAGCGAGTCGGCCTCCATGTTGAAGCGCACGGCGTTCTCGAGGATCGCGGGACTCTCCTTGAGCATGCGGCCCGTCGCGGCGGAACCGGTGAACGCGACGGTGTCCTGCAAGCCGAGATGCGAGAGGAGATCGCCCGCGCTGCCGCAGATCAATTGCAGCGCCCCCTTCGGGAGCAGCTGCGAATCGATCATCGCCCGCACCATCGCCTCGGTGAGATACGAGGTCACCGTCGCCGGCTTCACGATGGCCGGCACACCGGCGAGCAGCGCGGGCGCGAGCTTCTCGAGCATTCCCCAGCAGGGGAAGTTGAACGCGTTGATGTGGACCGCGACGCCCTCGAGCGGCACGCAGATGTGCCGCGCGACGAACGTGCCGCCCTTCGACAGCACCTCCGTGGCGCCGTCCACGTAGAACGTCTCGTTCGGCAAGTCGCGGCGGCCGCGACTCGAGAATGCGAAGAGGGTGCCGATGCCGCCTTCTATATCAATCCACGAGTCGGTACGGGTGGCTCCCGTGGCCGCAGACAGCGAGTAGAACTCTTCCTTGCGGTCCATCAGGTATTTCGCGAGTGCCTTGAGCATCAGGGCGCGCTCGTGGAATGTCATCTTCCGCAGCGCGGGTCCGCCCACGGCGCGCGAATACGCGGCCATCGCCGCGAAGTCGAGCCCGCCGCTCGACGCCTCGCCGATCACCTCGCCGGTCACGGCATTGAACAGCTCGGCGGACTTTCCCGTGCCGGCGACCCATTCGCCCATCGCGTAGTTCTGCAGTCGCATCAGGCCCGCTCCAGGATCATCGCCATTCCCTGCCCGACGCCGATGCACAGCGTGCACAGCGCGTAGCGTCTCTTCGTGCGTTCCAGTTCGCGCACGGCGGTCAGCACGAGACGCGCGCCCGACATGCCCAGCGGATGCCCGAGCGCGATCGCGCCGCCGTTCGGGTTCACGCGTGGGTCGTCGTCCGCGATGCCCAGCTCGCGGAGGCAGGCGAGCGACTGTGCCGCGAACGCCTCGTTGAGTTCGATCACGTCCATTTGCTCCAACGTGAGCCCGGCAAGCTTGAGGACCTTTCGCGTGGCGGGTACCGGGCCCATGCCCATGATCCTCGGCTCGACGCCCGTCGCGGCACTCGCGACCACGCGCGCGACCGGTGTGAGACCGAACTGTTTCACGCCGGCGGCGCTCGCGAGGAGAATCGCCGCGGCGCCGTCGTTGAGTCCCGAGGAATTCCCGGCCGTGACCGATCCCTTGCCATCCGTGCGAAACGCGGGCTTGAGCTTCGCGAGCGCCTCGAGCGTCGTGTCCGGACGGATGAACTCGTCGTGCTCAACGCGCTTCGGATCACCCTTCTTCTGCGCAATTTCGACCGGCACGATCTCCGGCGCGAACCGGCCCGCGGCGCGTGCCGCAGCGGCTTTCTGCTGCGACCGGAGCGCGAACGCGTCCTGGTCGGCGCGGGTCACGCCGTACTGCTCGGCGACGTTCTCCGCAGTCTGTCCCATCGAGTCCGTGCCGTACTTCGCCTTCATCGCGGGGTTCACGAACCGCCAGCCGAGCGTCGTGTCGAAGAACTCGAGGTCGCGCCCGAACGGCTTCGCCGATTTCGAGAAGACGTACGGCGCTCGCGTCATGCCTTCCACGCCGCCCGCCACGTACAACTCGCCCTCGCCGATCTTGATGCCGCGTGCCGCGTTCGCGATCGCGCTCAGTCCCGAGGCGCAGAGCCGGTTCACGGTTTCGCCGGGGACGCTCGACGGAAGCCCGGCGAGCAGGAGCGCCATGCGTGCCACGTTGCGGTTGTCCTCGCCCGCCTGGTTCGCGCAGCCGAGGATCACGTCGGCGATCTCGGCGCCGGGCGCCCGCGGATTTCGCGCGGCGAGCGACCTGATGACGTGCGCGGCGAGGTCGTCCGCGCGCACTTCGCTCAGCGCGCCGCCGAGGTTTCCGACCGGCGTGCGCACGCCGTCGATGATGAATGCGTCGGTCACGTTGCTCCTGAGTCCTTCTGGGTTTCCGTCGTCATGTGCTCGATGTGCGTCCGATAGACGGTGCCGCGAAACGTCCCGACCACCGCGCCGCCCTGATTGGTCACTTTCACGGAGTAGAATCCGAGCCGGTTGGTCGCGCTCTCCTCGACGGCGACCGCGGTCAGCACGTCGCCCACCGCGACGCCGGCAGGATAGCCGATGCTGTTCTCGATCGCCATCGTGACGCGGCCGTGGGTGTTGCACGCGAACGCCAGCGCGCTGTCGGCGAGCGAATACGTCACCCCGCCATGGCACACGCCGAAGCCGTTCACCATCTCGGGCCGCACGGTCAGGCGGCACGTGGAGCGCCTCGGTGCGATCTCCACCACACTGATCCCGAGCCATCGCGAGAACTCGTCGCGCGCGATCATCTGGTTCACGATCGCTTCCGCCATCCGCTGCTCGCGCTTCGCGTCCGTGCTCATGACGTCATCCTCGAGCCCGCCTTGGCGGCTTTCCGCAGCAGCGGGCTCGCGCGGTAGCGATCCTCGCCGTACTCCGCATGCAGGGCGTCGAGCCTCTCCAGCACGGTCGCGGCGCCGATCTCGTCGCACCACGCGAGCAGCCCTTTGGGATAGTTCACGCCCCTGGTCACGGCGACGTCGATGTCGCGCGCCGACGCGATGCGCAGGTACAGCGCGTCGACGGCTTCGTTGATGAGCATCGCGAGCACGCGGTCGAGCAGTCGCTGGCCGAGCGCGCGGTCTTCTTCGGGCTTCGGCATCACCGCCCCGTCGCGATAGTCGTAGTAGCCGATCTTCGTTTTGCGACCGAGGCGTCCGCTTTCGACCAGACGCCGCTGCGTGAGCGCGGGCCGGTAGCGAGGATCGTAGAACATCCCCTCGAACACGGAGCTGCTCACGGCGTAGTTCACGTCGTTGCCGATGAAGTCCATCAGTTCGAACGGGCCCATGCGGAAGCCGCCGAGCTCGCGCATCGCCCAGTCGATCGTCGCGCAGTCGGCCAGCCCTTCCTCGAGCAGCCGCAGCGACTCGCCATAGAACGGGCGCGCGATGCGATTCACGATGAATCCCGGTGTGTCGGCGGCCAGCACGGTGGTCTTGCCCCATGCATCCACGAGCGCGCGGGCCGCGACGGTGACGTCGGCGTTCGTCGAGAGCGCGGGCACGATTTCCACCAGCGGCATCACCGGCGCCGGATTGAAGAAGTGGATGCCCACCACGCGGCCGGGGTGCGCCGGTGCCGACGCGAGCGAGGCCACCGACAGGGACGACGTGTTCGTGGCCAGGATCGCGCCGGGCGCGACGACGCCGCCGAGCGCGGTGAGCAGCGCGCGCTTCACGCCGAGATCCTCGACGACCGCCTCGATGACGATTCCGCATTCCTTATAGATGGAAAGATCGCGGGCCAGCAGCGCGTCGACGAATGAGATGCGCGCCATCATCGCGTCGCGCGCGGCCGCGTCGAGCTTGCCCTTCTCGACGAGCTTTTCGAGCCCCGCGCTCATCGACTCGCGCGCCTTCGCCGTTGCGCCAGCCTTCGCATCGCTCAGCACCACGCGATGGCCGGCCGCCGCGGCAACCTGCGCGATGCCCGATCCCATCGCGCCACTCCCAACTATCCCTACGGTGACCTTCTCCTCACCCGTCGCTGACATCGAACTTACCGCCCCGTGAAATTCGGCTTTCGCTTCTCGAGGAACGCCTTCACGCCCTCGGCGTAATCCGCGCTCTGCCCGGCCTCTCGCTGCAATTCCTCTTCATACGCGAGTTGCGCCTCGAGATCCACGCCGAGCGAGCGATTGAAGCCACGCTTGATGAGGCCGAGCGCGCGCGTCGGCTGCGTGGCGAGATGCTTCGCCGTCGCGCGTGCCGTTTCCATGAGCGCCGCCGGTTCGCAGACCTTGTAGATCAGTCCCCACGCGAGCGCCTGCTCGGCGCTCACTTTCTCGCAGAGCATCGTGAGCGCGGTCGCGCGCTGGAGCCCGACGAGGCGCGGCAGGATGAACGTGCCGCCGCTGTCCGGGATCACGCCGATCTTCGCGAAGGACTGGATGAAGTTTGCATCGGACGCGGCAAACACGATATCGCACGCAAACGCGAGGTTGGCGCCGGCTCCCGCCGCCGTACCGTTCACCGCGCAGACCACCGGCTTCTCGAGCGTGCGAATCGCGAGGATGATCGGATTCCACGTGGTGCGCACGAAGTCGCCGAGGTCGGGGAGCACGCCCTCCTTCGGCATGGCTTCGGCGAGGTCCTGTCCCGCGCAAAAGGCGCGGCCGGCGCCAGTGAGCAGGACGGCGCGCACGGAGTCGTCGCCGACCAAGCCGGTCAGCGCGGCTTGCAGTTCGCGCGCCATCCCGCTGTTGAAGCTGTTGAGGACGTCGGGACGGTTCAGGGTGATCGTCGCGACGCCGTCGGCAGTGCTGAGGATGATCGAGTCGGTCGCCATCAACGAGGCCGGTGGGTGTCTCTGGGGGTGGTTCGGGCGCAGCATCAAACATAGCGCCTGACCGATGCAGGGGGCCGGAGCCGACGTTAACGTTTACGGGAGGAACGCCGTCGCCCAGCAAAGTGTCTACAACTATAAGGTAGGACGCTGCCCGGCTGGCATGGGCGGCGAACCGTTCGGGCTGTTTTCGTGTCCAATCCCACAACTCTCGCGCCCCCGACATGATCCGCACTCGTCTCGACCGGCCTGCAGCAGTGCGCCGCCGTCGCCGCTCCGGATTCACGCTGATCGAGATCCTCGTGGTGATCGTCGTGATCGCCATCCTGGCCACGCTCGTCGCGCCCAACATCTTCCAGAATGTCGGGGCGGCCAAGAGCGCCACCGCGAAGAGCCAGATCGAGATGCTTGGCGCCGCGCTCGACGCGTACCGCCTCGACAACGGCGCGTATCCCACCACGCAGCAAGGCCTCAACGCACTCTGGGAGAAGCCGACGATCGACCCGCCGGCCAACTGGCGCGCTCCATATCTGCGGAAGGCGGTGCCGCTGGATCCGTGGAACCGGCCGTACATCTACGTCTTCCCCGGCGAGCAGAACCCGAACGGCTACGACCTCATCTCGTACGGTGCGGACGGCGTGCCGGGCGGCGACGGTGAAAACGCCGACATCCTGAGCTGGAAGTAGGCGGCGGCTCTTCGAGCACCAGGCGATGCCAACCTTCGCGTACCAAGCCGTCAACGGCTCAGGCAAGCGATTGCGGGGGCTCGAGGACGCCGCGAGCCCGGGCGCCCTGTCGCGCGCGCTCGAGGAGCGCGGTCTCCTGGTGCTCGACGTGGCCGAGTCGAGCGAGGCGGCGACCGGAGGCAGGGGGTTCAAATTCGGGCGTCGGCGCGAAGTGCTCGAGGTGACGCGCGCGATGGCGGCGCTCCTTCCCGTCGGCATGCCGCTCGCGCAGGCGCTGAACGCAGCGTCGGGCGTCACGAGCGGCGAGGTGCGCGACGCGCTCCTGCAGGTGCGCACCCGCGTCGAGCGCGGCGAGACGCTGTCGTCGGCGCTCGCTGCCTATCCACAGCTTTTCTCCCCGCTCTACGTGGGGCTCGTGCGTGCGGGCGAGCGCAGCGGCGACGTGGACAACTC
>PMYN01000066.1:0-9288 GCA_003171215.1 Gemmatimonadota bacterium | reverse complement strand
TCGACCGGCCTGCATCGCTTCTGGCCCCTGCTCTTCCTCGTGCCACTCGCGATCGCCGCGGTCGGCGCATGGGCGCGCAATACCGAGGACGGACGGCGCACGCTGTCGACCGCGCTCCTCGCGCTTCCCCTGGTGAAGACGCTGCGGCAGTACGCACTGGCCGCGCGGTTCGCGCGGCTCGTCGGAGTGCTGCTCGGCGGCGGCGCTCCCCTGCTCTCGGCGCTCGACGACACCATCGAGTCGATCGGCGACCCGGTCGCCCGCGACGACGCCGAGCGCATTCGCACGCGCGTTCGCGAGGGCGTGTCGCTTCGCGCGGCCGTCGCCGAGAGTCCGGTCTATCCGGCGCTCCTCGCGCAGCTCATCGGCGTGGGCGAGGACGCGGGCCAGCTTCGCACGTTCCTGTTGAAGGCGGCCGAAATATTCGAAGAGCGGACGGAACGCGCGACGCAGCGCCTCGCCGCGCTCGCGGAGCCGGCGATGATCGTGATGTTCGGCGCGGTGGTCGCGTTCGTCGCGCTGTCGCTGCTGCAGGCCATCTATGGCATCAACGCGAATTCGTTCAAATGAATTCGCTCCCGGGCAGCAACGCGAACCCGTTCAAGTGACGATGAAATCGCGGAGCGGCTTCACGCTGCTGGAAATGGGCATCGTGCTCGCGATCATGGCGGTGAGCGCAATGCTCGTGGCACCGGCGCTCGCGCGCATGGGCCAGGGAAAGCCGCCGGGAGTCGGCGAGGACGTGGTCAAGTTGCTCAACGACGCCCGCAAGATCGCGATCGAGCGCAACGAGACCGTCACGCTGCGCCTCGATCCGACTTCGGGTCGTTATCGCGCGGATACGGTCGGCATCACGGGCAGCGGCATGCTCGGCGAAGGCACCATGACGCTCGGCGCGCAGGAGACGCTCGTGACCGACCTGCCGCGCCTCGTGTACGTGTTCCATCCCACCGGCTCGGCGTTCGCCGATACGGTGCTCGTGCGCGGCGCGGGAGCGTCGGCGCTGGTGTCGGTCGATCCGTGGAACGGAGTGGCGTATGCGGCCGCGCGCTAGGAACGGCATCTCGCTGTTCGAAGCCGTCGCCGCGCTCGCGATCGTGGGCGTGGTTTCGGTCTCGGCGCTGTCCGCGGCTGGCGGCGAAATGCGCACGGCCGCACGGGCGCGGCGCGCGCTCGAAGTGGAGGCGCTCGCGACGTCGCGTCTCGACTTCCTCGCGCTGATGAGCGACCAGCAGCTCCAGAACCTCCCCGATTCCGTCGCGAAGGGCACGTTCGACAAGCCGCTCGACGACTACAAGTGGGCCACGACGGCGACGCCGCTCGCGACGCAGGCCGGGATCTACGACGTGCGCATCTCGGTGGACTGGAAGGACGGCTCGTACGCGCTCCACACATACATCTATCGCCGCCCGCCGCTGGCGACCACGGGGCGCGGGAATTGAACGCGCGCCGCGGCATGACGCTGATGGAACTCGTGATCGCGCTCGCGATCACGGGGATGATGGCCGCGATGGGCGCCGCGACCTTCAGTTCGATCATCGATCATCGCCGCATCATCCTCTCGTCCACCGGCGAGCTGGAGCGTGCGAGCGCGCTGCGCGACCAGATCCGCACGTGGATGCTGTCGGGAACGGTGCAGGTCGTGACGGGCGGCGCGGGACGCGGGCTGGGACGCAGCGGCACGTCGATTTCGGCAAGCAACGTCACGCTTGCATTCGGCAACAACTCCGCCTCTTCGAGCGGCAACGGGATGACGGGCAACGGCATCACCGCCGCCGTTGCCGGCGGCGACGAGATCACCTTCGTGACGACCGCGCCGAATCCCGCGAATGCGCCCAGCGTTCGCATGCGCCTGTTCATCGACGCCGACCCGAGCACACCCGAATCGGGCCTCACGCTCGAGTACCAGCCGAGCACCGCGACGCCGCTGAAGCGCATCCAGCTCGAGAGTTCGATCGGCGTGCTGAAGGTGGAGTTCCTCGACCAGCGGACGAACCAGTGGTTCGAGTCCACGCAGGCCGCAGCCGTCTCGCCGATCGCCGTCCGGCTCTCGATGCAGCCGTACGACGGCGGTCGCCTCCCGGGAATCCTCGAGCTGCCGCTGATCTTTCCGATCGGCGCACTGATCATCGGCCGATGAGACCACGCCGCGGAGTGGCGCTGATCACCGCGCTCTTTCTCGTCGTCGCGATCGCGGCCGTCGCGCTGCAGTTCAGCATCGACGCGCGCGAGCGCCGCGCGCTCGGCCTCGGCGCCGCGGACCGCGGCATGCAGCGCGCGCTGGCCGGCGGCGCGCTGAAGCTCGTCGAGGCGAAACTGGACTACGCGATCCGTACTATTCCAACGGGCCGCGGCAACACGCAGATGCTGCGCTCCTCGGACCCGTGGCTCGGCGTGGACTCGCTCTACTCGGGCACGTACGCCGTGGACAGCCAGCCCGTCTACGTGAAGGCGACGGACCTCGGCACGAAACTCAACATCAACGACCTCAACGAAGACGAGCTCAAGACATTCTTCGGCTTCGTGCTCAACGACTACGTCGTGGCGGATGGGCTGGCGCAGGCCATAATGGACTGGACCGACGTGGACGACGTCCCCCGCCTGCACGGCGCGGAGAAGGACGACTACATCAAGGCGGGTTTGCTGGCTCTTCCCGCGAACGGGCCGTTCCGCGACATCGAGGACCTGCAGTTCGTGAAAGGCATGACACCCGATATCTATGCGGCGGTCTCTCCGTACCTCACCACGCTCGGCAACGGCCTCGTGAACCTTAACTCGGCGCCCGCGGCCGTGATGAAGGTGCTGCCCGGAATGACGGACCAGATTCTTTCGACCATCCTCAGCCTGCGGTCGCAGGGGCAGCGCATCACGTCGGTCGGGGAAGTCATGGGAGCGATGAACGGCCGGCGGAGGATGACGTTCGCGCAGCAGGCACAGCAACAGCAGCAAACGCAGGCGCTCTCGGCGCGAGCCGCCATCCTCACGAACGAAGTGTTGCTCACCATCATCTCCCGCAAGGGTCCCCAGTCGCAGCCGACGCGATTGCAGGCGATCGTGTCGCGCGCCAACGCCCAGGTCTCGGTCTCGTGGCAACAGTGGTAGATCCCGTCGCGTCTTCGAGCGGGAAGCAGGTGACCTTGGGCGCCGCGCTCTCGGCCACCGAACTTTGCGTGGTACAGCGCGCCGGCGCCGGGACACGCGCAGGCGTGTGGCGAATGGCGCTGCAGCCGCTCAACGGCGACGGCACGGGATGGCCCGCGCTGACGTCGGCCCTTCACGAATTGTCACGCACGCTTGGAACGAATGGCGGCAGGCTCCACGTCGCCCTCATGCCGCCGCTCACGGAAATTCGGCGTCTCGACCTCCCGCCGATGGGCGAGAACGAGCTGCGCATGCTGCTCTCGAGAAACGCGTCGCGTTATTTCGTCGGCGCGCGCTCGGCGCAGCTCGTCGGCACGTCGATGGCGCCCCAGCGATCGTCCGGTCCGTCGGGCGGCGTAATGGCCGCGGCGGCACCACAGCGGCTCGTCGCGGCGCTGCACGCCGCCGCGCGCGAAGCCGGATGGACGGTCGACGCGGTGTCGCCCGCGGAGGGAGCGTGGTGCTCGGCGGCATCCGCGCTCTGGCCTGCCACGAGCCGCCAGGCGTCGCACCTGCTCGTATGCGGAGAGGATCGCACCGAACTGCTGCAGCTCGAGCAGGGACGCCTCTCCGGTGTGCGCCTGTTCCGCGCGGGCGCGGCGGACGCCGCGCTCGTGGCCGAGGCGATCGGTCCGGCCGACGCCGCGCAGAAGGCTCCGGCATTCGCGCGCGTCACCGCGATCGGCGTGGCCGCGCAGCGGAAGGATCTCGCGCGAGCGCTTTCATCAGCCGGCTTGACGGTTTCGTCGCCGCCCCCGGAATGGGCGGAGCGCGCCGACCATCCGGATTTGCTCGCCGCCGAGTTCGCCGGCCCGAACGCCGCGCCGTTGCTGCGAAGCGAGGCCACGGTCGCGTCGCGCCGCGAGCGGGCTCGGCGCATCATGACGCGAATGGCCGCGGCTTCGGTTGCCCTGCTGCTGGTCGCCGCCATGTTCTCGCTCTGGGGCGCGAAGCGACAGCTGCGCGCGGTGCAGGCCGAACGCGCGGCGATCAAGCCGCTGATCTCCGCGACACTCGTCGGTCGCACGTCGGTCGAGACCGCGTTCAGGCAACTGGCCGCGCTCGCGGCGACACAACGCTCGGCGCCCAGGTGGTCGAGCGTGATCGCCGGCCTCAGTGTGCGCCTCGAGGAGCACGCGTATCTCACGTCGCTGCGCGCCCGCGACGATTCGCTGTTGGTCGAAGGCATCGCAGTGCGGGCCTCGAAGGCATACGATTCGCTCGTCCTGCTGCCGGGCCTTACGAGCGTCCACGCGGCCGCACCGGTTCGCCTCGAGTCGCCGCAGGGCGGGCCGGCGCTCGAGCGCTTCACGATCGCGGCGGTCGTCGCACCGTCCGGTGCGCCCGTTCGAACGCCGGCGCCCGCGACCTCCGCGTGGAAGGTGACGCCGTGAAGTTTTCCACGATGTCCGCCAGCGACCGGCGCGCCCTGCTGCTCGGCGCGGCCATCGTCGTGCCGTCGCTCTTCTTCGTGTTCGGCGTGAAGCCGTATCGCTCCGCGCTCGCGGACGTTCAGCAGCAGCTCGGCATGGAGCGCGACGCCTTTGCCCGCGAGCGCGCGGCGGTCTCCGCGGCGAGGCTCAATCCGCAGATGCAGCACGTCGCGGACTCCGCGATGCAGGCGATGGCGCCGCGCCTGTTCGCCGGCCGTGACGACGTGATGGCGAGCGCCGAGGTCGCGACGTATCTCGGTGGGATCGCGCGCTCGAGCCACGTCTGGCTGCAGGACGCGTCGACGCGCCCCGCCACGGCGCTCGATGGCGGCGTGCGCGCGCTGCACGTCGAGATCCGCGGCGAGTCCGACCTGCGCGGCATCCTCGAGTTCATCAAGTCGCTCGAGGGCGGCGGCAAGTTCATTCGCGTGCAGCGTCTCGACATCTCCGCGCAGCCGGGCCGTGCGGACCAGCAGGGCACCGAGACACTAGCGCTCTCCGCGTCGATCGTGGGCTATGCGATCCCCGAGCAGGCGGCGGGCGGCGGCGTCCCGCCGGTAAGGTCGTCGGCGCCGTCGCAGAAGGAGGCCCCATGAACGATCGTGAATGGACCTCGACCAACGCGGGGCGCGGCTCGATCGCCGTGCTCGCCCTCTCCGCAATGGTCGCGCTCTGGACGCTCGTGCACGCGATCCGCATCGAGCCGGTGCCGGAGGTGCCGCCGCCGGAATTCGCGTCGAGCGCCGCGCTGGCCGCGCCTGCGCGGGCGGCCGATGCCGACGTGGAGGCCGCGGTGCGAGCCGACCTGTTCGCTTCCGACCGGAGCGCGCCGGCTCACGCCTATCGCGCTCCCGGTGAAGAGAGCAACGAGGCCGCGCCGAAGGAGGAGCCGGTGCTGCCCGTGGTGCTCGGCACCGCGGTGGCGGATCCGGCCCACAGCTTCGCGACCGTGCAGCTCGGTGACAGCCGCACGCGCATCGTGCACGCAGGCGACAAGATCGGGGAGTACACCGTACAGACCATCGGGCGAGGGCGCGTCGTATTCACGACTGCGGCCGGGAAGAAGCTCGACATACCAGAACTCAAGCCATGAACCTGACTCCCATGAGAGCCCTTCGCGTCGCACTTCTCGTGGCGCTCGCCACCTCGCCGCTCGGTGCGCAGCGCGGCGGCAGGCGAGCGCAGCAGCCGGCGCGCGACACGACGCCTGCCACGGCGAAGAAGATCGACACCAGCCTCGTGCGGAAGACGCCCGACGGCTTCGTGCTCGATTTCCAGGAACAGGAGCTGCGCGTCGTGCTCGAGGCAATTGCCGAGGCGGGAGGCTTGAACGTCACGTTCGCCAACCTTCCGGCGGTGAAAGTCACGCTGCGCATGGGCCAGCAGGTGACGAAGGCGGAAGCACTGGATGTGCTGCGCGGCGTCGCCGAAATCAACGGACTCAAGATGACGGAAGGGCCGTCGCTCATCCGCATCGAGGGAACGCGCACCGTCACCACGCAGCAGGTGCAGCAGCAGCAGGCGCAACAGGCGCAGCTCAAGCTGTTCACGTACCGGCTCAAGCATGCGAGCGCCGTCACGCTCGCGCCGGTGCTGATGAGCTTGCTCACGGGTACGGGCACGACCGCGCAGGGAGCCTTCGTCCCCAACGTGTTCGGTAACGGCGTGGTGGGCGTTCCCGGCGCCGGAGGCGTCGGAGGAGGCGCGGGTGGTGGCGGCCGGGGTGGCGCAGGTGGAGGCGGAGCCGCCGGACGCGGTGCCGCTGGCGGCGGCGCGGGCGGCGGCGCGGGCGGCGCGATCACCTTCAATAATCCGGGAGCCGCAAACAACGCAGCGGGGGTTGGAATCGCGCAGGCATTGCAGCAGGCATTCGGCGGCGGCACGCTTACGGCCGCGTCGTCACAGATGCGAATCGTCGCGGAAGACGCCACCAACTCGCTCATCGTCCGCGCGACCGACTCCGACTGGGCGCTGGTCCAGCAGGTGCTCGGCGCCGTGGACCTGCGGCCGCTTCAAGTGCTGATCGAGGTGACGATCGTGCAGGTCCAGCGCACGCACGACCTGAGCCTCGGCATCGGCGGCACGCAAACACGGAAGAACGCGTCGGGTGGAACGGATACGACCATCTCGTTCCCCTCGCAGGCGGGCGTGAACGACATCGTCGCACTGCTCACCGGCGGCAACGGATCGGTGAAATATTCAGCCGCGATCAACGCGCTCCAGTCACGCGGCGACGTGAAGGTGCTGTCGCTTCCGCTGGTCATCGCGCAGAACAACAAGCAGGCCATCCTCAACGTCGGCCAGAACGTGCCGTTCGTTCAGGTGTCGCAGTCAGCCGCGATCGTGGGGACCGGACTCGTGCAGACGATCCAGTACCAGTCGGTCGGCACGACGCTCACCATCACGCCGATCATCAACCCCGACGGCTACGTGAACCTCACCGTCAGCCAGACGGACGACAACGCGACGAACGACGTGCAGTTCAACGCGCCCATCATCAGCCAGCGCCAGGCATCGACGCAGGTGTTCATCAAGGACGGCCAGACGACGGTGATCGGCGGTCTGACCGACAACACGACGAGCCTGACGGTTTCCGGCATCCCGATCCTGAGCAGGATTCCCTGGATAGGCGGAATTCTTTTCGGCAGCACGAAGAAGACCGTTACCGCGGACGAGCTCTACCTGTTCCTCACGCCGCACGTCGTCTCGAGCGACGAGGACATCGACAAGCTGCGCGAGGCCACGAAGAGCCAGAGCGTGCTTCTCGAGGAAACGAACGTCAACGCGCGCATCGTGCCGAGGGGCGACACGATCCAGATCGGCGATCCGGTCAAGAAGCCGGCCGGCGCGTCGAAGCCGAAGCCGGATTCGACCGTGAAGAAGCGTCCGGACGGTTCACGCTGATGACCGCGTTGAACCACATGGCCGCCACCGGTCACGGCGCCGAAGGCAACGGCAATCCCATGAGCGGCGAGGGCGCGACGCACGCGGCGTCGGAGCTGCTCGAGGTCGAGCGCCTCACGACCGCACTGACCGCCGAGTGGCTCGAGCAGCACGCGGTGCTGCCGCTGAAAATGGGCGACGGTGTGGTCGTGGTCGGGACCTGGATCGACCGGGTGGAGCCGCTCGCGCTCGACGACCTCCGGCTCACATTCGGCGCGCCGGTGAAGCTCGAGCGGTTCAGCGAGCACGACCTGCGCAGCGCGATCCGCCGCGTCTACACGCCCGACGCCGTGACGGCCGAAGGGCTCATCGCCGGCCTGAGCAACGGAGAGTCGCGGGGACAGAACGCCGACGAGATTCCGCTCGACGACCTGCTCCACCTCGCGAACGAGGCGCCCGTGGTGCGGCTCGTGAACCTGCTGCTCATCGAAGGGCTCGAGGCGCGCGCGTCGGACGTGCACCTCGAGGGATACGCCGACGGGTTGCGGGTGCGCTATCGCGTGGACGGCGTGCTGCAGGCCGCGCCGTCGCCGCCGCCGCACCTGACGGCCGCGATCATCAGCCGCATCAAGATCATGGCGGAGCTCGACATCGCGGAGCGCCGGCTTCCGCAGGACGGGCGCATTCGCCTGCGGCTGCAGAATCGCCAGGTGGACGTGCGCGTATCGACCGTGCCGACGCTGCGCGGCGAGAGCGTCGTGCTCCGTCTGCTCGACAAGGAGAAGGGCCGCATCACGCTGACGGAGCTCGGCATGGCCGCCGACACGCTCGAGCTGTTCCGCGAGGTGATCTCGCGTCCGCACGGCATCGTCCTCTCGACAGGTCCCACGGGCAGCGGCAAGACGACGACGCTCTACGCCGCGCTCGAGATGCTGCGCACGGGGAAGGAGAAGATCCTGACGGTCGAAGATCCCGTCGAGTACGAACTGCCGGGCGTGCCGCAGGTGCCGGTGAACGAGAAGGTCGGCGTCACGTTTGCGAGCGCGCTGCGCGCACTGCTGCGCCAGGACCCGGACATCATTCTCGTCGGAGAAATCCGCGATCCTGAAACGGCGCAGATCGCGATCCAGGCTGCGCTCACGGGCCACCTCGTGCTCTCCACGCTGCACACCAACGACGCACCGACCGCGCTCACGAGACTGCTCGACCTCGACGTGGCCGCGTATCTCGTCGCGAGCACGGTGGACGCCGTGCTGGCCCAGCGGCTCGTGCGCGTGATCTGCCCGCACTGCAAGATCGAGACGAAACCGGACAAGGCCGCCGAACGCCGCCTCGACATCGTCGCCCTTGGCCTCACGAAGGTCTGGAAAGGAAAGGGCTGCGACCAGTGCCGCGACACCGGCTATCGCGGCCGCACGGGCGTGTACGAACTGCTCGTGATGGACAACGAGCTGCGCGTGGAGGTCCAGAAGCGCCGCGGCTCCGAGGAGCTGCGCTCGATGGCGATCGCCAAGGGAATGCGGACGCTGCAGGACGACGGGCTCAGGCTCGTGCGCGCCGGCGTGACGACGCTCGACGAGGTGCTGCGGGTGGCGCGGGCGTAACTGCAACAGCTTTTGCGGCGGAGTTCGCGGATCTGATCGGATATACAACAGCAAGAACAAACTGCTTTTCCACGGATTTCGCGGATGACCGTGGATGGAAAAAGAACAGCTTTTCCACGGAGCTCGCAGATTTCCACGGATAGACAACTGCAACAACAACAGGGTTTTTGGGGAACTGCAACAGCGGCGCTGTTGCAGTTCCCCTGAGCTTGCCCCGATTTAATGGA
>PMYN01000144.1:2566-6920 GCA_003171215.1 Gemmatimonadota bacterium | reverse complement strand
CACCTCGCAGGCATCCTCGGGCCGCCGGATGGGTCGAGGCCTCGCGACGTGCTCGTGGGACTCGAGGATGTGGCGCGGATCGCCGGGGAGCGGTCCTTCGCTGCCTAAAGGCCACCGCGAGTAATCGGTACTTGGTCATTGGTCATTGGTCATTGGTTTTAGCCAAGAACCAATGACCAACGCCCGATTACCCGTTGGTTCTGTCGGGACTTCCGGCCGCGCGTCGTGCGGCCAGGATCGTGGGCGCGGCTGCAAGCGCGGCGTACAAGATCATCTGTACGATCCAACTGCGTCCGCTCGCGATCGCAATCGCGCAGGCGCAGCTCTGCCACAGGCACACGACAAGGAACCGCCCCGCTCCCTGCTCCCGCGCCGCGGGCACCGCGCGGTTCACCATCGCCACTCCAGCCCCCCACGTGACCGCTGCGCCCCCCGTCGCCACTCCGGCGACCACCCAGAGCGGCGTGTGAGCCAGGAGGCACCCGCCCGAAGCCACGAACACCAGCGCCGCTCCACCGAGCTCGAGCCCGAACTGCCGCCGCACCAGCCCATGCGACTGCAGCGTCCCCACGAGCACCACGTGCAGCGCGATCCAGAACGGTGCGCCGGCGACGAACGCGCGCACGATCGGCAGCGCGTCGACGTACGCCGGCAGCGTTCGCCCCACAACGTGCTCGAACAGCGGCATCCCGACCAGCGCCACACCGTACGCCGCGAGCGTGAGATCGTAGAATCGGCCGAAGAACCGCGCGCGGTCGTCGCCCGAGCGCCGCGCCGCGTGCGAGAGCGCGACGCGCGACATCGTCTGCGTCGCCGAGATCCCCGCCACCGCGACGCTCGACGCGAATCCGTACAGCGCCATGCTGGTCATCGGCACGACGACGCTGACGAGGATCCGGTCCACCGATTGCGCGAGCCCGGCGGCGAGGTTCGACCCCAGCACGTGGAGCCCGGTGTCGAGAAGCGAGCCGAAGCGCATCGGACGGTTGACGTCGCCGGCGCCGGTCGCGTTGGGAAGGCGTGCGACCATCACTCCCCCCACGAGCGCGCCGAGCGCGAGGGAGCCCGCGTACGTGCCGAAGACGGCGGTGATGGAGTGCATCGGCACGAGCAATACTGCCGCGACGAACGACGCCGTCGCGACCACCGCCACGATGCCCGCGCGCCGGAAATCGCCCGCGGCCTGCAGCGCGAACGCCGAGAGCGTCGACACGTTCACGAACAGCGCGCACAGGGTGAACGCCGCGGCGAACATCGCCGCACGCGATTCCGGCGCGCTCAACCACACGAGCGCCGCTGCTGCCGCGAGCGTGCCCTCCATCGCGACCATCCACCAGAATGCGCGCCGCCACTCGCGATGGATTTCGCCGGGCGCGCGCCCCGCCCAGCGCACGAACGCGCCGTCGGCGAGCCCGAGGTGCAGCACCCCGAAATACGCGACGTACACGAGGAACAGCCTGTACTCGCCGTACGTCGCCAGGTCGAGCCGGCGCGGAAGGACGAACACCTGCACCGCGCCGAGCGCGACGGTGAGCGCGATGGCCGTCCCGAAGCGCGCGATGTCGCGGCCGAGTGAGACTGGGGGAGTGGGCATGCGACTCCAAGATAAGGCGCTGTCCCGAGGCAAGGGGCGACGCCAAGAACGGCGACGAGCGACGGTAGGAACGGCGACGGGCGACGGGACCAACGGCGACGGGCGACGGGTGAGCGGCGATCTGGTGAAGAGCGACGGGTGAGAGGCGAGGAGACGGTCCCCTCACTCCTCACATGTCGCTCTTCGCTAAGTCGCCGCTCACGCGTCGCCCGTCGCCGCTCGTTCCGTCGCTCTTTCCGAGATCGCCCATCGCCCATCGCCGCAGGGAATCTTTCGATCCCAGCCGCAGCACTTTCGGTGACGCTCCCCCGGCGACGCGCTCGTACTTTCCCCCGCGTGACCCAAGCCACCAATAAATTCGGCGAACTCGGCGAGCGTATCGCCGCCCGCTGGCTCGAACACACCGGCTGGCAAATCGTCGCGCGCAGATTCCGTTCGGGAAGGCGCGACATCGACCTCATCGCGCAGCAAGGCGACCTGATCGCGTTCGTGGAAGTGAAGGCGAGGTCCGGCGACGATTTCGGCGATCCCGTCGAAGCCGTGAACCACCGGAAGCAGCGGGAGCTCACCAAGTCCGCGCAGACATGGATCGACCGCCACGGAACGGCGGGCGAGACCTATCGATTCGATGTGATCGGAATCCTGATGAAAGACCGGCGCGCGTTCGTCCGGCACGTCCCCGGTGCATTCGCGATGGCGTCATGACAGGCCCCGTCATTCATCGCTTGCTCGGACAATACCTTACGGTGATTGTGGAAAAGTATTTGTAAGTCGTTTTGTGACCAGTGTTTTGCGCACTCTTGATCTTCCATCTTCCAGCTTCGATCCTCTTGCACTTTGCCGTACCGCTTCGCATTTTGTTCGGTATCAGCAGGTAACGCTTCTGTCCGCTCTTTCTTCGGGGATACTTCCCATTCCCCCCGCAGATAGATTTCCACTCACGGGCGCTCGATCCGCCCCAGCACTGTTCGAGGCAAAGATGGCCGTCTCAGCTGCGCAGCAGAATGAAAAACAGAAGGCGTTGAACCTCGCGATCGCGCAGATCGAAAAGTCGTACGGAAAGGGCGCGATCATGAAGATGGGCGCGGACGGTCCGAAGGTGCGCGTGGAATGCATTCCCACGGGCGCCATCAACCTTGATGCGGCGATCGGGGTAGGAGGTATTCCCCGGGGTCGAGTCACCGAGATCTACGGGCCGGAAAGTTCGGGCAAGACCACGCTGTGCCTGCACGTCGTGGCGAATGCGCAGAGGGCGGGGGGTACGGCGGCGTTCATCGACGCCGAGCATGCGCTGGATACGGACTACGCCTCTCGGCTCGGCGTGGACATCGACAAGCTCCTCGTTTCTCAGCCCGACACGGGCGANNGTGATCGACTCGGTGGCCGCGCTGGTTCCGAAGGCGGAGATCGAGGGGGAGATGGGTGAGTCGCACATGGGGCTGCAGGCCCGCCTCATGAGCCAGGCGCTACGCAAGCTCACCGGTGCAATCGCGCGGTCGAATACGTCGGTGATCTTCATCAATCAGCTGCGCGAGAAGATCGGTGTGATGTTCGGCAATCCGGAAACGACCACGGGCGGAAAGGCGCTGAAGTTCTACGCCTCACTGCGACTCGATATTCGTCGCATCGGCCCGGTGAAGGAAAAGGAGGACGTGATCGGTTCGCACGTCCGCGTGAAGGTGGTGAAGAACAAGGTTGCGCCGCCGTTCAAGCAGGCGGAGTTCGACATCATGTACGCCGAGGGGATCTCGCACGCCTCGCTGCTGGTGGACATCGGCGCGGAGAGCGGGATCATCGAGAAGTCGGGCGCGTGGTACAGCTACAACTCGCAGCGGATCGGTCAGGGTCGCGAGAACGCGAAGATGTTCCTGAAGGACAACCCGGCGGTGATGGCGGAGATCGAAGAGAAGGTCAAGGGCGTCCTCGGCATCAACAAGGCCGTAGTGCTCGCCGAGGGTGAGGCAGCGGACGAGTAGGGTGGTGAGGGGTGAGGAGTGCTTGGACAGTTCTGCATCCTCGATAAGCAGGGCCGGGTGGATGAGCTTGGATCGTGGCGGAGGCCCGGAATCCTCCAAATCGTCCTGGTTCTCCACCCGGTTCTATTTAACAAAGTCAATCCGCATTCCTCACCTGCACCCTGCAATTTTCCCGCATCCCGCGATCCGCATCGGCAACTTCGGCTCGCCCCGGTCGGTCGCGGCCCTGTCGCCCCCGTCGACCCTCTCGCGCGTAGAAACTTTCATACGCGCTGCGGCCGGGCGCGCCCGGAGCGACAGGGCCGCGCCCTCCCACGCAGGGGATTGTTGTGGCTGAGGTAACTGCGTTCACCGCGGCGTACAACAAGGCGCTCGAGGCGCTCGCTCGCGGCGCGAAGTCCACGCGCGACCTCGGCAGGTGGCTGGCGCAACGCGACCACGCGCCCGAGGACGTCAGCGCGGTGTTGGCACGGCTTACCGAGCGCGGATTGCTGAACGACGCGGACTACGCGGTTCTCTTCACTCGCAGTCGCGCTACGACGCGCGGCATGTCGCGCCGGCGCATTGCGGCCGAGCTGGCCAAGCGCGGCGTCGCCCGCGATCTCGTGGATGCCGCCATCACCGAGGTGATGGCCGACGAATCAATCGACGAGCGTGCGATCGTCGAAGCGGCTGCGGCGAAGAAATTCCGCACGCTCGCCAAGCTCGAGCCCGACGTCCAGCGCCGCCGCCTCTACGGCTTCTTGGCCCGCAAAGGGTTCGCGCCGGATCTCGTCCGCGAAAC
>PMYN01000144.1:0-2546 GCA_003171215.1 Gemmatimonadota bacterium | reverse complement strand
ATGCAAGCCGCCGAGATCCGACGCCGCTTCCTCGACTACTTCGCGCGCCAGAACCACGCCATCAGGCCCAGTTCGTCGCTCGTCCCGGGGGATGATCCCACCCTGCTGTTCACCAACGCGGGGATGGTGCAATTCAAGAAAGTATTCCTCGGTCACGAACCTCCGCCCGACGGAAATCGCCGCGCGACCACGAGCCAGAAATGCGTGCGCGCCGGCGGAAAGCACAACGACCTCGAGCAGGTCGGCCACACCGCGCGGCATCACACGTTCTTCGAGATGCTCGGCAACTTCTCGTTCGGCGACTACTTCAAGCGCGACGCCATCGGGTTTGCGTGGGAGTTCGTCACCGAAGTGCTGCGAATCCCGAAGGAGCATCTCCGCGTGAGCGTCTTCCACGAGGACGACGAGGCGCGCGCGCTCTGGCGCGAGATCGCCAACCTTCCCGACTCCCGCATCTACGGGCTCGGCGCGGCCGACAACTTCTGGCAGATGGCCGACACCGGCCCCTGCGGCCCGTGCTCCGAGATCTACGTCGACCTCGCGCACGTCGCGAAGGATTTCACATTTCCCGCGGGCGCAAAGGGCGAGTGGACCGACACGACGCGCACCGAGTTCTCGACCGAGGCGTTCGTCGAGGGCGCCGAGGCGGGACGCTTCCTCGAGATCTGGAACCTCGTCTTCATGCAGTTCGACCGGCAGGGGAACGGCGAGATGATCCCGCTCCCGAAGCCGAGCGTCGACACGGGCGCCGGGCTCGAACGCATCGCCGCGGTGATGCAGGGCGTCTCGAACAACTACCACACCGACCTCTTCACGCCGTTCATCGCGACGGTTGAGAAGGTCGTGGGCATCAAGTATGACTACGCGGAGGAGCGCTCGGCGGGATTTCGCGTGATCGCGGACCACGCCCGTGCCGTGGCGTTCCTCCTCGCGGACGGCGTCTTTCCGAGCAACGAAGGCCGCGGCTACGTCCTTCGCCGCATCCTTCGCCGCGCGGTGCGTCACGCGTGGCTGCTCGGCCGCCGCGAGCCGACGCTCGTGTACGTCGTGGAGAAGGTCATCGAGCAGATGCGCGATGTCTTCCCCGAACTGCACGTCCGCAAGAAGCACATCCTCGACACGACACGCGCCGAGGAGGAACGATTCCTCGGGACGATTGACGGCGGCATGGCCCGCTTCGACGAACTCGCGCCGCTCTCGAGCACGGCGCACGGCTCGGGAATTCGCGGCACGATTTCGGGCGAAGACACCTTTCGCCTCTACGACACCTTCGGCTTCCCGATCGACCTCACGGAGCTGATGGCCCGCGAGCGCGGNNCGGTGGTCGTGGACGATCTCGCGAACGCCGACAAGTGGGAGCAGCATGCGTCGCACACGGGCATGGGCGCGCAGCGTTTCGTCGGCTACGACGCCGTCGACGTGGAGACGCACGTGGTCGCGGTGCGCCGGCTCGGCGATTCGCGCGTCGCCGTGATCCTCCGCGACACGCCGTTCTACGCCGAATCGGGCGGGCAGGTCTCCGATAGCGGCGAGATCGTCGGCGCGGGAAACGCGAAGTGGCGCGTCGACGTCGACGACGTGAAGAAAGTCGACGGCCGCATCGCCGCCCTCGGGACGCTCACCGGCGAGATCGAGCTTGGCGACGCCATCGCGCGTGTCCCGCCCGCGCGGCGGCGCGACATCACTCGCAACCATACGGCCACGCATTTGTTGCATGCGGCGTTACGCCGCGTGCTCGGCGAGCACGTGCACCAGGCCGGATCGGTCGTCGAGCCGGATCGCCTCCGGTTCGACTTCACGCACCACGGCCCGCTCACGCCCGCGCAGCTCGACCACGTGGAGCGCTGGGTGAACGAGGGCATCTGGCAGAACACGGAGGTTCGCACCACCGAGAAGAAATACGCCGACGCGGTCGCGCAGGGCGCGATGGCGCTCTTCGGCGAGAAGTACGGCGACGTCGTGCGCGTGGTCGAGATCCCGCTGCGNNTCTCGGAGAGCGGCGTGTCCGCCGGTGTGCGGCGCATCGTCGCCGTGACGGGCCCCAAGGCATATGCGCTGCTGCGCGAGCACGAGAAGACGCTGGAGGTGATCGGCGAGCGCCTCAAGGTGAACCTTCACGCCGTTACGCCCGACGTGCTCGAGAAGAAGCTCGACCACCTGATCGCCGACAAGAAGGCGCTCGAGAAGAAGCTCGAGGAGGCGCTGAAGAGCGGCGGTGGCGGCGGCGCGTGGGACGTGCTCGCGACGGCCGAAAAGGCGGGCGCCCACCACCTCGTCGCGCGCACGGTGAAGGCGGGCGACGTCAAGGAACTGCAGGCGCTCGGCGACAACGTGCGCGAGGCGATCGGCAGCGGCGTGGGCGTGCTCGGCGCGGCGTTCGAGGACGGCAGGGCCGCGCTGCTCATCGTCGTCGGCGACGCGCTGCGCGAGAAGGGCGTGTCCGCGAACGATCTCGTGAAGGCGTTCGGCACGAAGACCGGCGCGCGCGGCGGCGGGAAGCCGCACATGGCGCAGGCCGGACTCGCGGCGGCCGATCTCGACGCGGC
>PMYN01000012.1 GCA_003171215.1 Gemmatimonadota bacterium | reverse complement strand
TGATCGGTGATCAGCCAGAGGATGTGCTCGTCTCACAAGTACTGCGATACTGGGAACAGCGCCGCAAATCTCATCCGCGCGGGCGGGTCACCATTTATAGTACCCCGCCGGCGAGCAGATGATTCCGGCCGCGTTCACGGCTGGGCACTTCTGGACGGACACCCCTCATGCCGTCTGCCGTCCGTCGTCTGCCGTCTGCCGTCTGTTGAGTGCCCCCGGACCGATTCGAACGGCCGACCTAGCGTTTAGGAAGCATCGTTGGGGGCGCCCTACAGAGGGAAACAAGAGACAGGAAAGACCCGCAGCGGACCCGAATCAGCGCCGGCGACCACCCACTTTTCCACCCACTGAAGAGCTCTTCGCAAAGCTTACCTCGGAGAGTGATGTGGGTCCATGCATGCCGAACGGCAGACAAACAAATCGGACCGTTCAACTTGGGACACGCGCGCTGACCAGCGCCGCACCGATTACCAGTTGATGCGCGCTCCAAATGTGAGCGGAGTGAAAAACGCGCGCTGGCCGGTTATCGTGAGGTCGATATAGCGGAACTCGCTCACGAGCGCGAAATGCGAAAACAGCCGAACCGACAGATCAGCCTCCGCGAATCGAGCTGTGCCGTCATAATGGGCT
Source organism: Gemmatimonadota bacterium (assembly GCA_003171215.1). Lineage (GTDB taxonomy): Bacteria > Gemmatimonadota > Gemmatimonadetes > Gemmatimonadales > Gemmatimonadaceae > Fen-1231. The sequence continues at coordinate 4,512 of PMYN01000012.1, read as the reverse complement.
ACTCCAGCGCCAACGCCGAGAACGACCCACCGGCCGACCACTTGACGAACGCCGACACCGATCGACGGACCGAGTGGCGCAGGAAAATCTGAGAAGCAACTACCGTTCGGAGCGGGCCGACAGATCAGGTTGACGTATTGAGCGTTGACGCCGAGGTCGTAGCCTAACAAGAGAACGGGACGAGTCGACCCAGCCCCGCCGAGTCGAACGGCAAGATCCACACTCCACAACTCGGCACTAGCCTTGGAGAACCAGAGTTCTCCTGCGTGAGAGCTCGTGGAGCCAGATCCGAAAGACAAACTTCCTGACACGGCAGGAACGCTCTGCGCTCCCGCCACGCGCGCGGTGAACGCGAGCGTGATCGAGAGCAGCGCAGCCCGAAAGAGTCGCTGAATCATGTGACCGCCTAACGCGAGCGAGGAAGGCCGTGGAGTTTCCGATATAGGGGGCCTGTTCGAACGCTACATTTGGTCGCTCGCTCATGCGTTACTTGCATGCTGAACCCGGAGACCTCTCGGACAGCCCGACACGCCCATTCAATCTCGACCACGGCTCTGAATACTTTGCCGACCGGACTCCGTGCCTGCGATCTCGACGTCGAGAGTCGAGCAAGCGTCTGTTAGACACTAGGTCTGCGTCAGGAAAATCGAGCCACAGAACGAGTGCTAGCTCTGTCAGGACGCCGAAACGACTCAACGTTAAGCAGGTTAATGAGTTACGCGTCGATGCTGACGACCACCCACTTTCCCACCCACCGTAGCGAGGCACATTGTCATTAGTGTGCTGTAACTCATTGTGACGTATAGTGCCCCCGGGCCGATTCGAACGGCCGACCTAGCGTTTAGGAATGCGAAGGGCAGCCCACATTCGCCGAGGGACATAACACCTGCAACCACACGCAGTTCGCTGCGGCCGGCGAAGTTAGCCCGAGAATCTTCAGGGACGATTCCCCGTTCGAAATGCGTCCATCAGTACGCAAACGTTGCGAAACGTCGTCCCCAATGGCCCACGATTGGCCCAGCCCCACGCTCTCATGTCCCCGGGCGGATTCGAACCGCCGACCTAGCGGTTAGGAACCGCTTGCTCTATCCACCTGAGCTACGAGGACGACCTACGCAATTTAGCGATGCGGCACGCGTCGCGCCCAGCGACGCGACCGCCGGCGCTTCTCGAGTATCAGCTCGGGGGCAGAGGCCGACTGCGATGCACGGACAGCGGTGGCGACGGAAGGTCCAGCACCCGCTGGCGTTCCACGTATTCAGGTTCGCAATCGACGTCAAATCCGGGGAGTCTGTTTTCCGCGTCGGGCATCAAAACTTGAACCACATCAAACGTCGCATCGCCGTAGTACCACGCTGCCGCGTCGAGGTGCCCGACCTTCGCGAAGGGTCCTCGCAGCCGCACTCCAAGGTCGAACGGCGGAGTTATGACACCACCCAACCGTCCGTCCACGAGCGATCGCTGATCGGGCGACGCGGAACGCAAGTGGTTGCCGAGATCGTTGAGCACCTCCTCGGCCGTCTTGGGATGGATTCCAACGAGCATCGCCTCTGGCACGCCTAACGTTGCCGTAAATCCGACTGTGTGACTAATGGCCGGAGCGCCCGCCGTGCCGTGATCGTGAATAATAGCCCAGCCGTGTTTCCGAATCAGGGCACGGATCCTTACAACGACGCGATCGCGGTCTCGAGCGGTCAATGCGCGCTTCACGCGGCGCTCCGTCGCCCTAAACGGCGGTCGCCGCTCACGATCCGCGGATCCGTGCTATCTCGCAAAACCGAAGCTCCGTCGTTCCGCGTTCCACCATGTCAGCCATCAAGGGAATGTAGCCGGTACGCACCTTCGCAGCGGCGCGAACTCCATTAGCCGCTCGCGACATGACAACAACGTTAGGTCCATGTAGAAAGCGAGGCCAGCGCGCGAGTTGTCCGTTCCGATTTTCTGCCACTTGCGGCGCACGCGGAAGGCACCATGTTGGTGTTTACACTGAACAGGGGCCTATGAGGAGAATGCTCGTGGTTGGGGCGTTGGCTATAGCGGCCGTCGCTCACGCACAGGAGCGCGTCCGAACCGTCGCGCAGATACCGACGTCGCCGGCCGGAGTGATCGAGGTCCTCGCGCGTTCGTCGGATGGCGTGCATGTCGGGCTGGGGGACGGCGTCTTTACCTATAACTGCGGCTCAGCTTCGTTCGACGCAGTGCGCCGTTGGATCTCCGGGGCTCGCGCGCTCGCAGATACGAACATCGCCGTCGCAAAGAATGAGGTTGTGATCCTCAAGTTCGATTATTTGCCGGGGTGCGACTTCGATCTCACCCGTGAGGCTGCCGGTCGAGGCGGGGCGTTCCATTTCAACAGCACCACCGACTACAGCGTGGGCAGTATCAATCTCCGCACCGACCGCGATGGATTTCTTCGCTTCCTCTCTGCGCTCGATACGGCGGCTGCCGCTGCATATCAAATGGGAGTCGCGGACAAGACGAAAGAGACGGAAGAGGGGCTGGCTAACCAGAACTACTTCGAATACCAGGTGGAGAAGCCGGTGATGGCCGTTCCGGGTTCTCCGTCGCCACGCTATCCCGACATTATGAAGCCCTCTGGTATCGAGGGCGAAGTGGTCGCCGCATTCGTCGTGGATACCATGGGACGCGCGGACATCTCCTCGCTGAAAATCATCAAGTCAACCCTCGAACCATTTGCCGAAGCCGTGCGGACGGCGCTCCCCTTGATGCGTTTCCAGTCTGCCGAGACCGGCGGAAAGAAAGTGCGGCAACTCGTCGAACAGACTTTTACGTTGTCGCCCGGTAAGCCTTAGCTATGCGACACGAACGCCCCGGCTCTCCCCGGGGCCGATTATGCACTAACTAGTGGTATGATGCAGAAGTTACTTGCATAATAGCCCCGGCGGTGGTATAGTGGATGCCATGCCACTGCCTATACGAATCATTCGGTTGCACCGCGGGGATCGCCAGGAGCTGGAGGCGTGGGTTCGGGGCCGGACGACCCCGCAGCGGGTGGTGGAGCGCGCGAAAATTGTGCTGGCGTCGGCCGACGGCATGGCGGGCGAGGCGATCTGTACGACGGTGGGCGTGTCGCGACCGACCGTGAGCCTGTGGCTGAATCGGTATGAGGCCGAAGGGCGTGCCGCACTCGTGGCGGACCGGCCGCGCTCGGGACGGCCCCGGCAATTGGACGCCACCGAGGAAGCCCGGATCGTGGCGAAAACGTTGAACGAGGCCCCGCCGGATAGCGGCACGCATTGGAGCACGCGCGTGATGGCCAAGGAGACGGGCTGGGATCAAGCGACGATTTCGCGGTTGTGGCGGGCGAATGGACTGAAGCCGCACCAGGTCGCGTACTTCAAGGTGTCGACCGATCCCGCGTTCGTCGCCAAGTTGCGCGACGTCGTCGGCCTCTATGTGAATCCGCCGAAACGCGCGGTGGTCTTCTCCATGGATGAGAAGAGTCAGATTCAGGCGCCGGATCGGACGCAGCCCGGCCTGCCGCTCAAGAAAGGACGGGCCGGGACGTTCACGCATGACTACAAGCGCCACGGGACCACGACGTTGTTCGCCGCCCTCAACGTCCGCACCGGCGATGTGCAGCACGAGTGCCGGCCCAAACACAAACAGCAGGACTTTCTCGCCTTCATGACGCGGGTCGAGCGCGACGTGGCGGCGGGATTGAGCGTGCATGTGATTCTGGACAACTACGCCACACATAAAACGCCCGACGTCGAGAAGTGGCTGCGCCGGCACCCGCGCGTACATTTCCACTTCACGCCCACGTCCGCCTCGTGGTTAAACCTCGTGGAACTGCTCTTCAACGAACTGAGTCGCCGAAAGCTGCGGCGTCTCGCCGTCAATTCGGTCGCCGAACTCATTGCCGCCATCACCACGTACCTCGATCGCCGCAACGAGAACCCGACCCCGTTCGTCTGGACCGCATCCGTCAGATCCATTCTCGCGAAAGTCCGCAAAGCGAAAGACACTTTGGCATCACACCACTAGCAGGCGATCCGTGCGCATCCGTCAGACGCATCGTGGTCTCGAACGCCTACTTTCAGCGATTCGCTATGGACCCGCTGATTCTTCGCATGATTGCTTCGGACCCAGACGTAGCTACAGCAGTCGCCGCGAACTTCGGCTCACTTCAGATAGCCAACGTCGATACGGTCGGCGAGGCGCTTCTCTGCCATTCGGATACCAACGTTCGACTGAAGCTGGCGGAATCTGAAGGCACTCCGATGAAGTTGTTGAACAACTTGCGTCACGACTCCGCGCGTGACGTAGCACAGGCGGCTCACCGAACGCTTCGCTCTCGCTTCGGATGTGACGCCACTGCGGAGTTACTGACCTGCAGACGGTATCGTTCTGACCGAACAATTCAACTTCAACACACTGCATCGTGCAGCTTGCATCGCACGCGAGAGCGCCTTCTCTGACGCCGAATAGGAGCCGGACTTTTCGGACAGACACAGATCTGTCAGCGCCACGACGGGCTCCGTGTCCGCT
>PMYN01000112.1 GCA_003171215.1 Gemmatimonadota bacterium | reverse complement strand
TGTCAGAACCCACCGACCCTGAAGCGAGCTTGACCCCCCAACGCCGGCATCTCTTGGTGCCGGACTGACCCCTGCATTGCCTATCGATTGGAAGCATCTCCGGAAAGTCGTAGATTGCTATATGGCACGGCAGAATCCGACCTGCATCTACTGCCTCGAGACGAAGGTGGAGAGTGCGTTCAACACGGAGCACGTGCTGCCCAGAGCGTATGGCCGCTTTCAGGGCATCTGCCCATGCGGCGAACGCGTTCAAAACCCATAGCGTCACTTCGGGGGGAACCGAAGGTAGCGGGCGCTCCTCCCCGGATCGTCCTCGATGGCGCGGCGATGCTAGGTATTCAGCATACGGCATAGGTACGCGCTGCTGTGCGTCGCGCATCAGTGCGTCGCAATGAGTGCCTGACGAACTCGGCACCTCGGCGTTACCGGCTGACTTCCCGCTCCCGCCCATGGTTCGCATCTTCCCGCTATCCACTGGACGGGAGGGACGATGGGCACGGATGAGGTGCGTGAGACCACCCTCACGCGCGAGGAACTCTACGAGCTGGTCTGGACCGAGCCGATGCAGACGTTGGCTACACGGTTCGGCATTTCCGATGTGGCCCTGAAGAAGCGACTAGTGAAGATGCGTGTTCCGACGCCGGGGCGCGGTGCCTGGGCGAAGAAAGCGGCAGGGGGAACCATGCGCCGCCCTGCCTTGCCGCGCCTCCCGGCCTCGGTGCCGTCCGCAACGCTGACTGCGGTCTTCAGGGGCGCGCCCAAGACAACAGATCAGGAAGAGGCGGAAGCGACGGGACCCGTTGCTGACCAGGCGCGCTACGAATCCCTGCCGGAGCATCAAATCACGGTGCCCGAAATGCTGACGGATCCGCATCCCCTGGTCGCTACCACCGTCCTGTTCCTGCGAAGATCGCGCACGGACGTGCAACATGTGCTCGTCCCCTCGGGGAAGAAGCACCTTGCCATCCACGTGACGCTCGGGACCGCCGATCGCGCGATGTTGCTCTATGACACGCTCATCAAGGCGCTCGAGGCACGCGAGTTCTCGGTGAAGGTGGAGTCCGGCGAGCATGGCCCCGCAACGACCGTGACCATCGGCACGGAGCGCATCGGCCTATTCATCGACGAGCGCATCGACCGCGTCGAGCGCAAGCCCGACCCCAAGGTGCGACGCCCGGTGTTTGGTCGGCAGTACGACTACTCCCCCACCGGCCGACTCTCGATTCGTCTGCAGCTACCGTATCTGGGCGAGGCGCGCGTGCGGCAGAACTGGTGGGATGCCTCGAAGCAGCGAGTTGAGTCGTGCTTGAACAGCGTCGTTGTCGGCCTCGTGACCGCAGCCGAGGCGCTGAAAGCGCAGCGGATCGAGCAGGAGGCGCGCGAACGAGAGAGGGTGGCGGCGGAGGAGCGTCGGCGAATCGCCGAGCAGCGTCGCCAGGAAGAGGAGGCGCGCATCCGCGCCCTCGGAGTGAGCGTGAAGGCGTGGCGACGGAGCGAAATCGTGCGGCAGTACGCCGAAGCGATGCGTCACGCGGCGAATGCCGCCTCCCTGCTTGGCGAGGGTACTCCCATGGCTGCGTGGCTCCGGTGGGTCGATGCATACGCCGATCGTTTGGACCCGAGACTTCCCGCACCCACCGTACCGGCGGACCCGGAGCCGTATCGCTCGCCATACGCCCACTACGGCGCCGCGAATGCAGCGAACGCCGACGACATGGGAGACCTCTGGTGACCACACCGCTCGTTCGCCCGCTGACGCGGGAGATTCTCGTTTCGGGCACCGCGTATCGCGTCCAGCTGACCGCGGATCGCCTCACGCTTACCCCGAAGGGGCGTCGCAAGGGCGCGATTGAAATCACCTGGGATGCGCTCATCGCTGCGCGCGATTCGGACACGGCTGTGCCGGCGCCCGCGAGTCCGAGCGCCGGCACACCCCGCGCCGTCTTGAGTGAGATCGCCAAAGAGTTGCGGGTCGCTGCGGCATCGTTGGCGAGCGCCGACGAAACGCTCATCCAGGCTGGGGCGCTCCCGGTCGAGCTCCGCGCGGAGATGAGCACCGACCCCGTCTACGGGCGGCCCGACCGCAGGGACGACTGGTTCATCGAACCACTGCTCACCGAGCGTGAGGTCGCCTCGGTGCTTCGCATCTCAACCCGCGCGGTGCGTCACCTTGCCTTGCGGTCGATCGCGCTCGCCGGCGAGACGCGCTATCGACAGTCGGAGATTCGAGAGTTCTTGCGGTCGCACGAAGTCTCGACCCGGCGATATTGACGAGCCCGATAAGTGGCCGAGCATAGTGTAGTGTGAGCTTAGCGCGATATCCGCCGCCTCGATCGACTGAACGCCGATTGGTCACGCACCAACTTCGGCGAGTACAACCATATCTGAGACCGCTGCTAAATCGAGGGCCTACACGTCCTCCAGCAACGAGGTGTCGACCGATTCGCCGACGAGCGCGGCATAGACGCCCTCCACGGTTCCGACGCTGTCGCCCAGAAAGTGCGCGGCAGCCTCGCGGCCCTTCGTGACAAATACGGCATGACCGCCCACGTTGCGAACGACGTGCATCGTGAATCGGTGCATTCCCACCGGTACGACGTAGCCGAGCGATACGAATGCCAAGCCCACGTGTTTCCGCCAAGTGTCCGCGAGCATCTTCTTCGAGTTTCGGAGTTGGACGGAGTCCCGTCCTGACCCGTCGGCCCGTTCGTTCGCGCATCCGTATGGCTTGTGAGCCGAGGGACTGAAGACCAGAAACGATTTGGCGATGTCGGACCCCAGCGCGCGCGACGTGATCGCCGGGCGCACCGAGTTCAGATAGTGCAGTCGAAACCACTCCGGGAGCCAGCGTTCGCGCAAATCAAACGTGTGCGGTTTGCTGTTCTTCCGGTCGACCGCGCGAAGTTCAACATGTAAGTTTCCCTCGAGCAGATGGGTCTGCTGGCCCTCGCGCAGATGGCAGACCTCACCGCGGCGTACTCCGCCGCTCAGCAGGATGCCGTGCGTCAACGTGGCAATGCACAGCGACAAGGCCTCTCGCCGGAGCGCTGTCCCGTCTTCGATGTCCTTCTGCACGCGGGCGAGCAACTCGAGCTGCGCATGCTGGAACTTCCAGAAGGGCGTTTCGCGAATCGCCCGCCGGAGGTCCTTCACCGTATTTGAACCAGATCCGGACACCGCGTTGCGCTGCTCTTCCTGAAGATTCAGGCTGACGGAGCGTGAGTAATTGTAGGCTTCCAAGAGTGCGTTCTCCTTTGGTGAATGCTGTGGATTGACACGTTCGCGGTCGACAAAGTCTTTGGCAGACTCATCGTCCGCTGCGGGGTGCGTGTGACCGTGCGGCGTGCGGTGGTGCACCTCACGATCGAATAACGCGCGCGCGATCATGCCGCCGCTGACGACGAGATGGACCAGGCCAGCGCTGGACTGGTGCGAGATAGAGCTTGACTCCAGGGCGGCGTCAGCCCAGCTGTGAACCAAGAACTGCGTGATGTCGCGGAAGCGGTCGCCGAAGACGTCGCTCGGCGTAAGCATCCGATATCGGTCGGGAAACATTACGCGCGCGGCGCCCAGATAAGCCCGTGCGGTGCTCAGACGCTGCCTGAACACGTCGAGTGAGAGTTCGCGAATCGGCGGGCGCGGTGGAAATTCGTCTCTGCGCGCATCTAGGTCGCGCCACGTGAGCGAGGAATACTCCAAGTACCATCGGAAGAATGACGCCCACTCGTCGTGAATCCCATGCGACGCCAATACCTCAAGGAATCCGTCCAATGTGCAGATCGACTTCACCGGAGCACCGACGTTGTCGAGGTACGGAACTCCCGGTTTCGGTCTTATCGCTTCGATTCCAGCGACGACCGCCTGTATGACGGGATGATCCCATTTTCCGACATCACGCCCGACCACCGTCTTGAGTTTGGCCACCTTCGAGTGATCCGACTTGCGATGCGCGGCTGTGAGTGCGCGTAGCGCTGCGATTACGTGCGACACGGTCAGGGCCGAGGCGTGAGTGACGTGTAGCGCATCGCGCGCCTCTGCGAATACCGCGAACAATCCCTGCCGTGCCTTGAGTGTATCGCGCCCCGTCTTGCCGGTTGCGGCAAGTGGAAACGTTTCCTCAATGACGTCCGACCACGAATCGAGAGGGCGGAACGGCGGGAAGTAGAGAGGGAAGAGGTCCTGGCGAAGGCCGAATGCCATGACGGCGCGAAGAGCCGACGTGAAGTTGGCGATCGTCTTCCTGTTCAAACTGCTTGAGTTGGTGGCCTCGACGGCGAAGCGTTCCGGAAGGCCGTGAAAAGCGCGAAACGAAACATCTGCCGCCGCCTTCAGCACGGTTGCCGTGGCCGCGTGCGCGTCGAGTTCGAGTAGCACTCGGGTCGCGGCGAGCGCCGCACGCTTCGCGGAAGTGCTCGCGGAGGACCCATGATACGCCTGCAGCAACGTGCGAAGTGATCCAGCGGCCGAGAACGGTCGCTCACGACTCAGATCGAAGGCATACGGTGTCTCGCGCTTGCCTCCCGAACCGTTCTGCGACGTCAACACACGACCATCGGCGACGAGCCGGGCGTAGTTCTGCACAAAATAGCCGTCTGGTGAGGACTGATCCCTCGTGGGCGCGATCACGTTCGCCAGACTCAACAGGTTGAGCATGCGCCCTTCAACGAAAAGTGCCTTGGTCAGATAGTCGAGCGCACGGAACTGCCAGACGCGCACACTACCGTACTCTGGACTCGGCGCGGGCATATCGTTGAACGCGGCGCGGAACTCGTTTTTCACTGGGGTACTCTCCGAAGAGGTCCCCGTTTCCTGCGCGCGCGCCGCCGGTACGAGTTGGGAACGCCAGTGGTGATAGACGGCACCTTCGACTCTTACCGTACGTCGAGTCGCGGTCGACACTTGCGCTCCATTCGAGCATATTGAGGGAATGAATGCACCCTCCGTATTGGCGGTCTGGGGGGAGGACTTCTTCCCAACATTTGTTTGTAAGTGATTAATCCGCTTCGACTTGTCGATAACATGTCCGGAGACGTGCTTCTTCCGACTTCCCAAGTCTCCGTCTCGAACAGTCGTCACCTTAGCGGCGCGTTTCATCGCCAGTCCTCCGGCCACGTGTCGCGCGGCCACGGCTCTGCATCCGGTAACTTCTTTAGATAGGCATCTGCGAGAGACGGATCGAACACGGCCTGCGCGAACAGCACGTGGCCGCCGAGCGGACGGGGCCAGCCGAGTGCGCGGCGGACTTTCGGATCGCGCATCATGCGATGCAGATCGCCGACGCCGACGCCGAGGGCGATCGCGGCTTGATGTTCTGCGACGATCGAGCGCGAAGCATCCACGCCGCGCCGTCCAAGAATTTCTGGGAAGCGCTCGCGGCAGAGTTCGCGAACTTTTTCAGCGACCTCTTTGTTCAATCGAGGCGCGTACGTTCGCAACAGCGCAGCCGAACTCTTTCCGAGACCCTTCGAGCTGATACGGACTCGGCGGCTCGGTCCCCGCTCGAGCGCAGCGCAAATCGCAGCGACGAGCGAGCGCACATGCATCGCGTTGCGCGGCTCGCGTCGAAGAGTCTCTACAGCAGCGGAGATCTCGTGATTACGAGTAGGTTTCTTGCCGAGGAACGCGATCTCGCGATGACGATTTCCCACATGGGCCTGTTTGGGCCTGTTGGTGTGGGAAGTATCTTTTCGCGATGGCTTGCTTTTTTCCTTCTCAGAGGGAGATTCACTCCTTGTGCGGGGAAGTTGTGGTGCCAGAGCGGGGGTTTTGACTCCTTCCCAAGCTGGACGTCGCCGGTTCGAGTCCGGTCGCCCGCTCTGAAAGACAGACGGCGGATGGCAGATGGCGGACGGCAGATGGCCGACGTCCATCTGCCGTCGGCCATCTGCCGTCTGCCGTCTATGGTTTCTTAAGGAACCTCGCCGGTATCTCGTTCCCCGGCCTCTCGCTGTCCCAGTAGATCGTCACCACCCACCAGCGCGTGCCATCGTTGAACAGCTGGATGCTGTTGATCCCGCGGGCGAACGGCTTCTCGTCGGCCGCCGCGTGCCGCGACTCGTACGTACTGAACGCCTGCGTGACGTTGCCGTAGGTCTCGGCGGTCCGCGAGATTTCCTTCTCGAAGAATCCCGACTGCTCGAGCCGTGAGCCGGTGGCCGTCGCGTACTCGTCGGGACTCATCGTGCGGATGCGCGCCTTGCCGTCCGGGCCCACGCCGGTCGGGATGAGCCGCGCGCCCGCCGCGAACAGCGAACGGAAGCGGTCCCAGTCGCGCTTCTTGCCGGCTGGCCCCGAGATCACGTCGTAGAGCGCGGCGAGGATCGCGTCCTGCGACGCGACGTCCTTGGGGTTGGCCATCGCGGCGACTGCAGCGGCAGCGCTCGTGCCGGCGATCGGCGTGCACGCCTCGGTGCGGTGCGTGTCCGAGATGAAGAACACCTTCCAGCCGTCGGGACCCTTGCCGAGGAGGAACTCGTCGATGCCGCAGTGGTTGATCGTCGTCATCCCGCCGCGCACGAGGGTGAAGTACGCCCAGAGCGAGGCGAGTTGCCCGTCGATCTGGACCTTCGGGTTCTCGATCTGCTCGTCGTTGCCCGGACCCGTTCCCTTTCCGATTCGCTCGATGAACGCGTCCACCGTGGACGCGTCGCCGATCCCCGTCGGACCGCCGGCGGAGCGGAGCACCGCGTTCGGCGCGACGGTGGATCGCATCAGCGCCGTGTCGCGCGTCCGCATGCCGTCGAAGAATTGCTTCACCACGGCGACGACGGCGCGCTCGTCGGGCGACTGCGCATTGGCGGGCGCGGCGAAGACGATCGATGCGATCGCGGCGATCGCGGCTGTGAGCGGGGCGCAACGGCGGCGGGCGGAGAAATGCATGCGATTCACCTGTTTGGAAGGAGCGACAGTCCTAAGTTGCTTCTCCCCACCACCCATGCGCAACGGATGACTGGCCCCTCGCGCGCTGCAGGCGTAGGTTCTGAAAGTCACACGCCGCAGCCGTCCACCGGAGCGTCTACCGTGCCCGTGTTCCCCCATCGCCTGCCCGCGCTCGCCGCGCTCGCCGCGCTCGCACTCCTTTTCCTCACCGATCCCGCCGCCGCGCAGACCTCGGTGATTCTCCCCGGCCCCTCGGGGCGCGCGTTGGTCAAGTTCGAGATTCGCGTGCCCGCGTCGGTGCGCAGCGACCCGCTCACGGGCCGCGTCTACGTCATCATCACGCGCGACAGCACGCGGGAGCCCCGCTCCCAAGTCGGACGGGTCGGCACGCCGCTCTTCGGCCACGACGTCGAACGGCTCGCACCCGACGCG
>PMYN01000082.1 GCA_003171215.1 Gemmatimonadota bacterium | reverse complement strand
GAGCGGCCCACCGTCGCGACGCACGCACACACGGTCGCGCCGGGATACGTCGAGATCGAGACGGGCGTGGAAGGCGACCGAGCCGGTGCCGGCAAGCGGACGTACTTTGCGCCGACGGTCACGAAGATCGGGCTGGCGACGCACGTGCAGCTGAACCTGATCACTCCCGTGGTCTTCGCCGGGCCGGGACAGTCCTCGGGCCTCGGTGACGTCGGCCTCGGCGTGAAATGGCGGCTTCTCGATGACCACGCCGTCCTTGGCGATTTCGCGCTGCTGCCGGCCATCAAGTTCTCAACGGGATCGTTGAACCAGGGCACGGGGACAGGCACGACGGACGTCAGCCTCACCGCGATCGCCAGTTACGACATCCATGGCGTCTCGCTGGATCTCAACGTCGCGTACACCCGTATCGGTGCGCAGGGAGGGAACGGCGCGTCGAGCACCGCACTCTGGACGTCGTCGTTCGGCGTGCCCGTGGCGGGGAACCTGGGCTGGCAGCTCGAGCTCTTCGGATATCCGACGATCGATGGATCGGGAAATCCATCGACGGTTGCCGTGCTCACCGGTCCGAGCTATCGAGTCAGCCGGATCTTCAACCTGGATCTGGGCTTCATCAGTCCGATTCGCGGGCGGCAGCCGAACGCCATATTTGCCGGCGCGGTCTGGAACCTCGGATCGATCGTGCCTCGCTGATCGGTCGCTCCGCATCGTTGTCGGACCTTTTCCTGGAGACGCAGTGACTCGAATCGCGGCTGTTCCATTTTTACTCGCAATCGTCGCGGCCAGCGTTGCCGCGCAATCCGTTCCCCGGCCCCGCGAACGCGACCTCGCGCTCCCCATCGGCGGGACTGCAGGCCGGCTCGATGCAATCACCGACGTCGCCGGCGTCGAGGTTGGCTTCACGACGCTGATCGAAGGCGAAGGCCGGCTCGTCGTCGGCCAGGGCCCGGTGCGTACGGGTGTCACCGTGGTCTTCCCGCGCGGGAAGGACAACCTCGATCCCGTCTTCGCGAACTGGTATTCGTACAACGGCAACGGGGAAATGACGGGCACCACCTGGATCACCGAGGGCGGATTCCTCGAAGGGCCGATCGGCATCACGAACACGCACAGCGTCGGCGTCGTGCGCGACGCGATCATCGCCTGGGAAACGCGTGGCGGACGCCGGCTCGTGCAACCGTGGCAGCTTCCGGTCGCGGCGGAGACGTACGACGGCGGACAGAACGACATCAACGGCTTTCACGTGAAGCCGGAGCACGTCCTTGCGGCGCTCGAGGGCGCGAAGGGCGGTGCGGTCCCCGCCGAGGGAAACGTGGGCGGCGGGACGGGAATGACCTGTTTCGGATTCAAGGGAAGCACGGGCACTGCCTCGCGAAAACTCCCGGATGCGCAGGGTGGCTATACCGTGGGCGTGCTCGTGCAGTGCAACACGGGTGCGCGAAATCAGCTGCGCATCGGCGGCGTGCCGGTGGGGCGCGAGCTCGCGGATACGCTGCTCGCGTGCACCGCGTCGAACGACCCGTCGGTCGCGGTGCGGTTCGCTCGCCGCTGTGCGGGATTCGAAGTGCCGGGCGAGCGGTCGCGCTCGCTCCCGTTCGGCGGATCGCCGGAAGACGGAATTCTGGAGGAAGGGCAGGGTTCGATGATCGTGGTCGTGGCGACCGACGCGCCGCTGCTGCCGAACCAGATCGAGCGGCTGCTCAAGCGATTGCCCGGCGGACTGGCGCGGGAAGGCAACGTGGCGGGGAACGGGGACGGCGACATCTTCATCGGATTCTCCACGGCAAACGCCAGGGCCGCGCTGGACACCGCGCCAGCCGCAAGATTCGTGTCGAACGCGCGCATCGCTCCGCTCTTCGAGGCGACGGCGCAGGCACTCGAGGCGGCCATCACGAATGGGCTGCTCGCGGGCGAGATGATGACGGGCGCGGAGTACAGGCGGCTGTATGCGCTGCCGGTCGGGCGGTTGAAGGCGATCTTTGCGAAGTACGGGCAGCCGCTCGAGCCGTGACGCCGGGGCCGGCGCTCCGGTCGCGGTTCGTCACGCTTGCAGTCCCCCGAAGTCCGTGGCAACCTATTGGTCGCCCGAGTGTACCGGGCGCGATGTACTTTGCCGACTTCGACGCTGAACGGCAGGAGAGCGACCCGTGATCGAAAGGACTCGTACGATGATGGGCGTCGCGAGCGCCGTATGGTTGCTGGGGATCGCGCCGGCGTCTCGTGCGAGCGGCCAAGCGGCGCCGCTCGACAGTGCAGCCGCGATCGCTGTGCTCCGCTCGACGTGCGGCGGCGACATCGCACGCAGTGGTACCGGCCTGCTCCGCGGCGAGGCGCGCGACGTGGAAGCCCTCCCGGTGGGTTCCGTCGCTGTCACCATCGCGTGGCGTCGTCCTCTCGATGCGCAGTCCGGCGGCAACCGCCCCGGCGTCACGACTGACAAGCCGGTCCTCGGCCGGTTGACGGACGCCCAGGGCCGCTGGCACATCTGCGGTGCGCCGCTGCACACTGAGCTCTCGATTCGCGCCGTGGCCGACGAGGGATCGGACGACCGGATCGCCACCCTCGACGAGGCGCATCCGGTCGCGTCGGTCGACTTTTCCCTCCGTCTCGTCGCGGCGGGAGACAACGCAACGCGCTCGGCACGAACGAGCGCGCTCGTCGTGTTCTCAGTCGAGGATCGCAACGGGAACTCGCTGGCCGGCGTGACGCTCGACGTCGTGCCCGCGAACGGGCCGGCGCGCCGGGTCGTGACCGACAGCGCGGGGCGTGCCATCGTGCCGGCGATCGAGCCGGGCCGGGCGCGCGTGAACTCGCTCGGGATCGGGTACAGGCCGGGAGAACTCTCTGTCCCGCTGGACGTGGGCAGGAATACGGTGCCGCTCATTCTCGACGCGGCGCGCATTCCGACGCTCGCCACCGTCCGGGTGATCGGCGATCGCGAAGTGTTGGCGCGGCATCGAGAGTTCGAGATGCGGCGTTCGCTGCGTCAGACCACGGCGAGCATCACCGCTGAGGACATCGAGAAGCGCAACCCTGTCGATACCTGGCAGATGCTCACGAACGTTCCGTCGATGCGGGTGATACAGTACGGAAGTGGTGCCCCGGGGGTGTTCGCGATGTCGACTCGTGAGCAGCGGGTGGTGCAACGGAGGGACGGCTCGGGGGGCGGGACGTCGGTTCCCTGCTGGTACCGCGTGATGCTCGACGGCGTGACGTTGCCGGACGCCACGCCAGACCTGAGCACCGTGCTTCCCAGCCCGTCGGATGTGCACGGCATCGAGGTCTTCGCGGGGCTGGCCACGATCCCGCCGCAGTACAACAGCATGGTCGCGGACGGTCAGGGCGGCTCCAAGTCGCCCGCCTGCGGCCTTATCGCGATCTGGACGAAGTGAAGCGGCACCCGACGGCTCCCTCTCAACAGAGATAATTCATGCGCCGATTGCTGTTCGCCATCTGCTGCGCCGCGACCACCCTTGCGGCGCAGCCGAGCCGCGCCATCATCGGATTGGCCGGATGGCCGAACAAGTTTCCGATCGAAGATGTGACGGTACCGTTCACACTCGACGCGCCCCTCGCCAAGTCGTACGCCGCCGTGAAGGCCGCGTTCGCCGAGCTCAAGCTGCCCATCGACATGGATAATCCCGCTGACGGGCTCGTCGGGGTGCAGCTCACCAAGGCGCAAACCATGTTCGCCGGTTACAGGATGTCGCGCATCTTCGACTGCGGCGAGAAGTCCACCATGGGACCAAACGCCGACTCGTACCGGCTGACGATCGTGTTCCTGGCGCTCTTCGATTCGCTGGATGCCTCGCACACCAAGTTGCGCGTGGGGTTCGTCGCGAGCGCGGTGCCGAACTCCGGGTCGAGGACGGAAGCTCTCCAGTGCGGCAGCACCGGCGTGATCGAGGCAAAGCTGGTCGAGCTCGCCTCCGCGCGCCTGAAGTAGCTCGCACCGCGGGCCGGCCGGCGTCCCGCCGCTACCGCGACGTTCCGCCCAGTCCGAACAGGTAGCTGAACTTCACGAACACGTTGTCGTTGGACGGCTGAAGCGCGAAACGGAACGCGTCCGGTTCGGTCAGGTTGCGTCCATACCCGACGAAGGCCACAGTGCCGGGCACCGGCTGGTACGAGAACAGGAACGACAGCTGGAGCTGGTTGCTCTGGAACTGCGCCGCACGCGTGTAGCCGCCGGTCGAGGGGTCCCGCATGAAGATCGGCAGGTTGCTCCGCGAATCGTCGCGCAAGTTGTCCTGGTATGCCGCGTCGTACTGGCCGATGATCCGGAGGAACACGGGCCGCGAGAGCTGATACTCCAGGTCGAGCCGCGGAATCAGCGTCTTGCCGGCGATCGTGCCGTCGCTGTGCCGCCAGTAGATCGAAGCGTTGTACGAGAGCTTCGCCCTGAGCTTGTCGGTGGGCCGGTAGTTGAGCGCCGCTTCGGTGATGCTGATGTCCGCAGCCGACCACTCGAAGAAATTCTCGTCGCGTCCACCGAGTTGCAGCAGCGAGAGATCGAACTTCGAGAACTGCGGCGTGTTGACCTGGATGATGTAGTCGGTGTTGGCGATCGCCGCCGTGCCCGTGAACGGCGTGTACGTGGTGTCGCGCGCCGAAACGTGGCCGAGGTAGTAGTTCGCATAGAGCGACGGATCGTATCCGTAACTCTCGAAATAGAGACCCGCGTACAATTTCCAGCCGCCGTGCAGCGTCGCGAGCGCCGTGAAGTGATAGCGGCGATCCTCGGGCGAGAGGCCGCTCGTGAAGCTGCGGTAGACCCACGTATCGCTGTACGAGACATCGGCGCCGACCGTCTCGAAGATCTTCGACGCCGGATAGAACGTGAGTCGGTGGTCGAACGATCCTCCCGCCGTGCCCGCGCGCGAGATGAACCCGCTTGCCGCCTGAAACTCGGGATCGATGCCGGAGAGGTTGTAGTCGAGGACGAAGGTCCGGCCGCCCCTGATGAAGTGCGCCTGCCAGAGGGGGCCGGCGGTTTCCGAGGTGCCGTTGCGCGTGGTGCTGCCCGCGGCTTGCAACTGGAGGGAATAGATTTTCGCGAACGTCAGCCGCGCGTCGGCGCTCGCCAGGCGGCTGTAGTTGCCGCCCTCCTCCTTGTCCGTCAGGGCGACGCCGACGATCGAGCGTTCCCCGACGTCCTCCTGCAGGCGGATCGCGTTGAACTGCGGGTGGCCGCCGTTGAGACCGCTGCCGCTGCCCTCGTCATCCACCGCGCCGAGATACGCGAACGACGCGTCGCCGATCTTTCCGGTGAGTTTCGCCGCACCGATCGGGGCCTGGATCTGGCGCGTGTATATCAGGTTGTTCGGCGTGCTGAACTGCTCGGCGCCGTCGAGAAAGAACGGGCGTTTCTCGGGGTACGAGACGGCGTTTCGGGGATCGATCACGAGTTGTGTTGCGTCGGACTCCACCTCGGCAAAATCCGGCCGGTAGGTGCCGTTGAGCATCAGGTTGTTCGTGACCCCCCAGCGCACGTTGGAGCCGAACTGTGGACGTTGGACGCCATACTGCCAGCCTTGCGCCGCGCCCGTCGGCGGCGCGCCGGTGGGCGGCGCGCCGGTCGCCTTCTGCGTGACGAATGGGTTGAGGTCGAGCACGAGGCCGCGGTCGAGTCCCGTCAGGCCCACCAGCGTTCCCGACTGCCCGAGGAACGACGCGGCCGCGAACTTCGCCGGATACCAGCTGTCGGAGTGCCCCGAGTGCTGCACCACACGAATGATGTTGATGCCCCAGTCCTGCGGATCCGCCGATGGCAGCTTCACGCTTCGAAACGGGATTCGCACGACGACTTCGTATCCGAACGCGGTCAGGTGCCCTTTCGATTCGTAAACGAAATCGGGCGTCAGATCGGTCGGCGGCGGTCCCGTCTGCTGGCTGACGCCGAACGGGCACGTCGCGCACGCCGCGCCGCGGCTCATCGCGAGTCCCTCGGTGATCGTGCCGTCTTCCTGCACGCCGAGCGGGTTCACCGCGAACACGAGGGCCTGGCGCGAGTTGCGGAACGGCCTGAGAATGAGCTGGACGTTGTCGTCGGCGTCGATGACGTCGCGGTTCGCCAAGGCCGCGTGGACGGCACCGTGCGCCTCGAACGCGCGGATGCCGAAGTAGATGGCCGTCGGCGAATACCACACGAGTACTTCCGTCGAGTCTTCCGCGGCCACGCCATCCACGGGCAGATACCCGGAGAATCCCGTCAGCACCGCGGCCTGCAGCCAGGGAGCCGCCGTCAGCGTGCCATCCACGGTGACCGTCGCGTCGATGCGCGGCGCGCGAGCCGCGAGTTCGCCGGCGCGGCCGTTGTATACCGTGGGACTCGAGTGCGCGATGGCCGTGGCGACCGCGGCGACCTGAAGAAGAATGAGCATCGGTTGGGAAACATCCAGCGTCGCGTGGCGCCGTGCAACCTGCGAGCCGCCGGCCGGCCGGTGACGCGCGGCCTTTCCCTGAGGTATTCAAGGCTACGGGATCGAGAACGGGCCGTTACGTAACCGGTGCGGCCGGCCCCTTGCTTGACAGCGCTGGGATGCATCCGCAGTATTGGTCGCCAGAGAGGAAGTAGTTTGCGATGTCGCCGTTTTTTCCGTGGTGCGCCGAAACTACCCCCACATCTTCCTTCTTAGGAGGTTCGATGCGCCGGATACTATTGTTCGCTGTCGCCGCGATTTTTTTCGCCGTCCCGATTTCGGCGCGGGCGCAAACGCGCGAGGTGACCGGAAAGGTCACCAGCCAGGAAAGCGGCCAGCCCGTCGCTGACGCCATCGTCACGCAACTGGGCCAGGCAATCGGAGCCCGTACGAATGTCGAGGGCGTCTACCGGCTTCGAGTTCCCAGCGGCGACGTGTCGATCCTCGTTCGCGTGATCGGCTTCAAGCGCCAGTCGGTACTGATCCCCGCCGGAACGAGCACGCACGACTTCTCGCTCGAGAAGGACGTGCTCGAACTCGAGGGCGTGACGGTCACGGGTCAGGCGACGACGGTCGACAAGCGCAACGCCTCCACGGCCATCGCGTCGGTCTCTGCGTCGGACCTGACATCGGCACCAGCCAAGACGGTGGACGAGCAGCTCGCGGGCAAGATCTCCGGCGTCTCGATCTCGGAGAACAGCGGCGTGCCGGGCGGCGGCGTGCAGGTGCAGATCCGCGGCGCCACGTCGATCCTTGGCTCCGGCGATCCGCTCTTCGTGATCGACGGCGTCATCGTTTCCGATGCATCCCTCCCCTCGGGGCTGTCTGCCATCGATCGGTCGAGCAACGCGTCGTCGTCCAACCAGGACCAGACGGTCAACCGCATGGCGGACATCAACCCGAACGACATCGAGAGCATCGAAATTCTCAAGTCGGCCGCAGCCAGCGCCATCTACGGTTCGCGCGCGACGAACGGCGTCGTGGTGATCACCACCAAGAAGGGAAAAGCCGGCGCGACGCGTTTCAGCGTCACGCAGCGCATGGGCACGCAGAACATGCAGAAGAACCTGAGCTCGCGGCGATTCGGGTGCTACACCGGCTGCGATACGGCGGTGCTGCCCTGGCTCGGCGGCGGTGCCCAGGCGGATTCGCTGGCGAGGGTGAACTGCACCGCCAGCGGATGCGCGTGGTATGACTGGCAGAAGCAGCTGTACAGCGTCTCCGATCCCGCGTACGAGACCGTGCTCTCCGCCTCAGGCGGTTCCGGAAACACGCGCTTCTACTTCGGGCTGAATGACAAGCAGAGCAAGGGCATCGAGCTGAACACGGGCGCGCGGCGCACGTCAGGCCGGCTCAACCTCGACCAGACGATCGGCGACAAGCTCACCGTCAGCGGCGGCATCGACATCACGCACAACTTCATTCAGGACGGCATCGGCGGCAACGACAACACCGGCATCAGCCCCACCTACGCGTTCGGCTACTCTCCGGCGATCTACGACATCCGTCAGAAGATGTCGAACGGCCAATACATCCCGATGTACATGCAGGGCGGAGGCAGCGGCACCGCCAACCCGTTCGCTGTCTTCACCTCGATCACCAACAACGAGGAGACTTGGCGCCAGACCGGCAACCTGCGCCTCGGATACTCACTCTTCGCGACGGCGCACAACGCCGTGCAGCTCACTTATCTCGGCGGCGTCGACCGATTCCAGCAGGTGGGAACGATCTACTCGCCGGGCTACCTGCAATTCGAACCCGCCGACGGCCTTCTTGGCAACTCGGAGGTGACGAACGGCAACAGCTATTTCTTCAATCAGAGCGCCAACGCGGTCCATACGTGGACGCCGGGCTGGCGCTGGTTGAACTCGGCGCAGACGTCGGTCGGTCTCTCCTCCGAGACGCAAACGCAGCAGACCTACTTCGTCTGGTCGCAGGGCCTGCTGCCGACGCGGCTGGTTGCGGCGCCGACATCGACGGTCAACACCTTCGGCGAGGCCATCCAGCAGTTCCAGGACCAGGCGATGTATGTCAACGAGCAGATCCTGGCGCTCGACGAGAAGCTCTCGGTCTCGGCCGGCGTGCGCGAGGACCGCTCGAGCGCCAACGGCAGCCAATCGAAGTTCTACGCCTTCCCGAAGTATTCGGCGAGTTACCGGTTCGAAAAGCCGCTGAGCAAGTGGACCAGCATGATCGACGAGGTAAAGCTGCGCGCCGGCGTCGGCCAGTCGGGCAACCGCCCGCCGTACGGCACGCGTGACCTCACGGTCGCGAGCGGCAACAACATTGGCGGTGTGGGGTCGCTGATCGCGAACACGACGGTCGGCAATGCCAGCATCAAGCCCGAGACCATGAACGAGATGGAATTCGGCATCGACGCCGCGTTCTGGAACCAGCGGGTCGGTATCGAGGCGACGCACTACGAGCGCGTGATCAAGGACCTGTTGCTCAATTACCCGCTTCCGCCGAGCTCCGGTCTCGGCACGCAGACGATCAACGGCGGGCAGATCTCGACGCGCGGTTTCGAGGGCTCGATCACCCTCGCGGTCATCAGCAAGCGCGATCTCGAGTGGACCTTCAAGACCACGTTCCAGGCCAACGTCCAGAACGTCGACAAGCTGCCGGTGCCGGCGTTCAACGCGCCGAACTCCTTCGGTGTGAGCTATGGGCGCAACCGCATCGTCCAAGGATCGCGACCGACGCTGATCTGGGGCAACGCCAACCTGACCTGCCTCCAGAACTCCACCAACACCGCCATTGGCGCCGACGGCAAGCTGTGCCACTACCTGGATATCGGCGGCAAGTCGGCATATCTGGCCGCCTATCCGAATGCCTCGGTCGTCACTCACGACACGATTCTCGCGGACGCCAATCCGCGGCAGACCACCCAGTTCAACAACACGATCCGCTGGAAGAACTGGACGGTCACGGCGCTGATCGACTGGCGCAACGGTGGCTTCACGTCCGACATGACCCAGAACCTCTGGGACGAAGGTGGCAATGCGCGCGACTACAGCGCCCCCTCGCCGGCTGCAAGCCAAGCGTGGTGCTCCAGCAATCCTAGCTGCCCCGTAAAGCAGCTCGGCGCGTGGCGCTATGCCTCCTTTGCGGGCGGCGACGACCGCACCTACATCTCGGACGGCACGAACGTCAAGTTGCGCGAGGTCACCGTCACGTTTACCGCACCGAAGACATGGGCCACGGCCCTGAAAGCGCGGGAGATGCGACTCAGCCTGCAGGGCCGCAATCTCGCCATGCTGACGAAGTACTGGAGCTACGATCCAGAGTTCAACAACTTCGGGGCGCAGAACTACAACCGCTTCATCGATCTCGGGCCGTATCCGTCGTCCAGGCAGTTCTTCTTCAGCGTTGACCTGGGGTACTAAGCCATGTCAACCACATCAACGACCATCATGCCCGTCTCATATACGTCGAGGGGAAACTCGATGCGAAACCGCATTCTTCTCGCGGCTCTCTGTGCGGGGACACTCGCCGGGTGCTCGGACAAGCCGCTCCAGCTCACCAACCCGAACTCGGCGACGATCCTCGGAGCGAATGCCGATCCGAACGCGCTGCAGCTGACGGCCACGGGGCTCCTCTCCGATTTCAGGGCGCCCCGCACGGGAATCATGTCGGCCTTGGGCCGGTTCGGGCGCGAGTCCTACATCTTCACGCCGCAGGAAGGGCGCAACACGACCAACCTCCTTATCGGCATCACCGTCGGCTCCAAGACGGAGGTGGATCCCGCGGGGTTGTACCAGACGTTGTGGAACTACACAGCGTTGCGGAACATCTACAACTTCAAGAGCTCGATCAACGCAAACGGCAACCTCAGCGCCCAGCAGAAGAGCGCGGCCTTGGGTTTCGCGAAGACAATGGAGGCGGCCGCCCTCCTCAACATCATCAGCTACACCGACACACTCGGCTTGGTAACCCAGATCCTCGCCGACCCGACGCAGCTCGCGCCCTTCGTATCGCGGGATTCGGCGTATAAGTACATCATCGCGTCGTTCGATTCCGCCCTGACCGCGCTCGCGGCGGGCGGCAGCGCGTTCCCCTTCACGCTGCATTCGGGGTTCACGGGCTTCGACAAACCGGCGACATTCGCCAAGTTCGCGAGTGCGCTCGAGGCCCGCGCCGCGGCATACTATGCCACGGGTGGTGGCGGTGCGGCCACGGGCGGCGGCGGTGCGGCGTACTGGACGAAAGCCCAGACCGCGCTGGCGGCGTCGTTCCTCAACATGGCCGGTGACATGAACGTCGGCGTGTATCATGTCTATTCCTCGGCGACCGGCGACGTGCTCAACGGCATCGATCCGGTCACGAACACCACGCTGTACGCGCACATGTCGTATCTGACCGACGCACAGAACAAGGCCGACGGCACGATGGACAATCGCGTCCTGAACAAGATCGTCACGGGCTTGGGCACGCGGCAGGGTCCCGTCACTTCATCGGGCCCCACGAGCGCATCGTCCGTAATCGGCTTCAAGATCTATCCGACCTCCGCCACCCCGGTGCCCGTCATCCGGAACGAGGAACTGATCCTGCTGAACGCCGAGGTGAAGCTCGCGCTCGGCGATGCCGCGGGAGCGATTGCCGCACTCAACATCACGCGGCAGGTCTCGGGAGGATTGCCCCCGTCGACACTCACGCCGGCGTCGGGGTCGACCGCGATTCTCGACCAGATCCTGTACGAAAAGCGCTACTCGCTCATGTTCGAGGGGTTGCGCTGGGTGGACATGCGGCGGTACGGGAGGCTGAACCAACTTCCGCTCGACGTACCGTCCGGCCCGAACAAGAACTTCGTCGCCATCGTATCGCCGATTCCGCAAGCCGAGTGTCTCACGCGTGCAAAAGTCAGTGGGGCGTTCCTCGGACCGAACGGACAGAACAACTGCGCTCCGTAGAGTGACACGTGGGTGCTGTTGAAGAAGTGAGAGCCGCGAGTCGCCGATACAGGGCGGCTCGCGGCTCTCGCTTTCCCTTTGGGCGAGAGTTTGACGTAGTTTTCTTCATGGTCCCGAACCGACTCCGGCTGGCTCTCGTTCTCTTCGTTCTGGTCGCGCACGCGCCGCTTGCCGCTCAGCAGGTACGCCGCACGTTGCCGGGAACCCGGCCGGATACGGCGGCGGCGAAAACCGCTCCCGGCGTCCGGCCCGGCACTGCCGCGCAACAGGACGCGTACGGCGTGATTGACGGACTCGTCACCGACACGAGTCTCGTTCCCCTGCGCGGCGCGCGCATTTCCATTCTCCGCACGTCATTGCAGGTCGGTACCGGCCTCAACGGGCGGTTCCGGATCGTGGACGTCCCCAGCGGCCAGTACATCGTCATCGTTCGCCGCGCCGGCTTCCACCCGACCTCGGCGGTCCTTCAAGTGTCGGCCTCCGACACGCTCCGGCTCTCGTACACGCTCTCGGAGGCGCCCGCCGAGCTCGCGCCGGTCACCATCACCGCGCAACGCATGTCGGCCCGGATGACGGAGTTCGAGAATCGCCGCAAACAAGGTCAGGGCGAGTTCATGACGCAGGAGCAGATCGAGAGGCACAATCCCGCGTACCCCACGGAACTGCTGCGGCTCTTCAGCAGCATCAACGTGGCGATGACGAAGGGCGCCGGCGGCGGCGGGGAGGACATCTACTACCCCGTGAGCGCCCGGGCGACGGGTGGCATGACGTCGACCGGCGAGGCGGCGTGCTTCATGACCGTCTTCGTCGACAACGTACCGATGCCGGTCCCGTTCAGCCTCGACCTCCTCCCTTCGCCGCGCCAGATGATGGGGATCGAGGTCTACGCCGGCGTAGCGACGATGCCGATTCAGTACGCCTCACTCAATCGCAGCTGCGGAATCATCCTGGTCTGGACGAAGGATGGCTCCGGCGAAGGATCCAAACCATGAGACTGATGCGCTGCCGCTCCCGCCGGAGGCGCCAATCGTAAGCGACGCGGGACATTCGTACCTCACCCCCCACGGGAGCACGAAAATGAAGCGGGTCCTCAGCATCCTGTTCGTTGTCGCGGCTGGCGCCATCGCCAGCACGAGCCCCGCGCTTGCGCAGCGCGGCGGGGCCGCAAATCAGGACAGCCTGCGCGCCAAGCGCTGGGATATCGAGAAGGAGTTGGAATCGGTCGCGATCATCGATCGGAAGGTGATGATCAGGATGCACGACGGCACGCGCATTCCCGCCGACATCTACCGTCCAAAGGACACGTCGAAGAAATATCCCGGGATCTGGGTGCGGACTCCATACAACTTCAACTACTGGGATATCGCGCTCGGCGCGCCGCGCGACATGACGCAGGCCCTGACTGCGATCAAGCGCGGCTACGCGTTCATCGACATGCAGGAGCGCGGCCACTTCTTTGCCACGGGGAACTACGACATCCTCGGACCTCCGGTGTCGGACGGCGACGAAGAGGTGACCTACATGACGCACCAGCCCTGGTCGAACGGCAAGGTCGGGACGACCGGCTGCTCGTCGACGGCCGAGTGGCAGGGCGCAGTGGTGGCGAAGAACAACCCCGGATACGCCGCGTTCAACGTGCAGGGATTCGGCGCGGGCGTCGGCCGCGTCGGGCCGTACTTCGAGCAGGGCAACTGGTATCGCGGCGGCGCCGTGCAGATGCTCTTCATCGACTGGCTCGAGGGCGAGCAGAACCAGGTCCGGCCGATGTTCCCGCCCGGCACCTCGCAGGCCGATCTCGTCCGCGCCTCGAAGTCGTTCGATCTCGCGCAGCACAACCCGCCGGTGGACTGGGCCAAGGCGTTCTGGGTTCTGCCGGAAACGAACCTCATCAGCGACCACGACGGACCGCACGGCATCTTCGCGGATTCCATGCCGGTGGCGACCGGTGGTGCGATGATCAAGCGCGCGCCGAACGACCCGGCCTGGTACCGTGGCGGGCTTTACCACGACAACATGCGGATCAACGTGCCGGGACTCTGGTTCATGTCGTGGTACGACGTCTCGGTCGGTCCCAACCTCGAGATGTACAACATCGTCCGGAAGACGGCGAAGGGCGCCGCCGCGAACCAGCAGTGGGCGATCATCGCGCCCACGGGTCACTGTGGCTACTCGCGCGCCACCGAGCACACGATGGTCGGCGACCGCGACATGGGCGACGCGCGGTTCAACAACATGGCGTCGGGCTATCAGGACATCATGTACGAGTTCTTCGACCGTTTCCTGAAGGGCACGAACGACGGTGTGATGGACACGCTCCCGAAGATCCACTACTACACGATGGGGTCGAACAAGTGGCAGACGGCTGACCAGTGGCCGCCGAAGGGCGCGACGCCCACGACGTTCTACCTCGCGAGCGGCGGCAAGGCCAACACGCTCAATGGTGACGGAGTGCTGACCACCGCAGCGCCTGCGGCGGACAAGCCTGACGCCTTCACGTACGACCCGTTTCACCCCGTGATGTCGTACGGAGGAAACGTCTGTTGCCAGGGGAACGCGGTCGTGCCGGGCGCGATGAACCAGCGGAAGATGGAAGAGAACCCGGACATCCTCGTCTATACCACCGAGGCATTCAAGGAAGGGACGGAGGTCTCCGGTCCGATCGTTCCGACGCTGTACGTGTCCTCCGACGCGAAGGACACCGACTTCTCCATCAAGATCATCGATGTGTTCCCGGATGGCACGGCGTACAACCTGGACGAGTCGATCCAGCGGATGCGCTACCGCAACGGCTACGACAAGCCCCTCGTATGGATGGAGAACGGGAAGGTGTACAAGGTGACACTGCAGCCGCTGACGACGAGCAACTACTTCCCGGCCGGCCACAAGCTGCGGATCGAAGTCAGCAGCAGCAACTTCCCGCGTTTCGACCGCAACCTGAATACCGGCGGTCGCAACTACGACGAAACAAAGCCGGTCACGGCCCACAACGTGGTGCACCACTCGGCGCAGTACCCGTCCACGCTTACGATCACGACCGTGAAACACACGCAGCCGTAGGACGCAGCGGACGCGATTGACGGCGCCGAGTGACAGGTGAGGCGCTGAAAAACGGCGACGAGCGACAGGTGAGCAACTGTCTTTAACATC
>PMYN01000072.1:5584-20147 GCA_003171215.1 Gemmatimonadota bacterium | reverse complement strand
GAGAGTGAACTATGGGACGGGCGTTTCCGTTCCGCTGCCGGCATCTGGAGTTCATCAGAGGCCGATGCTCGGACGATAGCGCAGCGGCGTGTGGACGCTTGCGTAGCAGCCGCCCAAGTCCCAATGATGTGATGATGATGTGACGTTGATCGGAATTCGGATCATTCAGGAGGGTGAAACGATGTCTCAGGTTCCGCACTTCGCCACGCCGCTCGACGCCGCTCGATTCCTGGTGCAAGAGCACCGGCTGCACGAACTCTGGTTCGAGAGCCTAAGCCCGGACGATTGTGATGTGGTGATTGTCGATCTCGGGGCTTCACTGTCTCGTGCGCGCCGCCGAGCGCTGCGGTCGCATCTGATCGGCGCCACGCTCACTGCGTGCTTTCTCGCCCTGGGTCTGGCCCTGATGATGATCGGGCCGGCCGCGGTCCGTGGCGCTTTCGATGAGGTGTTGGGGAGAACAACCTTGCGGAGCGCGGCGGCGACGTGGCCTCTGTTGGTCCTGGTTGCTGCGCTCGGTGCAGTCACGGCGGACTATCTGCTGCGTGGACGGCTGAGAACGGCGCGCAGGTGGGACCACGACTGCGCGGCCATCCGCGACGCGGTTCGCCGCGCAACGACAGCGCGTTCGTCCTTGCACGCGCCGTCGAACGAGAACGACGGGCAGTCGGCCGCCGGTGATTGGAGTCACGTGCGCGCTGCCGTCACCGTGTTGCGCAAACATGAGCACGAGCGGAGTCACTATCTCATCGAGCGGCTCACCCACGCTGCCAACGGGGGGCCGACCACGGCTGAGACGTGGGCGGCGCTGGGGACCGCTTGCCGGATCCTGCGAGAAGAGTGCGGCGCGCATGCGGAAGCCGATTCGTTGCAGCAGTGGACCGCGATGCACAATCCGCACACGGTCTGACTCACCGGGTCACTCCTGGCACCGGATTCCCCAGGCGCGAGCACTCCGGCCATGATCGCCTTCGCGGCGTTCATGATCGTGTCCTTCTGCCGCGCCGAGCGCGAGCGATGGCGCAATTGTGCAAGCGATGAGGTGGCGTCGCATTCGATGTAAGAGATATGCTTGACCGGTGCTCGGCAAGAGTTTGAGGGCCTCACACCCGCTCCCGGAGTCCACATGGCATCACCATTCACGCATCGATTCGGCGCCGCCGCTGCGATCGCGGCGCTCGTCGTCGTCGCAGCGGCCGCCACTCCGCCTCGGGCGGCAAGCCATCCGAGCGCGGAGTCACGCGACATCACGTTCTCCGACACGCGGCTGAAGAACGGCCTGCGCGTCATCATCGCCGAGGACCATCACGCGCCGGTCTACTCGATCGCCGTGAGCTACAACGTCGGCTCGCGCAACGAACGGCGCGGCCGCACGGGATTCGCCCACCTCTTCGAGCACATGATGTTCAAGGGATCGGAGAATGTCGGGCCGGGTGAGCACTTCATGCTCATCTTCAATAACGGCGGCAACATGAACGGCACCACCAACAAGGACCGCACGCTCTACTACGAATCGCTCCCGGCCAACCAGCTCGACCTCGGTCTCTACCTCGAGGCCGACCGCATGCGCTCCCTCGTGATCAACAAGGAGAATCTCGACAACCAGCGCAACGCGGTGCAGGAGGAGCGGCGGCTCGCGGTCGACAACAATCCGTACGGCCACACGTACGAGGCGATCGACTCGCTCGCGTACGACAACTTCTCGTACCAGCACTCGGTGATCGGCTCGATGGCCGACCTGAGCGCGGCGTCGGTCGAAGACGTGCAGGCCTTCTTCCGGACGTACTATGCGCCGAACAACGCGGTCATCGCGATCGTCGGCGACGTGAAGACGGCGGATTGCCTCGCGAAGGTGAAGAAGTACTTCGAGTCGATCCCGCGCGAGCCGGATCCCGACGCGGTGGACATGACGGAGAAGCCGCGGACGGCGGAGCGGCGGCTCTCGCTCGAAGATCCGCTCGCGCGGCTCACGCGCGTCGACATCTCCTACAACGTGCCGCCTTCCGCCGACGCCGACGACGCGGCGCTTCAAGTGCTCGCGACGGTGCTCGGCAGCGGCCGCAGCTCCCGGCTGTATGAAGCCGTCGTGCACCAGGGACAGCTCGCGAGCAGCACCTTTGCGGGCAAGCAGGAGACGCGCGGGCCCGGGCTGTTCCAGGTGAGCGCGACGCTCAACCCCGGCAAGACCGCCGCGGACGTCGAGAAGGTGATCTACGCGGAGATCGAGAAGGTGAAGGCCGCGCCACCCGCCGACTGGGAAGTCGAGAAGGCGCGCGCATCGGCGAAACGCGGGGTGGTGGCCCAGCTCCAGAGCTCGCTGCAGAGGGCGGCCGTGATGTCGCAGGACGCGCTGTTCTACAATGAGCCGGGGCGGATCAACACGCGCGTCTCGCGATTCGCCGCGGTCACGCCGGCGGACGTGCAGCGCGTCGCGAAGAAATACCTGGTCGCCGAGAATCGCTCGGTGATCGTCACCACCCCCAAGGCGGCAGCGGGCCGCGGAGGCAACTGATGTCTGCGCGCACGAAGCACCTCGCAGCGATCGGGCTCATGCTCGCGTTCGCCGCACCGCCGGCCCATGCGCAGGGCGGCCAGCCGGCGCCGCCGTCGAGCAAGGCCGTCGTCATGAAGGGAAGGGCGCCGGTCAATGAGAAGGTTCTCGACGTGAAGCTTCCCAAGCCGATCGAGGGCGACCTCGCCAACGGCATTCACCTGATCGTGCTCGAGGATCATCGCGCGCCGCAGGTGACTTTTCAGCTGATCGTGTCCGGCGCGGGCGGCTACTTCGATGCGCCGAACTCCGTCGGTCTCGCCTCGGCGACGGCGGCAATGATGCGCGAAGGAACCACCGCGCTCAACACGAACCAGATCTCCGAGCAGCTCGAGACGATGTCCGCAAACGTCGGCGTGAGCACCGGCATGACTTCGCTCGACGCCAACGTCACGGGTTCCGCGTTGACCGAGAACCTCGACAAGCTGTTCGATCTCGCCTCGGACATCCTGCTCCATCCGTCGTTCCCCGAGGAGGAGCTCGCGAAGTACAAGACGCGCACGAAGACGTCGCTCAACCAGAACCGTTCCTTCCCGGGGTTCCTCGCACAGGAACTGTACCAGAAGGTGATGTACGGCGACGACCCGGCGGGCCGCCTGCTCATGACGCCCGAACAGCTCGACAAGGTGACACGGGCCGCGATGGTCGAGTTCCACAAATCGAAGTACGTGCCGGACCACGCGGCCATCGCGTTCGCCGGCGACATCTCGTACGCACGCGCGAAGCAGCTCGTGGAATCGAAATTGGGCGGCTGGAAGAAGTCGGGCACTCCGATGATCGCGGCGAAGGATCCGCCGGCGATCGGTCCGGCGAAGGTCTGGCTCGTGGACCGGCCGAACGCGGTGCAGACGAACTTCATCGTCGGCACGCAGGCGATCGAACGCACGAATCCCGACTACGACGTGCTGGACGTCATGAATTCGATCGTCGGCGGCGGACCCACGGGTCGTCTCTTCGTGCACCTGCGCGAGGAGAAGGGCTACACCTACGGCGCCTACAGCGGCCTGAACGCGGGACGCTATCGCGGCACCTGGTCGGCGCAGACGGACGTCCGGTCCGACGTCACCGAGCCCGCGCTGAAGGATCTGCTCGGAGAGCTCGTCGCGATTCGCGACACCACGGTTCCCGCGAAGGAACTGCAGGACCGCAAGCGCTCGCTCGTCGCGGGGTTCGCGCTCTCGCTGGAGAGCCCGCAGCAGGTGCTCAACTACTACGTCACCAGCTGGATCTACAAGCTCCCGGCCGATTACTGGGACAAGTATCCGCAGCGCGTGATGGGCGTGACGGCCGCGCAGGTGCAGGCGGCGGCGAGGAAGTATCTCGACCCCGCTCGCGTGCAGATCGTCGCGGTGGGCGACGGCAAGAAGGTCGAGGAGATCCTCAGGAAGTTCGGCAAGCTCGAGGTGTACGACACCGAGGGGAAGAAGGTCATGGGGGTGGTGCCCTAACTGCTCTCGGCAAACGACAAGGGCAACGGCAACACTCTCACCTGACAGCTGTCAGCAAGCAGCTACCAGACAACGGCCTCTTTACCGATCGGCGCGCCGATCGGTAAAGAGGCCGTTGTCCGGTAGCTAGAGAGCTGGCCGCTGTCAGGTGACGGCGCTGCCGTTGGTTCTCCGTCCTGTTTACTTGTTGGGCAGCGGCTTCGCCTTGAGCGCGATATCCTCGTGGCCGATGAAGGTCACGGTGCGCCGCTGCGGCACGAGCCGCAGCTCCACGTCGCGGCGCTCGCCCGACTTCACGGTGACCTCGATCCGGTCCGTCTCGAACACGTGGTGGTCCGGGATGTCGCTCGGCATGACGACGAGCGTCCACGTGCCCGGCGCGACCGTGCCGAAGTCGAGACGGCCGCTCTCGTCGCTCGACTGATAAACAGTGTCGCGCCCGCTCGCCAGCGCGACGAGCACGTTGGGCTCCATGCCGACGGTCACCATCGAGTCCGTGTTCTCGGCGAGGGTGCCGAGCGCGGGGCCGAGGATTCGCACCAGCGCGCGAACGCTTCCGCCGCGCGCCACGGAGAGCGCGAACATCACGGGGCGCGTCGACTTCTCGCGCGTGTCGACGAACGCGTCGCCGACGAGCATGGCTCCGGCCGCCGCGCCCGTTGCGTCGATCGACACGCGCTCTTTTGCAGGCGCGAGCCCGCTGAACGCCACACGCCCATCCTTGTCCGTGACCGCCGCCTGGTCGGCGATTCGCACCAGCGCGCCCACGAGCGGTTTGCCCGTCGCGGCATCAGTGATCCACCCTTCGGCACGCCCGGTGACTCGCGACGGTCCAACCGGGAGCCGGACCGGCGAGCGGAACTCGAGATAGATCGCGCGCGCGTCGGCGGATCCCACCACGGACGGATTCTGCCAGACGCGCCCGTGAAGCGAGAGCGACTGCCCGCCCACGAAGCGATAGTCGACGCGGGCGTCGGACTGGCTGAACCAGGAGCCGGATCCGTCGAACACGCCGAGCGTCGCGCGCTGCGCCGATGTCGAGAACGAGAGTTCGAAATGGAAGGGAAGCCGAAGCTGCACGCTGAGGCCGGCATTCGCGACGCCGCTCATCGCGCCGGTAAGCGTGTTGCCGTCGTCGTGCGCGCCGAATACCGAAAGGGTGCCTGCTTCGCCGAGCTTGGTCTGTGCGCTGACGGTCACGACGCTGTAAGGGTGTCCAGCCGCTTCGATATCGGAGTTCACGGTGCCGCGCTCGTAGCTCACGGAGAGACTCGCGGGTCCGAGCGGCAGTGAACTGGTGGCGCGCAATCCGTGCTGCGTTCCGTCGAACGCCGAAAGAATCGCGGCGTCGCGGCGACTCAGCCAGCCGTACTCGAGCTGCGCGAGCCCACCGTAGCTCGCACCGATGTTCGCCATCGCGAAGCGTTGCGCCGGTACTCCGGAGAACGGCGTGGAGAAGTCCGAGGCGCGGATGCTGCCCGAAGCCGTGATCGTGAACTCCTTTCCGAACCGCGTCGTCAGCATGCCGTCCTGCGCCGTCGTGCTGCGCGCGGGGCCCGCAAAGTCGGTGCCGCCGTGCAGCACGCCGAAGTTGTAGCTCACGTTGTTCAGCGTGCCCGAAAGCCGCGCACGTTCCGCGAGGCCGGAGGTGTGGCTGCTGTCGCTGGTGGCGGCCTCGAGCTGAATTTCCGCACCCCATGGAAGGCGCGCACGGCCACCGACGCTGCCCACGCTCACCGGACCACCGGTGGACTGCCGCTCGACGAACGTGGTCGAGAGCTGGCGCGCCGAGTCCGGCGCGGTCCCGACAAACACGCCCTCTTCCCTGATCGATCCTGGAATCCAGCGCAGCTGCTGCGCGTACGCGCCGGCGGACAGCGGGCCCGCCGTGCCTTCAAACGCGGCACCCGTTCCCATCATCCCGCTCGACGTAAGTGGCGAGAAACCGTACCCGTTGTCGCCGAGCTTGAGCGAGAACCGGTCGGACTTGAAGTTCACGCGGTACTCGTCGCGCTCACCGAATCCATACGGCGTGTCGCGTCCGGTGGGTGCCTGAAGAAAGAAGTCCACCGCGGTCGTGTTGTCCGCCAGCATTCCCGCGCCCGCCAGCGCGACCGGCGATACGCCCGAAGCCGCGCCGATCGAGCGAAGCGACAGCATCGCCGGAACGGTGGCGAGGCTCCCGACCGAAGTGCGCGGCACGATGGTCGTGCGCGCCGACGACGTGACGCGAACGCTTGCATCGGCCTGGTCGACCGCCGTGAGCTCGAGCACGTCGTCGGTCGTGCGGGCCAGGGTACCGGACAGGGCGACGCGGACGGTGACCGTCGTGCTCGTGCCGGGCGCGATGGTCGCCGAGAGGGGGTCTGCGTCAACGCGCGTACCACGGCTCGTCGACCCCGACAACCCCACCGTGGATGGCACATTGCCGCGATTGCGAACGAGGAAGCGCGCTTCGTAGCGCGAGCCGGCGATGACCCAGCCGGGGACGTCGAGCGAGACGATTTCGATCGCACGGTGCTCGTTCACCCGGACGACGATCGAATCCGACACCGTGCTGCCATCGGCGACGAGCGCGCCCCGCATCGTGTACCTCGCGGCCGGCGCGCTGCCCGGCACCGAGATGCCCACGAGCCAGGTTTCGGTCTTGCCGGGTGCGATGGCGAACGCCGTGTTCCCCATTACGATGGTCCAGCCGCGGGGCACGATCAGCGTCGGCTGCACGCGGGCGGTGTCGGCGCCCAGGTTCTTCACGGTGAAGACCGAGGTGAATACGCTGCCGCCGTCGATGCGCGAGCTGTCGGTGGCCGCGGCGCGGAGTTCCAGTCCGTTGCCCGGCGTCTGCGCGCCTATCGCCACCGCATGAAACGCGATGGCAATCGAAGCGGCGAGGGTGCGGCGCAGCGACATGGGCGAGCGATCAGAAGCTGATCGTGTACTGCGTGGCGAACACCGAATCTTCACCGGTGTCGGCGAAGACCACCGCTTTGTACGTGCCGCTCGGCAGCGTGCCCAGGTCGAAATGCTGATGGAGCGACGTGCCGGGATACAGCAGGCCGCGCGACTGCTTGGCCTTGGCGCGGAGCACGCCTTTCTCGTCGTACACTTCCACCCAGAGCGTCGGCCGGTACCCGCGCTCGCCGGTGTTGAGCATGTCGACGTCGAGCGCCGCGCCGCCGGCAGCCGTCTTGGCCGCGGCGGCCGAGCTGAACTGCACCGTGCGCGTGCCGGAGTTCTGAATGTGCGTCGCGAGTTGAATCGCATAGCGCATCACCGCACCCACCGACATCGCGGGTTTTCCCGCGGCGCTTCCGGCGGCCGACGGTTCGGTGGTCGCGCCCTCCACCATGATCAGGCTCCAGTAGGTGCCGCGCAACGAATCGCCTTGTGGCACCACGACGGAATACGGCACCGCCACCTGCGAGTTCGGCGGGATGGTGATCCGCGTCGCCTGCGGCGTGATCCACGACGCATTCGAGCGCGGCGACGAGCCGGGATCATCGTAGTGCGCCGTTCCGTCCGACGCGAACCGGTAGTCCGTTTGATAGATGCGCGCCACTTGCGGCTGCGCGCCGGGATTGGAGACGATGATCGTTCCCGTGTATTTCTCGCCCGGCACCGCGATCTTCTCCTCGACCGTGCTGCTCAGCACGGCGATCTGCGCGCTAGCCGCCGCCGGCGCGATGCAGGCGGCGAGAGCGGCGATCAGCAAGGCGGAGCGGCGGCGATTCATGGGCGTATTCCTACGGTGTATTGATCTGGGTCAAAGTAACTATCCGCGTCTGGAGCGGTACGACTCCGGCCGCGGCCGTGGCGCTGAGCGTGTAGGTGATGACCTGGCCGAACATTCTCTTCGAAACGCCGGTGACGACATTTTGCGCCACCGTGCTGAGCGTGACCGCGCCGACGCTGACTCCATTGCTGGCGGCCAGCGTGATGTTGAGCGTGACTCCGGCGGGCATCGGCGAGTTGATGCTAGCCGTGACAGTGAAGTGGCGGACCGGGTTGGTCGAGAGCGAGTAGGTGGTGAGAGCGTTGCTGACGGCCGTCGGTGCCGATCCTGCCACCGCCGCCGTCACTTTCATCGCGGTCGGATTGCCGGACACGCTGATCTGTGCCCGGGCATCCCTTGCCCCAAACGCCAACCCGGCGACCGCGACGGTGCGCCAGATTCGACGCACCGCCGATGCCGAGGCGTTCATGACTTCAGACTCCGCCGGTGATGGTATAGGTAACAACGCGCGTCGCTGAGCTGACGACGCCGGCGGCTGCGGTGGCGTCGAGCGTATAGGTAAGCCCGAGCGCTGCCGAGTTGAGCTTCGTGATGCCGGTGACGACGCTGACGGCCACCGTGCCGAGTGCCAGCGAGCCTGCGCTGGTCGCGCCGGCGGGTGCCGTGAGGTTCGCGGAAAGGGTCAAACCGGCGGGCATGGCGAGGGGAATGCTCGCGGTGATCGACGCCGTGCTCTGGTTGGTGGTCACGGACCACGTGTTGGCGGCCGACGTGACGCTGGTCGGCGCGCTGCCGGCCGTTGCCGCGTTGATCACGAGGGACGGGGCGCCGGTGACGGAGATCTGGTTGATGGCGGTCACCTGGAACGTGACGGTCTGCGTGACCTGGGCCGAGGCGGTGTGGACGGCGGCAAAGGCAACGAGGGCGCCGATCGTAAGGAAGTTCGTGGACTTCGACATGGTATGGTTTCTCCGAGACGGGTTTGTCTGCGGTTTCCGTCCTCGAGAATCGAGGGGGACTTTAGGCTGGGTCCACCTTGCCCAGTCCAGGACCGCGTACAAAAGATGGTCGTTGTCTAATTACAGGACGTTGTGGCTTGTATTACGCTTTTGTCATTTTGAGCAGCGTGATGACTTCAGACGCCGCCGGTAATGGTATAGGTAACGACGCGGGTCGATGAGCTAACGACGCCGGCGGCTGCGGTCGCATCAAGCTGGTAGGTCAGCCCGAGCCCTGCCGAGTTGAGCTTCGTGATGCCGGTCACCACGTTCACGGCCGTCGTGCCAAGCGCCGTGAGGCCTGTGCTGGCCGCGCCGGCAGGTGCCGTAAGGTTGGCGGAAAGAGTCAAACCGGCGGGCATGGCGCTGGCGATGCTCGCGGTGATCGAGGCAGTGCTCTGGTTGGTCGTCACGGACCATGTGCTTACGGCCGACGTGACGGCGGTCGGTGCGCTGCCGGCCACGGCCGTGTTGATCGTGAGGGACGGGGCGCCGCTGACGGCGATCTGGTTGATGGCGGTCACCTGGAACGTGACGGTCTGCGTGACCTGGGCCGAGGCGGTGTTGGCGGCGGCGAAGGCAACGAGTGCGCCGATCGTAAGGAAGTTCGTGGACTTCGACATGGTGTGGTTTCTCCGAGACGGGTTTGTCTGCGGTTTCCGTCCTCGTCAATCGAGGGGGACTTTAGGCTGGGTCCACATCGCCCAGTCCAGGACCGCGTAAAGAAGATGGTCGCTGTCGAATTACAGGACGTTGTGATTTGTATGACATTTCTGTCATAATTGAAGGGGAAGCTTCAGGCCCCAGTTCGCCCCTTTTTTCCGGTGCCTCCGTGCGCGCTCTGGTCGTTGACGATGACCCGACAATCCGGTTGCTGGTGACGAAGCTGCTCGAAGAGGGCGGCTTCGCGGTCGACACGGCCGACACGGGCGAGTCGGGACGGGTGCTCGCGATGGTGAACGACTACGACGCGATCATCCTCGATCTCGTGCTGCCCGACGGAAACGGCATTCCGCTCGTGCAGGCGCTGCGCCGCAAGAGCCGCGACACGCCGGTGCTCGTGCTCACGGGGAACACCGACAAGGCCGCCGTCGTGATGGCGCTCGATGCGGGCGCGGACGACTACGTCACCAAACCGATCGACTTCGACGAGTTCAAGGCGCGCGTTCGGGCGCTGGTACGGCGCGGGGGCGCGCGACGGACGGAGCAGCTGAGCGCAGGGAATCTCGTGCTCAACCGGCTGACGCGCGTGGCACTGGTCGCCGGAGCTCCGCTGCACCTCACGCCGCGCGAGCTCTCCGTCCTCGAGCACTTTCTCCTGCACACGGGCGAGGTGGTCGCCCGCACGGAGTTGCTCGAGAAAGTGATGGACATGGCGTTCGATCCGGGAACGAACGTCGTCGACGTGAACGTCACGCGGCTGCGGAAGAAGCTCGCGGGCGCGGGCGCGACGGTGTCGATCGCGTCGCGGCGGGGGATTGGATTCGTGCTGAGCGCGACGGGCGAGGGCGAGGGCGAGGGCGCTTAGCGCCTGCTCCGGACGACGACGGCGCTAGTTCGGCCGGCGTCGGCTCCGTCGAGGCGTTCCGGAGGGCATCAGCTTCGCGAAGTCGGCATCCTGCTTGTCGAGCAGGTCCGCCGCTTTCTTCTTTGCGTTGTCGTCGGCGATGAGCGCGAGTGCGTCGAGGTCGTCGTTCTGACGGCGCGTCATGAGCGAGTCGAGCACGCCGTTCATGACGAGCGTCTGCTGGAGCGAGCGCGTGCGCAGGCTGTCCGCCTTCAGATTCGACGCGTCGTTGGCGTTCTCGGGCTTGTAGATGCGCTGGACGGAGTCGTACCGCGCGATCAGATCCGCATTGCGCTCGTAGATCCTGGCCTGCAAGCCGCGCAGCACCGTCACCTGCGAATCGCTCAGCGACAGCTTCTTGCGCTGGTCGATGAGAAAGACGACCGGATTGTATTTCTGCAGTTCTGTCGCAGCCGGATATTTCGGCAGGTCGTTCGTCGGGATGTACTTGTCGCCCTTGCCACCTCCCTGGCCTCGTCCACCTCTGCCGGCTTGTGCGAGGGCGAGGGAGGGCAGCATTGCGAGCACGAGGAGGGCAGGGGCAAAGCGAACGCGCACAGGGGGCTCCGGGCTTCGTAGGGGATTGGTTCTCTACACTTCTGGAAAGGTAGGGTTCAGTGCGGACGCACAGAAGTGAGGGGTGGGGCAAGAGGCGAGTGGCGAGACCAGATGGGAGTGGCGAGTTCGAGGGGCGAGTGGGGCGAAACGAGAGGCGAGGGGCGAGTTCGAGAGGTGAGAACGGCGACCGGATGACTCAGTCATGAGAAGGGGGGCAGTCCTCGCCGCTCGCCGCTCGCCTCGCGTTTCTCCCCGCTCCCCACTCATCCTCGCCACTCCCATCTGGTCTCGCCACTCGCCTCTTGCAGTCCAACGGTACCTTCCCACCCCCGTTCTATAAGGAATGCTCGACGCCTCCCGTCCGACGCGCTGAAGTCCGTGACGATCTGGCCCGCCCAGATTTTCGGCATGGGCGACAAGCTTGGATCGCTCGAAACGGGAAAGCTGGCGAATGACGTGGTGACCACCGGCGACATTCTCGAGGCGCGCACCGACACGAAGTACCTGTTCATCGATGGGAGGCCGGTGCCGCTGGATACGCGGCATACCGAACTCTACACACAGTTCAAGGATCGGCCGTAAGCCACAACCGCAAACTGCCAGATGCGGGATGCGGGGTTGGGATGCCGAGTACGGGAAAGAGCGGATGCGCCATGCGGGAGGGATGCGCAATGCGGAGTACCCGCATCCTGCATCCCTCCCGATTGCGCATTCCTTCCGAATCCCGTATCCGCTCTTTCCCGCTTCCCGTACTCCAACCCCGCATTCCGCATCGGGTCGAAATCTCCCCACTCTTATCTGAACAGCGCCGCCGATTTCGAGACGACTTGCGCCACTCCCCACCCCGCCGGAATCAACACCACGATCCACGCGAGAAATACCTTCACCCTCTCCGCGGAAGCAGTCGGTTCAGTCATGTGCCCCCTTCCAATGATGTGAAGCATCTACCGGCCTCACCATCGCATTCGCGATGAAGCCCACCACGAGCAGCGACGCCATCAGGTACATCGTCACCGAATACGCGTTCGCCTTCGCCACGCCGTGCGCGATCTGGTACTCGCGGATGTAGTTCACCAGCACCGGCCCCGCGACGCCCGCGACCGACCATGCGGTGAGCAGCCGTCCGTGAATCGCGCCGACGTGCATGACGCCGAACAGGTCGCGGAGGTAGGCGGGAATGGTCGCGAATCCGCCGCCGTACATCGTGAGGATCACGGCGTAGAACGCCACGAAGTAGGTCACGCTTCCGACCCGGCCCGTGGTGGGAATGAGCGCGTAGAGCACCGCGCCGAGCAGGAAGAAGATCATATAGGTCGTGCGGCGGCCGATGATGTCGGAGCACGAGCTCCACGCGAACCGGCCGAGCATGTTGGCGAGGCTGAGCAGTCCCACGAATCCCGCCGCGGCGGCGGCACCGATCACGCCGGGAAACATTTCCTGGATCATCGGCGACGCCTGTCCGAGGACGCCGATTCCCGCGGTCACGTTGAGGCAGAGCACGGCCCAGAGGAGCCAGAACTGTTTCGTCTGGATCGCCTCGTCCACGTGCACGTCGGGGGCGGGCGGCGCGCGCCTGGCTGCGTTGGGCTGCCCGGCCCCCGAGGCCGGATTCCATCCTGCGGGCGCCCATCCCGGAGCGGGAAGACGCACGGTGAAGACGCCGAACATCATGAAGACGAAGTAGAGCGCCCCCATCGCAAGGAACGTTTCCACGACTCCGGCCGAGGCCGGCGTCTTGAAGTGCGCCATCAGGGCGACCGCGAGCGGCGACCCGATCATCGCGCCACCGCCGAAGCCCATGATCGCGAGGCCCGTCGCCATGCCGGGCCTGTCGGGAAACCACTTGATGAGCGTCGAGACTGGCGAGATGTATCCGAGTCCGAGTCCGATCCCGCCGATCACGCTGTAGCCGAGGTAGATGATCCAGATCTGGTGGACGTGCACGCCGAATGCCGCAACGAGGAACCCACCGCCGAAGCACATCGCCGAGCAGAACATCGCCTTGCGCGGTCCCGCCTCTTCGAGCCATCGCCCGAACGTGAACGCGGAGAGGCCTAGAAAAACGATCGCCGTGCTGAAGATCCAGCCGATCGTCGAGAGCTTCCAGTCGGTCGGCGCCGGCTTGTCCACACCGACCAGCGTGGAGAGTGGAAGATTGAAGACGCTGAAAGCGTAGGCCTGGCCGATCGCGAGGTGAATGGCGAGGGCGGCGGGCGGTACACGCCAGCGGCTGAAACCGGGTTTGGCGATTGAATGGTCGCGGTCCAAGAACATCGTGATGCGGGATGTGGGGTTGGGAGGCGGCATACGGGAAAGACAGGATGCGGAACGCGGAAGGGATGCGGAACGCGTGAGTGAGAGTATGGAGAGACTCGAGGCGGCCGGCCAGTTCATAGCGCGACGCGAAAACGGTCGTCATTCTTGAACTCGGCACTCTCAATCTCGTCCCGCATCACGCATCCGCGCTTTCCCGCTTCCTGCATCCCAACCCCGCATCCCGCATCGGGTCGAAGTTCCTCATCCCGGATTCCACCCCGCATTCCGCATCGAGCGATCAATGAAGCGAGCAATTCTAATTCTCCTCTCTCCGTTCTTGCTGGCCGCGCAGTCATCAAGAACCACGATCGTGATGCTCGGCACCGGCACTCCCATCCCCGACCCCGACCGCATGGGTCCGTCCGTCGCCATCATCGTCGACAGCGTGCCGTACATCTTTGACGCCGGCACCGGAATCGTTCGTCGCGCCGTGGCCGCGCAGCGCGCGGGCGTCCCCGGTCTCAGGATGCCGAACCTGCAGCGTGTCTTCCTCACGCACCTCCACTCCGACCACACGCTCGGCCTCGCGGACCTGCTCTTCACGCCGTGGATCCAAGGGCGCACGGTTCCGCTGGAGGTGTACGGCCCACCCGGCACCCAGCGCCTCGTCAACGGCATCCTCGACGGCAACGACGAAGACATTCGCGAGCGCCTTGCAGCGTCGGGCGGCCCGCCGGCCAACGGATGGAAGGCGAACGTCCATGAGATCGCCGAGGGCGTCATATACAACGATGCGCGAGTCACGATTCGCGCGTTCGCCGTTCCCCACAGCGGGTGGAAATACGCGTTCGGCTACCGCATCGAGACACCGGACCGGACGATCGTCATCAGCGGCGACGCGCGGCCGAGCCCGGCCATCGCCGCGGCGTGCAATGGATGCGACGTGCTGATTCACGAGGTGTATTCCGATTCTGGATTCGCCTCGATTCCCGTCCTGCGGCAGAAGTACCATGCGCAGTCGCACACCTCGGCGACGCAGCTCGGGACGATCGCCTCGAGCGCCAGGCCCAAGCTGCTGATCCTCACGCACCTGCTGTTCTTCGGCGCGTCGGAGGAGCGGATGCTCGCCGAGGTGCGCTCGAAGTTCAGCGGGAACGTGGTGCTCGCGCGCGACCTGCAGGTATTCTGACCGCCTCGTCGCAGGCGCTGTGTCTGGACTGGCGCGCGCGGACGCGTCCGAGTAATCATTCGGAGACAGCCGCCAGGGGTGCCGCGGTGAAAACCGCGGCTGAGAAAGTCCCTTGGAACCTGATCCGGTTTAAACCGGCGTAGGGAGTGCGGCGTGTCGCGCAGCTCCTGTTGGTTGCTGTTGCGCGCCACCCGCTCGTCTGGGAGGCGCGTTTTTTATTGCGCATTCCGAACGGGCGCACTCCGGATCGTCACCACCTCTCC
>PMYN01000072.1:0-5556 GCA_003171215.1 Gemmatimonadota bacterium | reverse complement strand
GACTCCACGAAGAAGTCGCGCGACACCCTCGAGACCGTCGTCGTGAAGGCGGTGCGTGGGACGCTCGCCACACCCGCCGCGCAGTCCACCATGACGCGTGGCGACATCGTCAAGACCTTCACGGGCCAGGACGCGCCCAACTTCCTCAACACGATGCCCTCGATGACGTCGTACTCCGACGCCGGTGGCTACTCGGGGTACAGCTACCTTCGTCTCCGCGGCATCGACCAGACGCGCATCAACATCACGCTCGACGGCGTTCCGTTGAACGATCCCGAGGATCAGGTGCTGTATTTCTCGAACGTTCCCGATTTCCTCAACAGCATCCAGAGCGTGCAGGTCCAGCGCGGCGTGGGATCGAGCACGTTCGGCACCGCCTCGTACGCGGGCTCGATGAACTTCCAGTCGGTGCCGCTCGCGACCACGCCACGCGGTGGCGACGTGGAACTCACCGGCGGCTCGTACAACACGATG
This sequence comes from Gemmatimonadota bacterium, assembly GCA_003171215.1. Taxonomy (GTDB): domain Bacteria; phylum Gemmatimonadota; class Gemmatimonadetes; order Gemmatimonadales; family Gemmatimonadaceae; genus Fen-1231. The sequence continues at coordinate 5,082 of PMYN01000072.1, read as the reverse complement.
AACGCGAGCGCGCAGTACGCCACCGGAATTTCCGACAACGGCTGGGCCGGCTACGCGCGCGTCAGCAAGCTGCACACCGACGGCTACCGCGAGCACTCCGGCAACGATTCGCAGTCCGCGTTCGCGAGCGGCGGATGGTTCGGCGTGCGCGACGCGGTCAAGTTCACCGGCTTCGACGGCGTCTCCGGCACCCGTGAGGCGTACGTGGCCGCGTCCGAGGCCGACCTGGCCGTGAACCGGCGCGTCAATCCGCTGAGCGACGCGGAAGGCGACCGCTTCCACCAGGAGATGGCGAGCCTCTCCTACTCGCATGCGTTCCTCAACGGCGCGACGCTCACCACCACGGCGTATCGCAACTCGGCCGCCGGCGCCTTCGACGTGATGTACGATCCCACCGAGATCGACAACTTCTACCTCGCGCACGTCTGGTACGGCGTGCTCTCGGCGCTCGCGGTGCGTGAAGGCGACCTCTCGCTCGACTTCGGCGTGCACCTGAGCAACTACCATCGCATGCACGCCGACGCGATCCGCCCCGATCTCACCGCGCGCGAGTATACCAACGTCGGCTTCAAGTACGAGCAGAGCGCGTTTGCCAAGGCGGCGCTCGACCGCGGGGCGTTCCGGTTCTCCGTCGACCTGCAGCTGCGCGACGCGCAGTTCCGCTATCAGCCCGACGCGAACGCCGGCATCGGCGGGCAGTCGGTGAGCTGGACGTTCCTGAATCCGAAGGCCGGCATCACCTGGCACGGAAGTGGAGACTCCTCACCACTCACCGTATACGCATCGTTCGGCCGCACCAGCCGCGAACCGGCGCGCAACGACCTGTTCGATGGCGCCGACGATCTCAACTCCGGCAATGCGACCGACATCCTCCCGCTCACGCGGGTGCACCCCGAGACGGTGAACGACTACGAAGCGGGCGCGACCTGGGCCCGCAACGGCTTCTCGCTCAATGCGAATGTCTTCGCGATGGAGTTCCGGAACGAGATCGCCGCGATCGGCCAGCTGAGCCTGACGGGGAGCCCGCTCACCGAAAACGTGGCGGCGAGCTATCGCCGTGGAGTGGAGCTTGAAGGACGCTGGCGCATCACCGACCGCGTGTCGGCCACGTCGAACCTGACCGTCATGAAGTCGCGCATCCTCGCCTATTTCGATGCGCCGAGCGGCAACACTTACTACGATGTCGAGCCGCTGCTGACGCCGCCGGTCATAGGGAACGGGCAGGTGGAGGTGAAGCTCACGGAGTCGCTCTCGCTGATCGCCGCGGCCCGGTACGTCGATCGCTCCCACCTGGCGAACGACGGCAACGACGAACTCGTCGTGCCCTCGTGGTGGATGTTCAACGGCACTCTCGCGTGGCACGCCGGCAAGACGGAGATTCGTGCGCAGGTGAACAACCTTCTGAACACGAATGCGTATGCGGGAGGGAACACGGACGGAGTCACGCGTTACTTCTTTCCAATAGCCACGCGCAACGTGCTGGTGACCACCCGGTTCACATTCTAGGTTTAACGCTCGCCGCAGTCCGCCTGAAACACCGTCCTTCATCCACGACCACGACCGCCATGCTCCGTCGCGCCATCGCCTGTGCCGTGCTTCTCACTCCGTACGCTTCATTGCAGTCGCAGGGATCCGGCCCCGTTTCGCTGTCCTACGGAGCGACTGCCCAACGTATCGTGACCGCGGCCCTCGCGGACAGCGGCGTGGCGTGGAACAAGCTCGCCCGCTTCACCGACTACTCCGGCAACCGCTTCACCGGTTCCGCGGCGCTCGAGCGCGGCATCGACTGGGTGCTGGCCGACATGAAGAAGGACGGCCTCGACAACGTGCGCGGCGAGCCCGCGATGGTGCCGCACTGGGTGCGCGGCACGGAGTCCGCGACACTCGTGCAGCCGCGCATCGCGAAACTGCCGATGCTCGGGCTCGGCGGCAGCATCGCCACGCCGAAGGGCGGGATCACCGCCGAGGTCATGGTGGTTTCGAACTTCGCCGAGCTCACGCGGCGCGCCGCCGAGGCGAAGGGAAAGATCGTTCTCTTCGACGCGCCGTTCGTGTCGTACGGGCAGACCGTGGCGTACCGGCGCGACGGCGCGATCGCGGCTTCGAAAGCCGGCGCCGTGGCCAGCCTGATCCGCTCCATCACGCCGTATTCCATGCGCACGCCGCACACCGGGCAGATGGCGTACGATTCCACCGTCAAGAAAATTCCGCACGCCGCTATCACGGTCGAAGACGCGATGATGATCCATCGCATGATCGATCGCGGCGAGAAGGTCGTGGTGCGGCTCGAGATGGAAGCGCAGACGCTGCCCGACGTGCCCAGCCGCAACGCCATCGCCGAGATTCGCGGATCCGAGAAGCCCGACGAGGTGGTGGTGCTCGGCGGCCACATCGACTCGTGGGACGTGGGGCAGGGTGCCATGGACGACGGCGGCGGGCTCGTGGTGGCGTGGGAAGCGCTGAACCTGATCAAGAAGCTCGGGTTGAAGCCGAAGCGGACCATCCGCGTCGTCGGATGGACGAACGAGGAGACGATGGGTCGCGGCGGGCTGGCGTACCGCGAGGCGCACAAGGGTGAGGCCGACAAGCATGTGCTCGTGGTGGAGTCGGACGGCGGCGTGTTCGCGCCGCAGAGCCTCGGCTTCACCGGGTCGGATTCCGCGCGCGTCATCATGAAACAGATCGGCGCGTTGCTCAATCGCGTGGGGCCGATCGAGATCGGCGCGAACGGAGGAGGCGCGGACATCGGCCCGATGATGGAGCTGGGCGTGCCAGGCGTCGGGCTCGAAGTGGACGGCTCGAAGTATTTCTGGTTTCACCACACCGACGCGGATACCGTGGACAAGCTCGATCCGGTGGAGATGCAACGGTGCGTGGCGGCGATGGCGGTGCTCGCGTTCATCGTGGCCGACTTGCCGGAAAAACTTCCGCGCGCCGCGAAGTGACGCTCGTGGCCAAACGGCGGTCCGCACTGCAGGAAGAGATACTCCAGCGGAAACCGTTCCGGTCTCCCGCGGAAGAGGCGTCGCTGAGCGTGGTGCGCACCGCGTCGCTGATGCGTCGCGCAATGAACAGCGCGGTCTCGCCATTCGGCATCACGCAGCCACAGTACAACGTGTTGAGGATCCTGCGAGGTGCAGGCGCGGGAGGGCTTCCCACGCTCACGGTTCGCGACCGGCTGGTGGACGAGGCGCCCGGTATCACGAGGCTCGTGAACAAGCTCGAACGGGCGGGCCTCTTGCGGCGCGAGCGTTCGACGCCCGACCGGCGACAGGTGATTTGCTGCGTTACGAGAGAGGGGCTCGCGCTCCTGAAGAAAGTCGATCCGCTCATCGAGGCCGCCGCGGACCGCGGACCCACGGCTCTCACGACGCGAGAGCAACGATCCCTGGTCCATCTGCTCGACAAGGTCCGCCGCAATCTCCGCGAGGCCGGTCGGCGGGGCGGCCGTTCAGCTCCGGGCTGACGCGAGTGCGCGCGCGACGACCGCCGCGCTGATCGCGAGAAGCCCCGGAAACGCGATCGTCACCGCATACACGCCAATCGGCCTGAGCTGCAGCACCCCGCCGAGTTCCGTCGCGAGCGTGCCGACCGGTCCACGCGAGGCGGTAATGGCGAGCAACGCGCCCCACCCCAGCATTGCGGCGAAGCCCGAGAGAAGGGCGCTGCCGCGCTGCGCGGTCGTGATCGCCGCGTAGCCCGCCGCCACGAGCGGAACGGCCCACCAGCCCAGGGCGAACGTCGCGACGGCGAACGCTGTCGCCAGCAGCACGAGTCGGGCGAGTTGCATCATGGCTGGTGCTCCGGCGTCAGGGTCAGCGTCGATGACAGCGTGCGCCCGGAGAGATCGGCCGCGCGATGCGGGAAGCGGAGCGTGTCGAGCTGGCCGGCCTGCCACTTGGCCAGGCGATCGTCGTAGCGCTTGCTCGCGGGGTTGCCCGACTGTCCGCCCGGGTAGGTGCCCCACGCGCGAACTTCGGGCCCAAGCTCGACGACCATGCGCCAGCTCGAGCCGGCGGTCCCGTCTCCTCCCGACGGATTCAGCGTGCCCGGCCCGGATTGCATCGGGATGTTGAGCCGCGAGAGCGCCGGAATGCGCAGCAGATGATGGATGTTCGCGTACCGCACATATCCCCAGCGCCAGGCGTCGCCCGGCTCCCCATACTGCTTGACCGTGCGCTGGTAGCCGGCGAGCAGGCTCGCGCGCAAAATCATGTCGCGATCCTCCACGACGTTCCTGGTCGAGCGATCGTCCCACCACGGGCTCTTCGGGTCGCTCAGCAGTTCGGTGAGCATCGTGGCGCTCGGCGTCGCGGCTCCGCGCGGCCGGTCGTTCGAGGTCGCGCCGGGAATCACGAGCTCGTCCCAGGTGCGACGCGTGAGCTCGTCGAGCGCCGCCACGTAAAGCACGGCAACGTCGTTGTCGATGGTGAAACGCTGGTCCCAGGCGGCAAGGATCTTCGCCGCGTGCGTGAGCGCGCTGTCGCGCGGCGCGGGCGCGGAATCCACCGCCTGCGTGAACGCGCGAACGAAGATCTTCGTGCGCTCGCTGACCGGATCGGTCTGGAAGCGGCGCATGGCGTCGGGCGTCACCGCGGAATCCGCGCGGAGCAGTGCGTTGATGCGCATGGCGCGCCACGGATCGGGCCAGTCCCAGCCGAAGTAGCGGGGATCCACCTTTGGATCTTTCGGCTGCTGATTATTGGAAGCGAGATAGCCCTGGACAGGATCGACGGACTGCGGATAGTCCGCGAGCGGCCACCAACCCTGCCAGTCGTTCGCGCTCGTGCTGCCGTCGATGAGCACGTCGCCGCGCGGCGCGGTCTTCGGGCGTATCGGGTAGTGCCCCGTGGAGCGGATCGCGATGTGGCCGCCACGATCGGCGGTGAGCACGTTCTGTGCGGGGGTCGCGTACGAGTCGAAGGCCTTGAAGATGTCGGCCGAGCTCCGCGCCATGGCGGCGTGCTCGAACACTCCGTTCACGTCGTTCGGCTCGAGCACGGTCCAGCGCCGTGAGACCCATAGCTTGCCGGCGCGCAGCATCGGGCCGCGGTGCGTATGGTAGATGGTGTCGGTCGCGAG
>PMYN01000007.1:6179-6586 GCA_003171215.1 Gemmatimonadota bacterium | reverse complement strand
GCACGTTCATCGCTGCGAGTGGGAGCGGTTATGGTCATCGCGTGTAGCCCCCGATGCAATCGTCGAGCGCGGTCACGAGCGCGGCGGACGGCCGATCCGTGAACCACGCAGGCGCGCCCATGGCAAGCCCGCGCAGAAAGGCATAGCCAACCCCCGCAAAGTCGCGGTCGTAGTCATAGGCCGCACCGAGACGGGCGCGCAAGAACCGGTGCAATGCCACCACGTACAGGTGGTACTGGAGCACGTAATGCTCATGCATCATCACCTGGCGCCGGGCATCGTCGTGGTACGACGCCGCCGTCGGTCCGAGCGTGTTCGACTTCCAGTCGACGACCCACCAGCGACCCTCGATCTGTGCTACGAGGTCAACCATGCCGGTGAGGAAGCCGTCGATCTCGCCGCGAGAC